>JAFZPF010000196.1 GCA_017550455.1 Prevotella sp.
CTTCACTTATTCTTCTTCTTCTTCGCTTTTCACTTTTTTAATATTTTTGTACCCCTTTTTTCTTTTAAACGTGCTTTATGGTAAACGTTTTTTTAGATTATGGGTAATTATTATGATATTTTGATAGTCCGTCGATTGTTGGGGATTATCAACGATGAGGAGGAAGAGAGGCTGGAGGAATGGCGTCGGAAGGACGCTGCCAACGAGGCTCTTTTCCAGCAGATGATCCATCAGGAGATTACGAAGGAGGAATATGAGCGCTATGCCGCTATCGACACGAAGCAGGCATGGGAGCAGTTCCTGGCTCATACGAAGATGGAAGACACCACCACAATGACGGTTAATCTACACGCTCCCTGGCGCAAGATCATACGTTATGCTGCTGTCGCCGTGGCCGTCGTGGCCATGGGTGTCGGCGGATGGTGGTATACCGACTATACGAAGGTGACACCGCCTGTGCTCTCACAGGAGATAGAGCAGGCTATGCGCATGAGTGAGGAGAGCGGTAAGCAGGAGGCAAAGATCGAGAAGCTCAGTGAGTTGGCCGTTGCCGACAAGCAGCAGGTGGCTGTCATCCAGGAGGAGCTCGAGCAGTATGCCATCGATGAGGATGTGGTGGAGGAGCTGTTGGCTGCCACACGCCTCACCACTCATCATGATAAGGAGTTCTGGGTGACGTTAGACGATAAGACCGTCGTACACCTTAATTATAATAGTAAGCTGATCTATCCGGAGAAGTTCCATGGCAATGCCAGGGATGTGATCCTGGACGGAGAAGCCTATTTCATGGTGGCGAAGGATAAGAGTCGTCCCTTCGTGGTGCACACTCCCAACGGTGATGTGACGGTTCACGGCACGGAATTTAATGTGAATACGAGGGTAGAGAACGTTAACGTTAAAGGGAACGGGAATGTTGCGATTGAGCGACATCGACGCGAAGCGTCAACAGGGAGCCTGACGGCCGTGGTGCTCGTCAACGGTAAGGTGAGCGTGATGCCGGTGGACGGTATGGAGAAGATGCTGCAGCCGGGTGAGATGGCGGTGCTCTCGAGCAGTGACCGTCATGTGTCCATCACACAGGTGGATACCGAGCCGTATGTGGCATGGAACACCGGTACCTTCGCTTTCTACGATATGCCGCTGAGCAAGCTCATGGATGTCATCGCACGGTGGTATAACATGGAGGTGACGTATGAGAGCAACAATCTGAAGGACCTGCTGTTCTCCGGTGAGTTCGACCGCTATGGCGGTATCGAGCCGATCATCAAGGGCCTGAACATGGCGATGGGCCTGGAGAGCGAAGTGAGAGGAAGCAAGATCGTGATAAGAAAGTGAAGAGTGAAGAATGAAGAGTGAAGAATGGAAAATTTTCAATTATCAATTTTCAATTATCCATTTTAAATTTTAAATCGCATTTAAAATTTAACACATCATATTATTAATCAAAACAATTGTAAGTATGCAACATTACAAAACCAAGAAACGTGTACTACAACTGTCATTGGCGGTGATGATCGGACTGGCGCCAGCCTTCTTCCCGATATCAGTCAAGGCAGAAACGACTCAGGTGAAGAGTGACAGGGTTACTCTCTCGCTGCAGAACGTTACTGTGGAACAGATGTTCTCACAGATTAAGAAACAGACAGGTTACAACTTCGTGATCAGCAGTGATCTGTCGAAGACCCTCAAGCGGGTGAATGTCACAGCTAACAACGAGGCTGTGAAAGACGTGCTCAACAGAGTGCTGGGCCCGCAGAACTGTACTTTTGACATCGACGGACGTGTCATCACCATCTACCGTAAGTTGAGTGACAACCGTAACCGTACGATCAGTGGTTATGTGAAAGATGAGAACGGTGAAGTGCTCGTCGGTGTGCCTATCTGTATCGGTGACTCCCGTGTGTGCACCGTGACAGACGCCAACGGTTTCTACACCTTTAAGATCCCATCAGAGACCTGTGACATCAAACTGACCTACGTGGGAATGAAGACACAGTATGTGACAATCCCCGGTGGCCAAGGAGCTGTACAGAAGGATGTGGTGATGGGTAGCGACACCCAGTTGGAAGAGGTCGTGGTCACCGGTATCTTCACCCGTAAGAAAGAGAGCTTCACCGGTTCTGCCGCTACCTATACGGCCAAGGAACTGAAGGACATGGGTACCAGCAACGTGCTCCAGTCACTGAAGACCCTCGACCCGGCATTTGCCATCATCGAGGATACACAGTTCGGTAGTGACCCGAACCGTCTGCCAAACATGGAGATCCGTGGTAAGTCATCTATGCTCGGACAGCGTGATGAGTTGGCCACCGACCCCAACCAGCCTTTGTTTATCCTCGACGGTTTCGAGAGTTCGCTCCAGGCCATCAACGACCTCGATATCAACCGTATCGAGAGTATCACCATCCTGAAGGACGCCGCCTCCACCGCTATCTACGGTTCGAAGGCTGCCAACGGTGTCGTTGTTGTAGAGACCGTAAAACCCAAGGCAGGACAGCTGCAGGTGAGCTACACCGGTAACTTCAACGTGACGGTGCCCGATCTGTCGAGCTACGACATGATGGACGCTACCGAGAAGACGGAGTTTGAGCGTCTGTCTGGGCGTTATGATCCCGATATCGTGGAAACACCTAACCAGACGGCAACCGCCATCAGCCTGACAGAGGCTTACTATGCACGACTGAACTCTGTGGCACAGGGTGTGAACACCGATTGGCTGGCACAGCCTGTTCGTGTGGGTGTCAACCAGAAGCACTCCCTGTATGTGCAGGGTGGTTCGGAGACCTTCATGTTCGGCATCGGCGGTATGTATAATGGTAACACCGGTGTGATGAAGGGATCCGACCGTGAGGTATTCGGAGGCAACCTCGACATGATCTATCGTGTGAAGAAATTCCAGTTCTCTAATAAGTTCTCACTCAGCAATGCCAGCTACAATAATCCGTTGGTGGAATTCCAGGAATACGTGAGTGCGAATCCCTATTACCGCATCTATGATGATGAGGGTATGCTGACACCGTGGCTGGAGTATAGTGATGATGTGAAGATGGCCAATCCGCTGTATAACGCATCCCTGAACAGCCGTAACCATGGCAACGATCTTACTATCAGCAACCACTTCCAGGCAGAGTGGACACCCAACGAGATGTGGAAGGCACGTGCCCGTTTTGGCGTGACCTATGATACTGATGCTGTGGATATCTTCACCTCTCCAGAGAATACCAACCAGATATTGAATAAACAAAACGGTAAGCGCGGTGAATATACCAAGACCAATACGAATGTCTTGTCGTACGAGGGTGATATCAGTTTGACCTTTGCCAAACTGTTTGCCGACGTTCACCGTCTCAACGCCGTGATCGGTGGTGATATCTATCACACCAAGTCAACGGCAGAAGGCTATACCGCCGAAGGTTTTCCTGCCGGTGACTTTACCAAACCATCATTCGCTGCAGGATATAAGGAGGATGGCGTACCCTATTACAAGGACGCTATCAGCCGTTCGGTCAATGGCTACCTGAACTTGGGTTATGCCTTCAAGGACCGTTACCTGATGGACTTCTCTCTGCGTGAGAACGGTTCAAGTGTCTTCGGTAGCACCGCTAAGTGGAACACCACCTGGTCAGTAGGTCTGGGTTGGAACATCCACATGGAGCCGTTTATCCAGAACAATTTCAAGTGGATCGACTACTTCAAGCTGCGTGGATCATGGGGTAACCCGGGTAACCAGAGCTTCGACTCCGGACGTACACTTATTACCTATGCCCTGGCATCAGGAACACTCAACTATTTCGGTATCGGTGCATTGGCAGACCAGATCGGTAACCCGTATCTGAAGTGGCAGATCACACAGGATAAGAACGTGGGTCTTGACCTGACGATGTTCAACAACCGTGTATCGTTCACCGTTGACTACTATCATAAGGTGACCGACCCGCTGCTCATCGGTATTACCATGCCGCTGTCATCAGGTACCACCAGTTATTTCTCCAATGCCGGCAAGCAGACCTCACAAGGTCTCACCTTCACCGCACAGTATTATATCCTTCGTAATCTTGAGAAGCGTATCATGTGGAGCATCCGTGCTACCGGTCGAACACAGACCAATGAGATCGACGGTATCGGCAACAAGCTCGATGCTTTCAATAACAGCGGTCGTGGAAGCAGTACTACCCGTTATTTCGACGGTGCCGACCCTGAGGATATCTGGGTAGTGAAGTCGGCAGGTATCGACCCATCAACAGGTAAGGAATTATTCTATGACTTGAACGGAAACTATACATACGACTATAACTATGATAATGAGCAGGTGTGCGGTAATACCCGACCAGACCTGGAGGGTGTGCTCGGCACATCATTCACCTACGGTGGACTTACTGCCTCAGTGAACTTCCGTTATCAGTTAGGTGCCGATGTATTCAATACAGCACTATGGAATAAGGTAGAGAATATCGATTTCTACTTCAATCAGGACCGTCGCGCCCTCTATGAGCGCTGGCACAAGGCCGGTGACATCGTTCCCTTTAAGGATGTACGCGACCAGAACCCGTCACCCATGACCTCTCGTTTTATCCAGAATGAGAAGACCCTGACCTTGGAGTCTGTCCACCTGGAATATCAGTTCTTCAGCGACAGTTGGATCAAACGTCTCGGACTGGGTAGTCTAAGAATATTCGCAGATGCACGTGATCTCTTCCGTCTTTCTACCATCCGTGCAGAACGTGGTACAAAATATCCTTATGCTCGCACCATCGAGGCTGGTATCTCGCTGAATTTCTAATTGATAACCTTAAAAGAAGAAATAAAGATGAATACAAAATATATGAATAAGGTATTAGGTGGAATTACCGCTTGCCTCTTGTTCTTTGGCGCGTGCTTCTTTGCTTCTTGTGACGACTATCTGGATGTTACTCCAAGTGATAAGCAGACTGCCGCACAGGTATTTGCCAGCAAAGAAGGATTCTACACCGCAGCTAATGGTATATATGATGCTTTGGCCAGTGATGAGCTATATGGCAAACAGATGACGTGGGAGGCCATGGACCTGATGGCACCCAGTTATGTGACAACCTATTGTTCGCAGTATATGAAGTCGCTGTCTGCCAACAACTATACGGATGCTTATGCAGCCCCCATCTTGTCAAGCATTTGGAAAAAGGCCTATGAGGTGATTATGAATGCCAATCTGCTCATTGATCAGGTTGATCAGCAGCAGGGAAAACTCACTGCTACAGAAGCTAATTGCCTGAAGGGTGAGATGCTGGCCGTACGTGCATTCCTGCATCTGGATATGTTGCGTCTGTTCGGTCCTGTACCGCAGTTGGGTCTTGATAAGCCCGCTATCCCCTATAATAATTCGAGTGATGTGTTTGTACACGACCTGGTAACGGTTGCCGAAGCCGACAGTTTGATTATCCGTGACTTGGATGAAGCAGAGGAGCTGCTGAAGAACGATCCGATTATTGAGAACGGTCCGATGATGAGTCCTGCTACAGGTACTGAGAGTGTACAGCTGCGTTATCGTCAGTATCGTATGAACTACTACGCTGTTATTGCCCTGAAGGCCCGTGCTTACAACTGGATATGCGATGCTGAAAATGCCATGGCTCAGGCTAAACGCTTGATAGATGATCCAAAGGTGCAGCAGATGTTCCCGCCGGTGGATCCTAATAAACTGTTGGCTAACAGCAGCAATCCCGACCGTGTGTTCTCCAGTGAGGTGTTCATGGGTGCATATGACAAAGATCGTGACCAGGTATATAGCTTGTATTTTGCTTCTACAGCCCCCGTCAGTCAGCGTCTGCAGCCCCTTTCTACCTATGTGACAGGCAACCTCGGACTCTTCAGTCACTTGCTGCTCGGTTCAGAGACCAGTGACTACCGATTCCAGTCGCAGTGGGAGATGGCTTCAGGTCTGGGAGCAACGGGTTACTCTTTTATCAAGTTTAAGCCGATCGACCGTCCTGATCCACTCGATGAGGACAGTGAGTACTATTACGCCAAGATGATTCCGCTGATTACCATGCAGGAGATGTATTATATCATGCTGGAAAGTTCTTCTTCAGACATGGATAAGTTCAGCTGGTACAACAAAGCACGTGTGCGCCGTGGTCTTCCCGATCTTGAGGCAATGGGTATGGGCGCTACATTTGCTATGTACTGGGGCTATGGCTACGGTGGTTATTTCTATGATCAGGAGGTACGCCGTGAGACATGGGGCTTAGGACAGTACTTCTTCTATGCTAAGCACAACCAGTTCTATGGTGAGTACGGCAGCTACACACCTATGGGAAGTGGTTCTGGCAATAGTAATCCTATCAACATCCAACCGTCATTGCCAGCGGATGAGATGAAATAGTCGTATATTGTTGAAAGTAATCATCATATATAAAAGGATTTTTATGAAAAAGTTATTATATATATTATTGGCCATGCCATTGTTCTTCCTCTCTTGTAATGAGGATGAAATCATGACCTTTGACAGCGACGATGCTGGTATTTATTTCCAAACAGGTGTTCAGACACGTTTCTTCCTGAACATCGACGCATATTGGGATACGTTGCGACATACTTTCAGTCAGGATGCTGACGATGTAAAAGAGTATGTGATGAGTGCACGTCTGCGTACTTTAGGTAAGGTACGTGACTACGACCGCAAGGTGCGCGTGGTCGTTGATCAAGCAAACACTACCGCCGTTGAGGGTACTCATTTTACGGTTAACTTCGATAATATCGTGGTACCTGCCGGTGCGGCAGAGGTGGAAGTGCCTGTTACCTTCCTGCGTCATCCAGACCTTCTGACCAAGGAACTGAGGGTGATGATCAAGGTAGAGGATAACGAGAACTTCAAGGTGCCATTCACTCGCCAGAAGAACACCAACATCTATTATGCCAGCGGTGATACACTGATGGCTGACCGCTTCTTGTTTATCGTTGATGAGTTCTATACCGAGCCTGTCATCTGGTCGTTCTTCAACTATGCTTTCCCAGATGGTGTTAACCCTTGTGGAGCCTGGTCGCCTAAGAAACAGAAGCTGATGAGTCAGCTCTTTGGTATCACCGAAGATGACTGGGACTACCAGAAAGGCTGGGCCAACGACCGTGGTGTACGTATGAACAGTTTCATCTATTATGCCATTAAGTTGCAGGCATATCTGCAGGAGCAGGCCGACAACGGTAATCCTATCAGAGAAGAAGACGGTTCGTTCATGCAGTTAGGACCAGGTCATGAGGTGGATTATTCGGCATATATGTAAAAAGATTAATACTAAAAGTTTATAACAATGAGAAATTATATATATCAAAAGACAAAAGCTGTGGTTTCCGGCATCGGCAGTGCCATGCTGTTATTGGCCGCTTGTCTGCTGACCGGCTGTGTGAACGATGACGGATCATACGACTATCATGAGTTGGGAGAGATCTCTTTTGAGAATATCCCTGCCCTGACGGAGGTTATCGCTCATGCTGACAATATTAAAATCTCACCCCGTTTTGTCTCTTCTACCGAAGGAGAGATCAAGCCAGGCGATCCCAATTGGACCGTACAGTACCGGTTAGGTCCGAAGGGTATGGGTACGATGGGTATTAATCCTGAGACTGGTGAGCGTGAGGTTTTCCGTGATATCACTCCTGCATCAGGTTTCGACCTTGATATTTTGGCTGATTTCCCAACAGGAATGTACCTGTTGTGGGTGACTCTGACCGACAACCGTAATGGTGCTGTTTTTTCTAAGCAATTCGATATCAGTATCAGTTCGGCTACCTATGAGGGATGGCTGGTACTCTGCAATGAAGGAAGTGAGGAGCTTGCCCGCCTGGATATGATCTCAAAGTTGCCAGGCAACCGTATTCAGGCTGTTCATGGTGTCTGTGAGGGTCTGCCCACACTGCACCGGGCTACTTGTATCAGTGCTTGGCCGCAGGGATCAAACCCCGGTGATCATATTAACTTGTTCACCCAGGAGGGATCCTTTAACTTGAACGATGAGACACTTGCTACAGAGCAGGCTATGGAGTTCAATGGTATGTTCTTCGTATCTAATCCTGGAGAGACCATTATTAAGGAGCAGGTATTCCCCGCCAGTGCATGGGACTGGCAGGTGAAATACAAACTCTGTTTTGACAATAAGGGTAATGCCTATATTAAGGATGATACCGGTAGTGGTGCTGCCTATGCCTGGGCTGTGAACACTACTCATGAGGGTACTACACCGGAATTCCAAGTAGCTCCTGTCTGCGGATTCAGTTGTGTACGTCCTTGGTCAAGCTCTTATGGCCATTATGTGCTCTATTACGATATCACGAACAAGCAGTTCCGTCTCTATGATGGAGTAGATGGTCGCCAGCAACTCAATGCTATACCCGAGCCAGGAGCAAGTGACGTGAATCTCTTCTCTTACAAAACAGGTAAGGACTTTGTGTATATGCAGGGCACCCGCCGTTCTAACGGACTGGTATACACCATTCTGCAGGATCCTTCTACCGGTAAGCGCAGTATCTATGGTATCAACTTGGGTGGATCGGGCTATGCACAAGAGCTTTATATCCCCGAGGTTAGTGCACCGAATTTCGAGCAGGCTACGGAGTTCGCGTTTGACAACCGCTTCCCGCTGTTGTTCTACGCTGTAGGCAACAAGATATACTGCTATAACTTAGGTACGCTCCAGACCAAGGAGGTATCTACAGGAATGGGTAGTGATGAGACCATCACGAAGATGAAGTTCAACCTCTACAACTGTACCGACTATAGTATTCTCTCCAATCAGAGTGAGGAGTTTATGAACCAGCAGTACAGGCTGGTGGTTTGTACCTGTAACAACGACCTGACCAGTGGTGGTAAGGTGATTTTCTTCGACGTTGACGGTGTGAACAATAATGCCACACGTGCTGAGGAATACACAGGCTTTGGTAAGATCGTGGACATCATCTATCGCGAAAGAACTATTGATGGGTAATATGAAGAAATTATTTATGATAGCTGCCATGGCACTCCTTACGGTGAGTGCCATGGCTCAGCGTCCTCAGCAGGAGCTGTCGGCAGCTGACAAGGTGATGATGGATCAGTATAACGCTTTCATTGCCGGTATGGGTGATGTGATGCCGAAACTGATGGAACTCAATGATGCGTATTACAAGTCAAACAACCGTGACTCAGTTTCTAAGTTGATGGAACCCTACCGCAAGGTTCTGATGGAGCGCGAAAAGGAGTATAAGGAGAAATATCCTTCTACGGCACTGACCGCTTACCTTCTGCGCATGGAAACCGGTCGAATGTCGTTGGAGCAGATGAAGGGAGCCTACGATAAGTTGGATGCTACGGCAAAGGAAACCTCTGCTGCAAAGGAGATTGCTTCCGAGATTGCTGTCTTAGAACGTGTGATGCCAGGCAAGCCAGCACCCGAGATTGCCAAGAACGACCTTGTAACGGGTAAGCCTTTCGCCCTCTCCTCCCTGAAGGGTAAGGTGGTGCTGCTCGACTTCTGGGCTTCCTGGTGTGTACCCTGCCGCAAGAGCAATCCGCATGTGAAGGCGCTGTATGACAAATACAACAAGAAAGGCTTCGACGTGGTGTATGTAGCTGACAACGACAGCAACCCCCAAGAAGCGCTCAAAGCCATCGAGCAGGATGGTATCAAGAAGTACCACCATGTGCTTCGCGGATTGAAATATCTCAAAGATGCCAACGGCAAGATGACTGGCTTCGACAAGAGCGAGGATGTGAGTGAGCGCTATGCCATCCACTTCCTGCCTACCAAATACCTCATCGACCGTGAAGGCAACATCATCGGTAAGGTCACCGATGAGGAACTCGACGCAAAACTGAAAGAGATTTTCGGATTTTAAATAATCATTCTCCTTCCGGGGACAGGTCTGCAACGCGGCCCTGTCCCCGATATTTTTTAAACGGAAATAAATGAGAAGAACAATTTTTTTCTTTGCCCTCACTCTCTTTACGATGAGCACATGGGCACAGGCGCCGCAGAAGGAGCTGTCGGCTGCCGACAAGATCCAACAGGATCAGATGAATGCCTTTATGGCAGGTATGGGGGATATCATGCCCCGTATGATGGAGTTGAACGAGGCTTTCTACAAGTCGGGCAACCGTGACTCGGTGGCAGCGCTGATAAAACCTTATCAGGAGCAGTATATCAAGCGCCAGGAGGACTACATGAAGAAATATCCTTCTACAGCGCTTACAGCCAGTTTCCTGCGTATGGAGTTAGGTAACATGCCTATCGAGAAGATGAAGGAAGCATACGACAAACTGGATGCTACAGCCAAGGAGACGACCAGCGGTAAGGAGATCGCGAATGAGATTGCAACGCTGGAGCGTGTCAATCCCGGTAAGCCGGCACCCGACTTCACGTCAAACGACCTCTTGACAGGTAAGTCCTTCTCTTTGTCATCCCTGAAAGGTAAGGTGGTGCTGCTCGATTTCTGGGCTTCATGGTGTGTGCCTTGTCGCAAGAGCAACCCACATGTGAAGGCCCTGTATGACAAATACAGCAAGAAGGGTTTCGACGTGGTGTATGTGGCCAGCGACGACAGTAACCCCAAGGCTGCCCTGAAGGCAATCGAGCAGGATGGTATTAAGAAATACCACCACGTGCTGGCAGGACTGAAAGAGAAACGTGATGCCAACGGAAAGATGCTCGGTTATGACAAGAGTCAGGATATCGGTGAGAAATACGCCATCCACTTCCTGCCTACCAAGTACCTCATCGACCGTGAAGGAAAGATTATCGGTAAAGTGGAGGATGAGACACTTGACGCTAAACTGAAAGAGATCTTCGGATTCTAATTAAAATCATTCTCTTCAATCGGGGACAGGGCCGCTTTGCAGACCTGTCCCCGATTATTTATCTCAAGGTAATGCCCCTGGGGATTAAAGCTTTTCTATTTCCTCTGTGGTAAGACCAGTTGTCTCAGCTATTACAGAGGTGGCTATGCCTTTCTTTTTCATGTTAATAGCAACACTCAGGATTCCTTCTGCTCTTCCTTGTTCTAATCCTTGTTGTATTCCTTGTTGTATTCCTTGTTGTATTCCTTGTTCTAATCCTTGTTGCATACCCTGTTTCAGTGCTTTCTCAAATCTAACCTTTTGAGCATGTTTTTTGGTGAGTTCCCAACGAACCGCATCAATATAATGATCATATTCGTTCATCTCGGCATCGCTGAAGGCAGACTCCTCAACTAACTTCAATGCTTTACTTACCTCTTCGTTTTCTAAGAGTTCGGTTGGAGCAACCTTTGTGCCCATGTTAATCTCTGTCAAGAAACGCAGCCATAGCACCTGCATTTTCTTTTCTGAGATAGTCTGTGGCTTAAACTTCGGTAGTTCGAAAAATAACAGGTGTATGCCTTCGATAATATGTTCCGGGTGATTCTCTTCTGCCATCTGATAATGATGGTAGAACTCATCATCATCTTTCTCATAAATGTCATTGATGAGATTCAAGGAATAAACAGGTTGGATAGTATCATAATGTAATCCTGGTTCAAGTTGCTTGACGTATGTGTGTGATGCGTTATATAACACTCTTTGGGTAAACTCGGAATTCCATTCCATCTGCATCTCTACAATGAACTGCCGACCGTGATTGTCTTTGCATCGCACATCTACGATACTCCATTTAGTAAGGGGTGTCCGTGAAATCAATTCATTGCTGAGATATTCCAGGGATTCTATCTCATGCCCGTCTTCCAAAGGAAGCAGAGCATTCAGCAGACTCATCAGCAAGTCGGGATGCTCGCCGAAAACCTTTTTAAAGGTTATGTCTGTCTTTGGGTCCAGATACTTACTCATACCATGCTCTTTTTTGTTTGCATTCTTACGTTTGTTCATAGTCTTAAATTTTTGTAATCACCATGCAAAAATAAGGA
>JAFZPF010000197.1 GCA_017550455.1 Prevotella sp.
GGTTGTGCACTAATGATGCAACAGAAAGATTCAGCCGCTATTGTACAATATGAAAAAGCAGGACAGCTCGAAACGAATCCTCTCAGGAAAGCGAAGGTGTATCATAATATCGGAGTTATCTGTCAAAATCACCAGATGTATCAAGAGGCTATTAACGCATATCAGGAATCGTTGAGGAATAATCCCAAAGATGATGAGACACGTTATAATCTGGCGCTCTGCAAGCAAAGAAAGAAAGAAAATCAAGATCAGAATAAAGATCAGCAGAATCAAAAGAAAGATCAGAATAAAGATCAGAAAGATAATAAGAACAAAGAACAACAGCAACAGCAACAAGAGAATCAGCAGATGAGTAAGGAGAATGCAGAACAACTTCTTAACGCGGCTATCCAAGAAGAGAAAGCCACACAACAGAGAATGAAAAAGGCGATGCAGACTCCTCAGAAACGTAATTTGGAGAAGAATTGGTAAGATGAACAGATTACTATTAACATATTGTCTTATATTGGCATCATTCATGCTCCACGCACAGACGCTGAGTGTGAGTGCGCCATCTACTGTCCAAAATGGAGAGAACTTCCGTCTGACTTATACGTTAGATACCCAGAGTGGAACGGATTTCCGTGTTGGGGAGATTCCTGATGCATTAGAGATTATCACAGGACCATATACCTCTACACAGAGTAGTTTTCAGATGGTGAACGGTCATACTAGCAGTTCCTCATCCATTACCTATACATTTATTCTATGTGCCAACAAGAATGGATCTTTTACGATACCTCCGGCACATGTTCATGTCAATGGCAAGACAATCTCTTCTCATCCATTAAAGATTACAGTTTCCGGAAATAACAATAATGGTAATAATCCTCCTAAAATGCATGATGATTATCAGAATAGTCATCAGATGCGTACAGCCGGCAGTGCCATTACCGGTAATGATCTGTTCATCAAAGTAAGCGCCAATAAAAAACGTGTACATGAGCAGGAACCTGTTCTTCTTACTTATAAGGTATATACTCTGGTGGATCTCACACAGTTGGAAGGAAAAATGCCTGATCTAACGGGATTCCATTCTCAGGAAGTGAAACTACCACAGCAGAAGTCATTCCACATAGAGAATGTCAACGGAAGAAACTACCGTTCTGTGACATGGAGTCAGTATGTAATGTATCCACAGATGACCGGCAAACTGGAGATTCCCAGTATTACCTTCAATGGTACTGTAGTACAGCAAAACCGTAATGTGGATCCGTTTGAGGCATTCTTCAACGGTGGAAGCGGTTATGTAGAAGTCAAGCGAAGTATCAAGGCTCCTGGACTGATGATTCAGGTAGATCCTTTACCAAAGAAGCCGGCTGATTTCTCAGGTGGAGTTGGACATTTTAACATCTCAGCTCAGTTGAATAAGTCAGAGATCAAAGCAAATGATCCAATTACGATACGGGTTGTGGTAGGAGGTGTTGGAAACCTCAAACTGATTAAACAACCTGTTGTAGAATTCCCAAAAGACTTCGATAAATACGATGCGAAGATTACGGATAAGACAAAGTTGACTGCTAATGGAGTAGAAGGGAATATGATATACGACTTCCTTGCTGTACCACGTAATCCAGGTAAGTACAAGATCCCTGCAGTAACTTTTACATATTATGATACAGCAGCTGATGCATATAAGACTATCAAAACACAGTCGTTTGATCTCACTGTAGAAAAGGGTTCTGGAAATAGCAATAACAGTGCAGATTTTACAGAAGAGCAAAACCAAGATATACATGCCATCAAGACAGGTAAGTATAATCGTCAGGATGTCAAGAATCTATTCTTTGGCAGTACCTCTTATTGGTTAATACTAATTACCCTATTAGCTGCATTCCTTATTATTATGATTATCTTCCGCCGGAGAGCTATAGAGAATGCTGACATTGTGAAGGTTAAGGGAAAGAAAGCCAATAAGATAGCTACCAAACGACTGAAGTTATCGCACAAACTGATGCTGGAAAACAAGCAAAATGAGTTTTATGATGAGGTACTTCGTGCGTTGTGGGGATATGTCGGCGACAAGATGAATATTCCCGTCACGGATTTATCTCATGATAATATAGAAGAGAAACTCCGCGAACACGACATAGATCAGGAAACCACCAATAAGTTCCTTGAGGCTCTTGACTCCTGTGAATATGCTCGTTATGCCCCTGGAGATGTGAAAGGAAATATGAATAAGACATTTGAAACGGCTATGGATGCCATCACGAAGATAGAAGAGTCGATGAAAGCGAAACGCTCTAAGAAATCAGGAAAATCTGTAAAGAGTGTTATATTGACATTTGTCGTATTATTGTATGTTCCTTCTTTAGCGCATGCCATTACAAAAGAAAATGCCGATAGTGAATATAGTAAAGGTAACTTTCAACAGGCAATCTATGATTATGAGGAGTTGTTGAAGGGTGGTGCCAGTGCAGAATTGTATTACAATCTCGGTAATGCCTATTACAGAACAGATAATATTACACGGGCAATCATCAACTACGAACGGGCACTACTTTTGTCACCCTCTGATGACGATATCCGTTTTAACCTTCAGATGGCTCGTTCGAAGACCATTGATAAAATAACACCAAAGAGTGAGATGTTTTTTGTAACATGGATGCGTTCCGTAGTTAACTTGATGAATGTTGATGGATGGGCTCGTTTATCTATTTTCAGTCTGATCCTATCTCTGATACTGGTATTAGCCTACCTTTTCGCTGGTAATATAACTATCAGAAGGGTAGGATTCTATGGAGGTATACTTTTCCTTCTTCTCTTCGTGCTCAGTAATGTGTTTGCCTTTCAACAAAAGAATATCTTAGAAAACAAGAATACAGCTATTGTTGTTGCACCCTCTGCTACCATAAAAAAGACGCCATCTTCCGGGGCATCCGATATTACGGTTATACATGAGGGAACAAAAGTGGAAATACAAGATGACACCATGAAAGACTGGAAAGGAATACGGTTAACTGATGGTCGTGACGGGTGGATACAGACGAAAACGATAGAAAAGATATAAATGGATTCATTGTTAGATCTGGATAGACAAATATTGTACTTCTTTAACGGGAGTGATTCTTTGTTTTGGGACAGTGTTGTAGGTACACTGACCAATGGTTTGACA
>JAFZPF010000198.1 GCA_017550455.1 Prevotella sp.
CCCGTTGTCCCGTTTCAGTGTCTTTTTCAAAGAAATGATAAATGTATTTCTCCATCATTTTAGTAAAGAAAATTACACATCAAAAAAGCACACAAAACACCATTATACTTGTAAATAATTTTACCCATCACACCCAACAACAAGACTACCTACCCACTGGCTGTGGAGAGGACAATGTGATGATCTTCTGAGGGAAGGAACTAAAAGATTCGATGAAACAAAAACACATCCTTTCCCCATCACACGCATTGTTAATACATGCGATGTGGAAAGTGTTTTATGTAGAAAAGATTGTTAATCTTATTCAGTTTTTTTTGATTTTGAAATCAAATTGCTATCTTTGCAGAAAGTAAACAGATCATTTCAGAACCGACACTGAATGATCACTATTAATTTTCATTTCTGGTGTGATTTTGTTAGTAACAAAAATAAATGTTTCCTCTCAAACATGCAAGTATTTAGAGAGGAAACATCATTATAACACATACTCTTTTATATTGGCTACGATTCTTTATTTAATATGATTGTCGATCCAATTGATAATATCCTCAGAAGAGGGACGTGGAGCATTCAATGAGATAATACACCCTTTTTTGTCAAACATCAGGAAACGTGGAATAGCGTTGATACCGTATTCTTTGCATAACTGACTATTAAAGTTCTCTTTACAATAGTATTGGGGCCATTGAGGTTTGTCTTTAGCCAACTTAGCTCGCCATGCTTTTTCATTGGAATCAAGTGAGATACTAATTATCTGTATGTTAGGATTATTTTTGTAGTGTTCTGCCAATTTCGCCATATAAGGGATTTCGTCACAACATGGTGGGCACCATGTTGCCCACAAATCTAAATAAACAGCTTTGCCTTTTAGATTATCTGAATGTATTTGAGATCCATTTTCGTCATAGACAGTAAACTTTATTCCTTTCGCTCCAGGTGTAAGTCCTTTATAATGTTCATACAGACGCATTATTTCTGACTGTTTTTCTTCATCTGTTGAAATCGTTAGGTATTCATGAATTTGCTGTTCCATATCGGGTAATTGATTCCTGATAATGTCATACATATATCTATCAGCAAAAAAATTAATTATGTTTTGGTTATGGAAAGCATCTTTTAAATTTTGAAGATAAGAGCGGTCTGGATGACGTTTTTGATAAAGACGCTGCCACTGAAACACATCATCATCGATTATTTCGGCTTCTTTCATTGAAAGTAGCCATTGTTTTGCGTTCACATCTTCCTTTCCTTTTGTTTCAAAGAACCTCCACAGATTGAATCTATAGAAATTGTCAAGCTTTGATGCATAACTTTTCACGAACCGGGTATTAGACACACTATTCTGTAAATCATTCTTTAGTAACTCTATATCACTTTTGAATCCACTTTGGTATTCCGAGAATGTAATAGTGTCAAGCCGGCTGACACTCCACGAAGATAGTATTTTATCTGGATTATATGACCTAAGAAATTCAAAGCAATCTTTGTTATCGCCCTCATAAATTATTTCAGGCATATTATTGCTTTTTGCAAGCAAATTGATTCTTATATTGGCTTTTGTACAAGGCTCCACATAGAATTGAAGATTAACCTTAGGATTTTCTATAAGTAAAGATGTACAAAAAGGTCTTGAAACGTTAATGGACTTAACAAAATATCCCTTCTCATCAACAAAAACCGTGTCAAGGCCCGTACCTGGAAGAGCACGGGTGAGAAGAAAATAATTGTTTTCGATTCCACAAACAGAACCTTCAATATACATTACAGAAGAGCTTTCATAAGAAGAACTGTTTTGCGCATGGCCCACCATTTGCCATGCGCAAATGACAATTATTATTATAATGGTTTCTTTTATTAATCTCATCGCAAATACTAATTTATTTCGTTTCGAAATCAACCACTTTTCCGCAAACATTTTGGTAACGGACGTTTTCTGATAGTTTTCCATCTGAGGACATTGTCATACTAACGACACTTCCAGAATCTGATTTAGAACTACTGTTACTAATACCGACATACAAAATTGAAGGATCCATTCTATCGAATTCCATATAGTCAACCTTTTGTCCCAAATCGATTTGTGAAATAATGTTGCCAGTGGCTATACTCTTACAGAAAATGACATTGCCTACTGAATAAAAAATGAAGTTGGGTTCTATAATTGAACATCCGAAAGATGTGGCTTCAGCAGGTATATCCATACGGTGTGATGGAGTTAATGTATGGACTCTGTTCCAGTTTGCATCATAACCCTCAACCATGAGTGCACCAAATGCGAATAACGAACCATTATTAAGACGTATAACCCCTCGGATATTTTCATACCTACTTAACATATTGTCACCCTCTGCTTTGAAAGATGTTGCATAGATGAGATCTCCATTGATATTAAGTGGATTAAATAGAGTTGTTGTCGCTGGGATATCAACAGGAAGCAAATCACCGTAATAATCCCACATAAACCGACCTGATTTCCGATCGAAGATTGTCGGACTAGAACCAGATGCTTCTATGATAAACGGAGACAATTCGTAATCATTGCCACCTACACGTGTATCAAACATGGAGTTTGGACTACTTGAATACATTATATTTCTACTGTAAATGCCACCATCGATAATAGCATACTCATACATCTCAGATAAGTCGCGTTTTAATGCTTGAAGAACGCATTTTTCTGGAGGGAAATAGATTTGATCTTTCAGCATTGAAAGAAATTGGAAGTCGCTTGTTGACGCTATAATAGAACCAGAGGAGCAACCTATTCCAATAGTAGGGATGACATAGCCCTCACTACCCATATATACTAAACAGACAGGCGAGCTACCGGCTCTTTCGCCATTTACTGAGTTGTATATTTCTTTTGTAATTTTTCCTTTCTTGCTAATAAACGTTATTTCTGCTTCGCCATCTACATTGCTAAGGACAGCAAGTCCGTTAGAGTTAGAATTTACTACAGATAGATTGGCAAGGTTAAGCGATACCACAACGCCATCTTTGTTTTGTATTTCAAAACACATATAATACTTTCCCGGGGAATAATTTATAGGAGTATTTATGTTTTGTTCCCGACATATTGTATCAGGAATACTACTTTCAGACTTCCATACATACCATAGATAACTGTATTCACTCGTGTTCAAAGAAACCTGTTTGTTGAAGACCGGACTGATAACAAGATTTTCAAATTGTTCAACCACATACTGATCATCCAACGATACAGAGATTTCTTTTGTTTCAATATATTCATAATTGCCCTCATCTTCTGCACAAGAAGACACAACTGTACATATTACTGAAAGTCCTAAGATAGAAAGATACAGACCCTTTTTTATTATTGATTTCATCATAATCTAAAATTTAATTGATTATATTACCATTTTCGTCATATACGGGATAATTGTCAGTGAGATACTGTTTAACTAATGTTGCGACATTATTCCAGAACTGCTTCTCTTCGTTATATTTGGATGCAGTTTCGGGCATAGTACGCCCTGCAATCATGACAATAATCTCCATCAGTCGATTGCTATATGTTCCAAATGTCCATGTCAGATAACTTGAATCCCAATATGAAGGTTTCGAGATTATATTGCTAATGAATAGTTTTGCTGTTGTTCGATTTGGAAATTGTAAATCAAAATCAGCAGATTCGTCAAGTTGTAGGGCTAACACTACGGCCTTACTGTTTAAACCTTCATCTTTTTTATAAACAATAATAGGAACACTAATCTGCATTTCTCCACTTTTCATTATATATTCATTTTGTAGGGTTGCATAATGCAATCCTTCTTTCGCTGTTGTTAATGATTCATCCACGTGAATTTTGACGATGCGATCCTGAGGTGAGGGGTTTCCTAATAGATTGATTAAAATCTGAACAGTTGCCTCATCGGTGTTTTTACCAACGAACGAGTAAAAAATACTATCACCACTATAGTTCCAATTTGAAGGATCCAATTGAAAGTAAACCGAGGCCTTACCTGTATATCCTTCGTACTCGTTTTCCTTACAAGATCCAAAGGATATAAATAATACCATAAATATAAGTGTCGAAAAAAATGTTTTCATACTTTTAATGATTTGAGTTATTATTAATAATTGCCGAACTCAATTTCGTCATCAGGCAAAGGCAGGACATAGATTTTATCAGTCGCAGCAATTCCACTGAATGGTATTTCATTGAAATTAAGACGTTTATAATAATAGAACAATTGACCTTCTGCAATAAACTCACGTTGGTACTCTCCAGTGAGCAATTGTTCAAAATTAGATGTGTCCTCATCAGAGGAATATCCACGTTGTCTTCGAAGTTCTTTTATGTATTTAATATCACCAGATGCTTCGGCTGCTATCAGATACATTTCCCCTATCTTAAGAAGAGGTATCTGAGTACCAGTCATATATTTTGCTGAGTATTCTCGTGAAGAAGATGAACTCAGTGCAAAGAAACGTTTTGCACGAATATCAAAATCTATTCCTTGTGGAGTAAAAACAGCATTTTTCCTTGTCTGGCTAATCGTGGCTTGCACGGAGTAATCTATGAAATAATTATCACTACATTTCTCCTTGAGTCCATATACATATATCCCGAAAATATACTCGTTATGTGCAACACACTCCATTAGTTTCAAGGAAGGATAGCTGTTTGCGGCAGCATCAATCATATTATTTGTTGCGAACCGGAAACGATTGCTTTGAATAACTTCATTTGCATACTCCAACGCATGAGACTTGTCACCTTTATACAAAGAAATTCTTGCCAACAAGGCAGTCATAGCCCAATAATTCATTCTTGATGAGCGATATAACCAAAAACCACCATCTCGAGAATAATCACTTACACTGTATGAGGGTTCTTCTGTGTATACATCAAATGCTGGGCCTATTGGATCTATTTCTTTCACTAGTTCACGTGCATACTGCAGGTCGGAGATAAGTCGCTCTATAGTTTCAGCAACAGTAAGTGGCCGAACAGTGGCATTAGTGACATGGTCAACATAAGGAATACCTCGCATGTCTTTTCCTACCGTATATGAAGGAGCATACCCTCGTAATGCGTCAAACAGGAGATAAGCTCTTATAGCATATGCTTCGCCTTCCACAAGTTTTCTTATAGGTTCACTTATTTTCTTACCATTGCTTTCTATATTTTTTAACAAGTAGTTGCAATTAGCAATAGCTTGATAGTAGCCTTGCCATTGACTATCTATACACCCTTTTACTGTCGAGTCATCATAATCATAACTCAATGCATGAACCATATTATTGATAGAGTTCAATTCACTATAGTTTTGAGCCAAAATATCCATAAGTCCCATGGTTGAGTTTCCTCCATAGATATCAGTAGTCCCCATGAGACTATAAACTCCAAAAAGAGCATCCTGAAATCCAGATTCTGAGGAGAAAAGAGCTTCCTCCTTAACTTGAGATTTCGGAGTAACGTCAAACCAGTCTTCGCAACTGATTAGTAATGGGAAAATATATAAAACAGAAAAAGATAAAAGGACTTTTCCTATTCCCTTTGCTCGCTTGATATTATTGAAAGATTTCATATTATTTCTTTTTGTTTTTATCATTTAAAATCTCACCTGAGCACTAATACTGAAATTACGTGCATATGGATAGCTGGTTCCTCGTTCAATGTGCACACTTGACGTATGGAAAACATCATTCATGTAGAAAAGTAATTTTAGCCTCTTTATTCCCCATTTGCTTAAAATAGCATTGTTAAATTCGTAGGAAATATTCAGCGATGACATTTGGAGATAATTATAATCTTCCACAAATCTTGATGTCGGCTTTGTTGTACTATATGTATTTATACCGCCAAATGAATTTGTATATCCGGAGAACTTACTGGTATCACCAGGTTTCTGCCAACGTTCTGTAAAAGCTCGTAAGTCAACATTATATTTGGGATCAGCGTCTTGTACTTTATCAACTAAAGTTTGATTATACATCTGACCACCTATACGGTAGGCAAATTGTGCTGTCAGCTGCCAGCCACGCCATGAAAAAGTAGTCCCGAATAATCCCTCGAGATTAGGGTCTGAACAACCACCAATAACATAGTTTTCCGATGACCATTCTGTAGTGGTATTCCCGTTTTTGTCCACAAAGATTTCCTTTCCCGTAAGTGGGTCAATTCCTAGTGATTTATTAACCCAAATGGAATTAATTGATTCACCTTCTACAAAGCGTACTTTGGGTATATTTGCTCCAGTAGCATTACTTCCACCAGTTGTATTACTGTCCTGTGTATCATTATATGCACGCAAGGATTCTGAAATCTTCAGTAATCTATTTTTGTTGTGAATAATAGAACCATTCACACTCCAAAAAAGACGTTGACTTGGTAATTTGACAACCTGCAAACGAGCAGCTAATTCCCATCCTTTGTTTTCCACTTCTCCGAGATTTGCCATGTAAGTTGAAAAACCGAGTGAAGGGGGCATTGTTGCAGCAGTAAGTAAGTCTTTAGATGTTTTGATGTAATAATCGAATGATACCTCAAAACCGTTATTAAGTAGTGCCATATCTACACCTAAATTTTTCTGTATGGTACGTTGCCATGTCAGATTCTCATTACCCATCGCCATTAAAACAGATCCTACTGCATAATGATATCGGTCTGCAGTTAAGTATCTGTATGTTGTCATGGCTTGATATGGATCATATTCTTGACTACCAGTAAGACCATATGTGGCACGTAACTTGAGTTCTGAGAGCCATTGTGCTCTATTTTTTATAAACTCTTCATTATGCATATTCCACCCTATTCCAACTGACCAAAAAGGAGCCCATCGTTTATTTGAGCCGAAACGGGATGAAGCATCTTCACGAAATGAAAGGTCAAAAAGATAACGGTTTTTTAAACTATAATTAATATTTCCAAGAAATCCCATCAGTCTTGAAATATATTCATCCCCAGAAGGTGAACCTCCTTTTTCATATTGGGTAGCAAATGAAATATAGTCTAAATTATCATTTGGAAATCCTTCTGCGACAACAGAGAATATTTTTTGTTGCTGTTGTTGAGCATTCCATCCAAGATTCATATTGATAACATGATTATCAAATTGTTTATAGTAACTCATAACAATTGAACCATCAAGGTTGAATATATTACCACGACTTGCCGTGTAAGAGCCTCGCCGATCATAGTCTTCTGCCGTATAATTGGCAAAATCTGTATGTAGAGCTGACTTGAAAATATCTGATTCTGTATGTTGACGTGTAAAAGCAAAAGTACTTCTCAGTCTAAGGCCATCATTTATCTCCCAGTCTATACCGAACAGGTTTGTCAAGTCATCATATGAATTCTCATTCTTTTGTTTCAGTGTTGAATTAAAGAGAGGACTATAAACTAAAGTGCTATAACCTGGATCTCTATCACCTATATCATCTACTGCATATAAATAATGTCCTTCTTCATCTTTAATTTTTACATAGGGATTCATTTTTGTGTAATCTGCAAAGTTCCCATATGGTGAGTTATTAGAAACTATATTTGAGTATAACAGCTGATTGCGGAATGTAATATTCTTATATATGTATTGTAATTCAAGACCAATACCCATGTGTTCACGGTTGGACTTCTTCATAACACCCGGGGTGTTGGCATAATTAAGATCCATAGCATAACGAATATTATCTGACCCGCCATCAATGCGTAAAGAATGTTTATGTCCTATAGCAACTTGGTCTAAGGGTTGCGCTAACCAATCTGTATCTATACCTTGCAAAATATTCATTTGTCTTTTCAAGTAGGCCTGCTTGAACCAATAGTCATCAGAAATTCTATTTTCATAAATATAATACTTTTTATCAACATCATAGAGTCCTGCTGCCTTTTCCAAAGCAAGTTTTTGTTCTGCATTACATAGGTTGTATGAACTGAGATCAGGAACATAGGAAGTAATATCAATGTTATAACTTACTGCCAGTTTTCCTGCGGCTGGTGTGTTAGTAGTGATTACGACAACACCATTAGACGCTCTTGATCCATAGATAGCTGTTGCTGCTGCATCCTTCAATAATGTGATATTCTTTACTCGATAGGGATCCATGTCGAATACTTTCTCTACTGTCGTTTCAAATCCATCAACAATGAATAACGGCATATTGGGATTCCCATTATATTGATCACGCATATTGGGTATACTTCCAGTACCACGAATAGTGAAATCTGGAATCTGATTGGGGTCACTTCCCCTTGAATTATTCTCAACCATTACAAATGAAGGGTCTATATTTTTCAGGGCTGTCAGGATATTCTGGTTCGAACCTGCCTGTAACTCCTCTTGTGAAATAGTTCTTGCAGCACCCGTAAAACTATTCTTAGCCTGAGAATAATAACCCGTTACCACGACGTCATCAAGTTTCATCCCAGATTCCATTGTCACATTACGTGTTATATCAGTCTGACCAGCATTGACGGTCTGGTATACATTATCCATACCCACGTACGAAAACTTCAGGATGGTTTTTTCTGTGGGGATGTTTAAGGTGTAGAATCCCTCTGCATCCGTGACAGTGGCTAATTGCCCTTCTCCAATGCTGACGAGAGCTCCTATCAGCTCTTCACCATTCTCATCACGCACGTATCCTCTTACGGTACGCTCATTACCACTTAATCGTTGCTTGTAGATGGTCACGATGTCGTTTTTCATCTCATAAGAACATCCGATGAGAGCAACAATCCTGTCAAGAACTTCGCTGGCCGGACGATTCGTTTCATTCAGGCTGATCTTTGGCCAGCTCTTGGCTTGTTCTGCATTGTAAACGAAGCTGAGCCCCGTCTGTTTCTTTACACTGCTAAGTACGCTTTCTACAGTAGCTTGCTTAACATTCACACTTACTTTCTTGTTCAACTTCTCTTGGGCAAAGGTACCTAGCGGGAGTGCACTCAGCATGATCACCCATAAAAGAAGCAGAAATCCCTTTTGTTTACACATTGTCATAATGGTTAATAGAATTATTCAATATATATCTTGTCTGATTTCACAGTAATTTTCAATCCTGTCACTAATTCAAGCGATTCCATGATCGGTACCACATCATCATAACGATCATAATCACCAGAAATCTTCACATTGCGAGCCTCGTTTGACTTGAAGATCACCTCACGGTTATACCAACGTGCCATGATAGACATCACCTTTTCCATGGTCCATTCACGGAAAGAGAACTCTCCCAGGTTCCATGCCACATAAGGCTCGGTATCTACGTTTGTGATATTGATGGTTGAGCGTTGGGCGTTGAGGGAAGCCATCTGACCAGGCCTCATCATCTGTTCATTACTGTTGGAAGTAACACTGACACTACCCTTGACAAGTACCACTTCCGTGGATGCCTTATTCACATCAGCGTTTTGAACATTACTACGGGTATTGACATGGAACTCTGTACCATGCACAGTGACCTCACCGTCGGGGGTGTGCACGATAAACTTACGACTTCTGTCCTTGGCAACCATGAAATAAGCCTCGCCGTCAAGAATGACCTCTCTATGATTCCGTCCGAACTTCTCGGGATAGATAATCTTACTATTATAATTAAGGTGTACCAACGTACCATCATCCAACGTCACCCAGAACTCCCTGTCATGAACGGTGGTGATACGGCGGAGATCTTCCAGATTATAATTCTCCTGGATAATCTCATAAGCTTGGGCGAGCTGCTGTGGTGACTCGTTGTCTCCCATGGATTTTTCCTGGATAATGTCGGAAAGTGTTTCAACTCTTGCCATGTTTTTACCACTCACCTTACTCTGCTCTATTGCTTTCTGTACTTCCTGTGCAATCTCCGGCGGGGTAACCTTTGTATAATCCTTATACCACCATCCTGCACCTACGGCTATGAGACAGAGCACGACAGCGGCAATCCTGAGAAGATAGGAATGAAGGACAAAGAATGAAGTATTTCGCTGAGTAGTTTCTTCTGTTGGAATATTTTCCCGGTTGATATACATCTTTTCCTTGAAATGAGATAATGCCTTCTCTTTATCAACCTCCATATATTCTGAATAGTGTTTTGACAATCCGTCTTCCTCTTTTATTTTTTTCAGTAATTCAGCTATATGTGGATATTCTAATGTCAACTGTTTGAGCGCTGACAACTCTTCCGTTGTTGCCGTTCCCAACAGGTATTTACTTACTAATATATTAATATTATTCTGTTCCATGATGATGTAAGATTTGTGGATTATACCCATTTTAAAAAAAAGTGGGTACATGATTGGTAAAATTATTCAAATAAAAAAGAGGGACAGAAATAAAAAAGACAAGCTGAACACTTGTCCTCTCGTTCATCCGCATTTCCGAATGCGGATGCATTGAGTTGGGGATTTGTAATCCCTATCATCCCCGTAAATCATTTGTAAATACAATAGCATTCATAAATTCAATCCAAGTGCTTTTGTGCGAATTACAAATTCGCTTCTCATTGCTGCCGAATTACAAATTCGGCAGAACGGGGAGTTTTTTTGAAAGGGAGTTAAAAGGAAGTTAAAGGGAAGTTAAAGGGAAGTGAAAAGGACATTACCCTCGTTAAGCCATTAAGATAGTGAGCAATAGCAACATATCATCTGACATTTTTTCACGCAACGTGGCCATACCCCGTTTACGATGGGTTTTTACAGTGTCCTCACTGATATGCAAGGCCTCAGCTATCTCACTGTTCTTCTTCCCTTCTATCGCCAAAAGGAAGACACTACGCTGACGGTCAGGCAGACTCTCTATGGCGAGTATCATCCGGCGGTAGATCTCCTCGCTGTAGAAATCCTCCTCACCAGTTGGCAACAGATGAAACTCACTGGATGATACATCGGGATTGTCAATACTCACCTGGAGGTGTTTGTTATTTGCAATATGCTTGAGAGAGCGGTTTCTTACCGCATTATACATATACACCCTAAACTGTGACAGATTCTCAAAAGCAATCTTCTTCTCCCACAAGGCAGAGAAGACATCCTGTACAATATCCTCTGCATTATCCACATCTTTAACGATCTGTTTGGAGAATACCACCAAAGCCCTATAATAAGCATTATAGAGCATATCAGCGGTTTTCTCATTCCACTGACGAAGAATGTCAATCGTCAGTTCTTCCTGCATACAACTATGTGTTTATACGGATCTTGTTAAAGCATTCATCTTATTAAGTTCTCCTCTATCAAATTCGTCAGTTCCACGAACTGTGGGATGGTGAGCTGTTCTGGTCGCTTGGTGAGCAATGCGGCCTGTTGTGTGAAGAAGGGGGAATCCGGTGGTAACAGTTGTTTCAGACTCACGCGCAGCATCTTTCTCCGCTGGTTGAAGACGGTCTTCACCACCCTCTTGAAGAGCGTCTCATCACAACCTAAGTCGGTCACCTCGTTACGTGTCATGCGTATCACCGCGCTCTTCACCTTTGGCGGCGGGTTGAAGACATGTTCATCCACCATAAAGAGATAATCCACATGATACCATGCCTGTATCAGCACACTCAGGATACCGTAGACTTTGTTGCCGGGTGCTGATGCCATCCGCTGTGCCACCTCATGTTGTATCATGCCCGTGCAGCAGGGTATGAGGTCTTTGTTGTCGAGCATCTTGAAGAAGATCTGCGAGGAGATGTCATACGGATAATTACCCGTAAGGACAAAGGGCTGACCATCGAAAACCTGCCTTAGGTCCATCCTCAGGAAATCCTCTCCTAAGATATTCTCCCGCAAACGTGGGAAATGCTCATTCAGGTACTGCACACTCTCACGGTCGATCTCCACGACCTTCAGCGGACGGGGTTTCTCCACCAGGTACTGGGTCATCACGCCCATGCCCGGTCCTACTTCCAGCACGGGGATGTCCGGGCAGGCGTCCACCGTGTCGGCGATTGCCTTGGCGATATTCAGGTCGGTCAGGAAGTGCTGACCTAAGTTCTTTTTGGGTCTTACTTGTTTCATTGATGCAGTCATTCTAACATGCAAAGATAATAAAAAAGAAACAAATAGATGAATTGTTTTTATTTTTTCTTGTCCCCGCTAATAGAAAATGAGTTGTTTCATTTAAAAAGGAAGAATGATGAACATCAACGAAATTATCTATCATAAGATGATCAACAAGACGACTCCTGAAGAGGAAGCGGTCTTTAGTCAATGGCTAAATGAGAGTCCCACTCATCAGAAAATGTTTGATGAGATGCTGAACCATGAACAGTTCAGTGACACTTACAAGACTTACTCGAAATTAGACATTGAGGCGGCATGGGAGAAAATCATCAAAAAAAAAGAAAAGGAAAACACCTTCCACATGACTATTCCCCGGTCGATATTCAAATATGCTGTTATCATACTCGTATTACTGATTGCCGGAGCCTCTTTCTGGTATTCACAATACACGAAAGTAATCCCGCCAGAGATATCCGAATCGGTAAAACATGCCATGGAGCAAAGTGTCCAAAGCGGGAAGCAGGAGGCTGTCATAGAAGATAATTTGTTAACCCTTTGGACTGGGAAGAGAGAGGATGTTGACTGGGTTGAAGCAAATGGTAAAAACAGATCCTCTGCAGAATTGAGTGAGGCAGAGCATGCCCTCACCAAGGAGCAGTTGATTACCGCTAAGAGAATCACCACCAAGCATGATAAAGAATTCTGGGTAACGCTCGATGACGGGAGTCTCGTACACCTTAATTATAACACACGAATTATTTATCCTGAGCGTTTCGGGAAGGGAAATCGTAATGTGATTTTGGAAGGTGAAGCCTACTTTATGATTGCCAAGGACAAAAGCCGTCCTTTCATCGTTCATACCCCCAATGGGGAGATCAAGGTATATGGAACGGAGTTTAATGTGAACACCATGCATGAGGATGCATCAACATCCGTAGTACTTGTCAAAGGCAGTATCGGTATTACTCCTAAAGGTGGTAAGGAAAGGATGATGAAACCGGGTGAAGAAGCGACCTTTAATGTACAGACTTCTTTTTTCACGATACAGCCTGTCAATGTCGATCCTTATATCGCTTGGAATACAGGAGACTTCTTCTTTCATGAATGGACTCTTCAGCAGATCATGGATGTTATGGCCAAATGGTATAATGTAAGTGTGGAATTCTCGGACGAAGAGGTTTCTGGCAAAAAATTAAACGGTGTCTTCAGTAGATATAGTGATATTCAGGAGATCATGGAGACTATTAAAATCGTAACAGGTTTTTCGATTACTATTAACAATCATCATATAATCATTAAAAAGCAAGCCAATGAATAGAATGAAAAGATGCAAATTAATTTGCTTAGGCCTTACGGCCGTCATGCTGCTGATGCATGCCGCCGTATGTCGTGCAGCCATGCCCGCTGACACGAAAATGAGCATCAATGTGAGTTCGGTGCCTGTTGAACAAGTACTGAAAGAGATTCACAACAAGGCGAAAATCGATTTTGTCTATGATGCTGAGTTGTCAAAGAATTGGCCGAAGGTTTCATTGCATGTCAACAACAAGTCTGCAGAAGAAATCATCAGGCAACTTTCTGGTATGCTTAATTGTAACTACACAATTAAAGGAAACATTGTTACACTCACCCAGCAACAGATGAGTGGTAAAGATCGAATTGTGAGAGGTGTCGTGAGAGATGATGCAGGAACCCTTCTCATTGGCGTTCCGGTATGTATCGGCGAATCGCGCGTGTGTACCGTTACCGATGAAGATGGATTCTATACTTTTAAGATTCCTGTGGAGAGAACGACACTGAAATTCACCTATGTTGGTATGGAAACGAAATATGTGACCATCCCTGCGGGATCGACAACCGTGACACAGAATGTTACCATGCAGTCTGGTCAACAACTTGATGAGGTGGTTGTCACCGGTTATCAGACCATGAGCAAACGAGAGTCTGCCAGCAGTATCTACAGTGTTAAGGCTGAGGATATCATGATTGAAGGTGCTGCCAATATCGATCAGATGTTGCAGGGACGAGTACCTGGTATGGCTGTGATGATGACAAGTGGTGAGCCCAGTGCTACACCGAAGATCCGCATCCGTGGTAATGCAACCATCAACGGAAACAAGTCTCCTGTATGGGTGGTCGACGGTGTTATTCTTGAACAGGATGTACCGTTTTCTGCTTCTGAGATCAACAGTGAGGATGCCGAATACCTGATTGGTAATGCCATCAGTGGCATAAACCCTCAGGATATAGAGACCATCACTGTATTGAAAGATGCTTCCGCAACGGCTATCTACGGTGTGAAGGCCGCCAACGGTGTGATTGTCATCACAACAAAGAAAGGTAGTACCGGGCGACCCATAGTAACATACAATGGTGATGTGACACTGAATACAAGGCCATCGTATCGTAATTATGATATTATGAACTCCCAGGAGCGTGTTGCATTCTCTAAGATGCTTGTCGAACGTGGACTTACGTCTGGAAGATATCCTTTAGGTGAAACGTATGAAGGAATATATGAGCAATATCTGTCAAAGAATCTTTCGCCCAACGAGTTTGCCGAAGCCATCAATACATTGCAGACCCGTAACACTGACTGGTTTAAGACACTTTTCAGAAATAATCTCACCCACACGCACACAGCCAATATTTCTGGTGGCGGAAATAATGTACGTTATTATTTTTCTGCAGGTTTCTCTGATGTTCAAGCCTCAGCAAGACATTCCAGTTCCCGTAAGTTCAATACCTTAGCAAAGGTTGATGCCAAGATCAACTCTCACATTGGAGTCCAAGCAAAAATGGCCTATTCTACGACATTCAACCGTGGATATCATTCCTCTATTAATCCTTTTAATTATGCTTATGGCACGTCACGTACATTGCCAGTATATAACGAGGATGGAACATATTACAAGATTTACCGCGCTTCCAATACCGTAGGTAGCTCCCAAAATATTGGATATAATGTGCTGGAAGAACTTGAGAATACAGGGCAAGACTCTCACATGGATAACTTTGACGCACTTTTAGCATTGAACATCAAGATTGTGAAGGGTTTGGAATATCAGGGTACTTTCTCTTGGTCACAGTCTAACACCAACTCCCGGAACTGGGCCGAAGAGCAGTCGTATTATATAGGTGCTAACTATCGTATGTACGACTTTGGACTATACACTCCGTACGATGCTGAGTATTTTGATTCCCGTCTGCCCTATGGAGGCATCTTGTATCAGAGCAATATCCGTCGCACCGGGTATACCTTGCGAAACCAACTTCAGTATCGCGAGATGTTCGGTGCCCATCATATTGATGTTATTGGTGGTGTCGAGGCACGACGTAATGCCTATAAGGGTGTTTCTGTGACAGGTTATGGATGGACACCTGATTTTGGAGAGAAGTTCAATCCGGTGCTCACTGACAAGTACCAGAGCGGTATATTGAATGCGGGATTGACAAATCCGACGAATACCAACTCCTTTACACAGGTTGCCTCTTTCTATGGCATCGCTTCTTATGGTTATTTGGAGCGATATATACTAAACTTCAATATTCGTTCCGATGGCTCCAACAAATTTGGTAGCAACCCGAAATATCGATGGCTCCCAACCTATTCTTTTGCTTTGAAATGGAATATTGATCAGGAACCCTTCATGAAGTCTTTAACATGGGTTGACAACTTGGCATTACGTGCCAGCTATGGTATCCAGGGTAATATCAGTGAGAATAGTTCTCCGTTCCTTATCCTTCAGATTGGTAACCGTGATAAGATACTCTCTCTTCCTACCTCCTCCTTCTACCGCTATCCAAATCCGGATCTGCGTTGGGAGAAAACCCACAGTTGGAACGCAGCTCTCGACTTCTCCTTCTTGCGCGGACGTATCCGGGGAGGCTTCGATATCTATTCAAAGAGGACAAAAGATCTTATCATCAACAAGACACTCGCTGCTTCCAACGGTACCATCAGTATGGCTTATAATGCCGGTAAGATGAACAACAGGGGATTCGAAGGCTTTGTCAATGTCGGTATCATCAAAGATAAAGACTGGGAATGGCGTGTCGGTGTAAACTTCGGCCGAAATGTTAATGAGATTATCTATGCCAACAACGAGGATCTTACCAATAATGAGGTGCAACAGGCTATGCTCACAGGAAATATGGCTATCGAAGGGGCACCTATCGGTTCTCTCTATGCCTATCATTTCGCAGGAATAAACCAAGAGACGGGACTCCCGATGCACTATACGAAGAGCGGTCGCTCCTCCCTCAATGGTGCCTTATTGGATATGGAACTGGTACGGGTGGGATCTATCTTCCCGAAGCTCTCTGGTGGCTTCGACACACAGATCAACTACAAGTCGTGGTCATTGGGGGTGAACTTTGCATACAATATCGGAGCCGTGAGCCGTCTCCCGTCATACTATACTGATGGACAGTATAACGCCGATCCGCAATCGAATATCTCTCGTGAATGGCTGAACTGTTGGAAACAGCCTGGCGATGATACGTCCTATCCCGGTGTGTATGATTACAAACTTACCAGCAACTATCTGGCTTCTCAGGCAGGTAGTGCCTATGACACCTATGACGACACAATTGGCGGTACCGTGATCCATCCTTATCAAATGTATAATCAGAGTGATGTACGGGTGATCAGCACGGATTTCTTGAAGCTCAAGATGGTTTCCTTAAGTTATAGTGTTCCTAAGAGATTCCTTACCCCCCTGCATGTCTCTAACCTTCGCTTGCGTCTTCAGGCAACGAACCTCATCACCTTCTGTAACAGCAATTGGCACGGACTGGACCCAGAGACATCTGGTGTCGGTATTCCACAGCTTCCTTCGTACAGTATGAGTATAAATGTTTCATTCTAAAAATAAAGAAGACAATGAAAACAATATATAAAACGTTATCTGCGCTGATAGTATTATTTGTTTTTTCAGCTTGTGACAGTTATCTTGACTCTGACTCAGCAGATCTGCAGATACCAAAATCCGTCGATGACTATGCTCCACTTTTACTTGGAGAGGCATACCCTAATACCATAGGAACAGACCTGAGTTTCGCAGAACTGATGACTGATGATGTAGAAATGGGACCATTATACTATGACGAAGCATTTTTGATGGATAGTAATTATGGGAATATCAACCATGAGATAGATATGAGTGCTGGTTATGGAGAATTTGCTCACATGTGGGCACAGGACTACTCCCAAAATCTTTATGACTCATATTGGAAAAACCGTTATCATAATATTTTAGCCTGCAATTCCATTATTGAGGCACTACCTACAATGGAAGGGAAGGAGGCACAGGAAGATCTATATTTGAAGATAGCTTATCAGGCTCATGCCTTACGTGCCTTTAACTATTTTTGTCTGATAAATACTTACGCCAAGCCCTATTCTCAGGAGAATCTGAATGAACCTGGGGTGATTATCCGAGAAAGACCTGAACTTGGTATCGGTCCGATGCCACGGGCTACTATCAAGGAGGTCTATGATCTGATCGATGCTGATCTGGCTAAGGCAGAAGAGTATATGGAAGGTGCCAATCCAAAGGTTACAAAATACGAGTTTACCAAAGCTGCCGTACTATTCCTCGCGACCCGTGTTGCTCTATTTAAAGGTGACTGGGACAAGGTTATCGAGCAAGGCACCAAGTTCCTGAGAATGAATAAGGCCATACTGGATCTGAACGACTTTGATCAGTCCAAGTATGGAGTTTATACTTCCTCAAGCGCATCGGATGGTTTCTTTATCAATGATATCAATTATGATGAAGTGGTCTGGGCTTTCGGACGTAATGATGACTATAGCAAAGCACATGGCTACATCTCTCCGAGCAGCGTCACTTTGTATGCCTTTGAATTCGGATTCCATACGTCATGGACGTCAGACAACTCCCTCATCAAATTGTATGATGAAGACGATCTTCGGTTAAAGGCATACTATATCATGCCCTATCGTAAGACAGGTTCTTCATTATTGCCATCTTATGAACATGGACAATATCATCCTAACAAGTGTATTTGGAGTTTTAGCAGCAGTAACAGTCATATCTGTAGTCAGGCATGGCGTACACCAGAGATCTTCATCAGCATGGCTGAGGCTTACGCACAGAAAGGAGATATGGACAACGCACTTAGTTACCTGAACCGCCTGCGTGAGAAGAAATTCGTGAAGGGTAGTGTTAACGCCATCAAGAGCAGAAGTGATTTCAGCTCCAAAGATGCGCTGGTAAAATTCATCTGGGACGAGCGTCGCCGCGAACTCTCCTATGAGGAGAATATGCGCTTCTGGGATATGCGTCGTCAGGGGATGCCCGCACAGACACACTATATCTATTCTTCTGTCAATACTTTCATGACCTATGAATTGCCGATGGGCAGTCCTAACTATGTCTTGCCGATTCCTGCATCTGAGCTTGATTACAACGATGGTTGCACCAACAACGTACGTATCGTGATAGGTGGGAAATAAAATTATTAAATATTTGAATGTTATGAACAGCTTTAAATTTTATTTATTTGCGGTCATTGTAACAGGAGCACTGTTCGCTTGCTCGGAAGATGACATTATTGCCGATCCTTCACTGACAACGACAATGATGGACCGGGTGGATGAGAACACTGAGATCCAGCAAGCCAATGACGCTCTATTTGAGAAATATGGCAGTCGTGCTTTCTACAAATTCAACAGTGAGGAATATCAGATGGATTGGACATCCAACTATAGCAGTCTATCATACGTTCCTGTACCGGAAGGAAATGAAGATGCTGTCCTGAGGATGATTAATTTCATTAAGGATGAGGTATTCACAGCCTATCCTGATAATATGGTGCGCAGATATCTGCCCACACGTATCTTTCTTGTTGATTCTGTTTTAAAGAGTAAGAAGTATTCTGCTTATGAAGTGCTTAAGGTACATGCTGTTGCTATCAGCGATGTGGGACCTAGGTTGGCAAAGTGGTCAAACTCGAAATGGACCACCCTGCAGACAAATCTGGTGAACTCTATGCTTAACAGCATCTACGACAACAATAAAGATAAGTTAGCAGAGTTTATGGCCGCAAAGGATGTCGATGGCATTTACACCTATCGTTACGACACCTATACCAAGGCGGGGTATGTCTTCCCTGGTGAGTTTGGAAAAAATAATGAGACTAAGTTGCAATACAATATGTATATGGCAGGTTTCTCTGATTATACTCACGGCGCGCTTGCCACGTTAGGAATGTGTGCGAAACCGAGCGATACGGTTGATCTGGGAAACTTCTTGTCCTTTATCTTCACCACACCGAAAAGCCGTTTGGATTATCTGTTGAAGGAATTGACGGATTTCCCGCGCCTTAAGAAGAGAACCTATCTGTTGGCTCAGTTCGCCAAAAATGAGTTGGGTATGGATCCCGTTTCCATGCAGAATGCCTCCTGCCCAGATGATCCCGTTCCTGACGGTTACTTTGATACTTTAAATGATTGATAATCATGAAACAATATTCGAGAAAGTTTTTCCTGACGCAGATGATGATGTTGGCATTTGTCTTGTCAACTCATGCTCAAGGTATTCGATTTACTGAAGGGAAATGGAATGATATCATACGACAGGCAAAACAACAAGATAAGATTGTCTTTGTGGATGTCTTCACTTCCTGGTGTGGACCTTGTAAGAAGATGGCTCGTGAGGCGTTCCCAGATCAGCAAGTGGGTGAGTTCTACAATACTCACTTCATCAACTACTCCTTTGACGCAGAAAAGGGCGAGGGTATAGAGATTGCAAAAAGATATGATGTTTCCGCTTATCCCACCTGTCTATTTATTAACGGTGACGGTGAAGTGATCTATCGTTTCATGGGTGCAAAGAATGCTAAACAGCTTTTGGGAGAAGGAGAGAAAGCAGAATCGTATAAACCTCTGTTCCCACAACTCAAGAAGATGGAGAAGGAATACAATGCGGGGAAGAGTGATAAAGCTTTCTTGAAAGATTATACCGACATGATGATGAAACTCGGATTGGACCCTCAGGAGGTATTGACAAAATACCTCCTCCGACTCAGTGAATCCGAGTTGTTCTCTGTTGAGAACCTAAAGAAAATCGAAAAGGTGAATGTCTATGACAAGAATCTTTTCCATCGTCTTGGTCTTCATTACGTGTCTGCTCCCAGTGCAGAGAAATCCAAACTTGAGTCTCCTATCATGAATGCTATTGGAGGGTGTATCGTTCCGATGATGAATGCTGGGAAAAAAGAGGATGCGGAGGCCTACGAAGATCTCTTGAAGGTTAAAGAGATGATGAAGGTGGAAAGCAACCCTATGAAACAAATTTTTGGTGGAGGACCAGCATATATTAACTCCGATCAATTGCGTTTCTCGTATTATCAGCAGGCTCAACTGAAAGCTAAGTATATGACACTTGCCGATGAATACATGAAGACTCATTATCATCCTGAGGCTGCCGATTCCATGTACGCGCAAACTCTCAATACTAGGCATCAGATTCTGGAGCGTATTAATAGCTTAAAAGCTACTGGTGATTCTGTCGGTATAAAGAAAGAAAAGGATGCCATGAACATGAGAAATATGATCATGGTGATGTCTGGTATTCAGATAGACGCCAACTTCCTAGTCATCATTGCGAAGAAATACTGGGAGTATTCCAAACGGGACCCATCGGTTCGCGAGAAAGTCATGGGTTGGGCTGAAGCCGGTTTCAAGGCTTGCCCGTCACTCAGCATTGCTGACGACTATGCTGATTTCTTAATTAGTATAGGCGAAAAAGAGAAAGCAAGACTGATTCTGCAGCAAGAGATTGATTATGCCAAGGTAGATCCTACGGCTAAAGATTCATCTGCTGAGGAAATAGAAAAAGCAGAACAAAAGATTAAAAACCTATAACAATGAAAAAGAAACTGTTACTAATCATCTTTTTGATGATTTCATCATTCACTTTTGCACAGAAGATCACTTATGACATCTCTGGTAAATGGAAAGCTAACCCAGGTGAAATGATTTATCTTGGGCTGAATGAAGATAATACCGTCCTTATTGATTCCGCTGTCATCAACGCTGACAGTATGTTCCAGTTAAGAGGAGAAGTTGAAGGTATGTGCCGTGCTTATCTAATTAGTGGGAAAAAGGTAAAAGTAGGTATCTTCCTTGACGGCTCACCTACCAGAGCCAGTATTGGCAAAAAAGGTAGTATTATTATTTCGGGTAGTAAGCGTCAGACACTTCTCGACGATATCAAAGGTAAGATGCTTCCCATTTATCTGATGAAACTGAGTTCGATGTTCGCCTTGAGTGATGCTATCAAGAAAGGATCATCTCAGGAACATATTGATTCTTTGAACCGGAGCATTGAGGATATGAAAGTTGCTCAGGATAAGGCTATGCTCAATTATGTGGATTCAATCAAGAACAGTGAGGTGGCTCCATGCTTCATCCATGATTACTTTATCCAGAACCTGGGAAGTTTTGAGATGGCTACCCTTGCCTTCAATAAACTATCAGACCATGTAAAGAAATGTTCAACAGGAAAGGCACTGGCCGAGGAATTGGAGGATATGAGCAAGCATATGGTCGGAGGAATTGTTCCAGACTTCTCTTCGAACACCCCTGATGGAAAACAGATGAATTTGTATAGTCTTCGCGGTCATATTGTCATTATAGACTTCTGGGCATCGTGGTGCGGACCATGTTTGAGAGAGGTTCCTAACCTAAAGCGTATCTACGATCAATATCATCCAAAGGGTCTGGAAATACTCGGTGTTTCACTCGACAGAACTTATGATCCGTGGGTGAAAGCCATCAAGAATAAAGGACTTACCTGGCATCATGTATCTTCTTTATTGGAGTTTGACGATCCAATCGCCAAGGAATTCCACGTGACAGCCATTCCTAGAATGTTCATCTTAGATGAAAAAGGAAAAATAATCGCACAAGATCTTCGTGGTGAGGATCTTGCTAAAAAGATAGAAGAATTATATAAGGGAAAGTAGTTTTTTATGAGTCTAGGAGATGGTGTGGATGATGGTTCGCATATCTTATCATTTTTGAACACAGAAGATCATATTTAATTATTTTGAAAGGTTATAACGCGTTTTATATACACTCTATTGATAAATGGAAATTATGAATAAACTCTTATCCTTTGCTTTCCTGGTAATATTTCTATTGCCGGGAAATCTGTTTGCATCTTCATGGCAGACAACAGTAACGAAACAAACGGCCGTTCAGCAAGAACCTCAAAGACCGAGAACTTCCCGTCCGATGCCTACCGACTCCTCTGAAGTGAAGAAAAGTGATAGTCGTGCTATGAATGGTCCGATGAACAGAGGCGATCAGAAGAAGCCCAACGAGTATGAGACTCTTCTCAAGAAAGGCGGCTCCTTGGAGAAAGGTGTCTTCAATGTGCGTCACATCGAGAAGAAATGGTATTTCGAGATTTCCGATGAAGTGCTTGACAGGATGTTCCTCGTCGTGACACGTTATGTCTCCGTGCCGCAGAACTTCGACAAGTTCCCCGGTGAGGAAATCTCCGACAACGCTATCTACTTCGAGAAGTATGATGACAAGACCCTGTTCCTGCGTGCCTACACCAAGAGTAAGGTGGCTGCAGAAGGGGATGATATCGCTACGGTATTAGACCGTTCTACCAACAATCCCATCATTGCCAAGTTCGATGTCATCGGTAAAGACTCTGTCACTGGAGCACGTCTCATCGATGTTACCAACCTGTTCATGCAGGATAACATGGTATGCGGACTGAGAGGAGTACAGGGTGTCGGCGGACTACAGCCTGACCGTACCTTTATCGATACCATCAAGACCTTCCCCATCAATATCGAGGTAAGCACACTGAGAACCTACACAGAAGGTGCCAGACAAGCCCGTCCAGGTGCCGCTCCTGCTGCTCCCACACAGGGTAACTTCATGACATTTACCATCAATACCAGTATCGTATTACTACCCGATAAACCCATGCAGCCGCGTCTGCAGGATGAGCGAGTGGGATATTTCACAAAGAATATCACGAAGTTCTCCGACTCAGCACCTTCTGAGCGTACAGCCATCATCTCCCGCTATCGTCTGGAACCGAAAGATCCACAGGCATACAAAGCAGGAAAACTCGTGGAGCCCAAGAAGCAGATCGTGTATTATATCGACCCAGCAACACCGAAGAAATGGGTTCCCTATCTGATGCAGGGTATCAACGACTGGAAGGAAGCTTTCGAGGCTGCAGGATTCAAGAATGCCATCGTTGCCAAGGAATGTCCTGCCGACGGCAGTGTCAGCCCGGATGACGCACGCTTCTGTTTCCTCCGTTATCTGCCTTCAGAGACAGAGAATGCTTACGGTCCGCATATCATCGACCCACGAAGCGGTGAGATTATCGAGAGTCATATCTGCTGGTTCCACAATGTGATGAACCTCCTGAAGAAATGGTATACCATCCAGTGCGGTCCGCTGGACAAACGTCTGAAGGACGGAAAGATCGATGACAAGCTCATGGGGCAGCTCATCCGTTTCGTCTCTTCTCATGAGGTGGGACATACCCTGGGTCTGCGCCACAATATGGGTGCCAGCTTTGCCACACCGGTAGAGAAACTCCGTGATAAGGCATGGGTGGAGAAGAACGGACATACCGCTTCTATCATGGACTATGCACGTTTCAACTATGTGGCACAGCCGGAGGATGGTATCAGTGAGAAGGGTCTTTTCCCACGCATCAACGACTATGACAAGTGGGCTATCAAGTGGGGTTACCAATATCGTCCGGAGTTCAAAGATCCTTTCAAGGAGAAAGACCAGCTCCGCAAAGAAGTTACCAAGGTGCTGAGCAGCAATCCGCGTCTGTGGTACAGCGGCGGTGAAGGTAGAGGATCCGATCCGCGCAGCCAGACAGAGGACCTCAGTGATAACAACATGAAGGCCAGCGACTATGGTATGAAGAACCTCAAACGTGTGATGGAGAAGATCAATGTCTATGCTCCTGTCGTTGAGGGACAGTATAGGGATCTGACCGACTTCCACAATACCGTACGTCAGCAGTACCAGCGTTATGTAGGACACGTGACACGTAATATCGCCGGACGTTTCGAGAACAGCCTGCCGACACAGAGTCCTTACGGCTATGTACCAAAGGCACGTCAGAAGGAAGCCATCGACTGGGTGGGCCGTAACATCTTCGATACTCCGATGTGGCTCTATCCCGAGGAGATCAGCATCAAGACCGGTTTCGATGCAGAGTCAGAGATTATCAGTCGTCAGAATTCTGCACTGTCACAGGAGTTGTCAACCTCTACATTATCGAACATCTTCAAACAGGGTGTCTATCCTTTAAACGAATATCTCGATGATGTCTTCGCAACGGTATGGAAGCCACTTGACAACAAAGATGAGAAGCAAAATCAGCATCGTAGACAACTCGAACGGTGTTATGTGAATCTCATAGATAAAATAATCAATCCAAAGGAGGAGTCATCAAAATCAATCTCTAATTTAGCTGATTTACTAAAACAGCAAATAACGCCAAATGTAAACCTGTCTGAAACCGATGCTTTCCTTTACATCCTTAAACATCTTGATAAGATAGAAGATTACGCTAAGTCTCATATCACAAGTGATAATAAATCAATCAACGATTTACATTACAATGATATTTTGAAAAAAATAAAGAAAATTCGTGACGGATATGACAAAGGCAAAGAATAAAACGTATAAATGAATCTTCCGTGGGGATAGGGCCGCTTTGCATACCTGTCCCCACGGTAACCATTTACCTTATCAGAAGCAAAAACAGCAATAACATTTCGTTATTCATATGCTTGCGAAGGGTTTTTATTCCACGTTGTTTCTGAGTCCTTACCGTCTCTAAACTGATATTCATTTCTTCAGCAATCTCTCTCAATTTCTTGCCTTCCATCAGTTTGATGAACACTTCACGCTGACGTTCTGGTAAAGAATCTACTAACTCAAACAACCGCCGGTACACTTCTTCCGAGAAGAATTCTTCCTCACCATTGGCATTTAGATGATACACATGAGAATCCTCCTGTGCCCTCATAATGTAGTTTTGCTTGATATTGACATGTTTTTGATAATTTAAGACTCTGTTTCTCACACCTGTATAGAGATATGACCTCAACTGGAGCTCGTCATCAAAAGAACGCTTGAGATTGAGAATACTAACAAAGACTTCCTGTACAATATCCTCGGCAACAGTCCCATCAGCAACCATTTTAAGGGCATAGATAACAAGGACCCTATAATATCTTTTATATTGGTCCTTGAACGAATTTTCACTCCATACCTGATTGCTTTTTCTCATCTCTGCACTTAAACTAACAAAATAATATGCAAAGATACATAAAAAAAATCATAATCAAATAATTGTCAGTTTTTTTTAATTACCATTTTAAACTACCCGAGAAATATACCTTTGTTATATTTTTGTTTAAAATGAATTAATTGTTTGGAGATAACAATGAATTGTCGTACTTTTGCAGACATGGACATAAAACGCATCATCAACAATAGTGTGAAGATAGCCCTCCCGCTGCTGCTGGGAGGAGCCATCCTCTATTGGATGTATCGTGATTTTGACTTCATGAAAGTGAAGGAAGTCCTGTTGCATGAGATGAACTGGACATGGATGTTGCTGTCATTCCCCTTCGGTATCTTAGCACAGATGTTCCGCGGTTGGCGTTGGCGACAGACGTTGGAGCCTATCGGTGAGCATCCCCGCACGAGCACCAGCATCCACAGTATCTTCCTCAGTTATGCCGCCAGTCTGGTGATCCCCCGCATCGGTGAGTTCACGCGTTGCGGTGTGCTGAAGCGTTACGACGACATCTCTTTTGCCAAGTCATTGGGGACCGTCGTCACCGAGCGTGCTATCGACACGTTGGTGGTCGTGATCATCACCGGTTCTACCCTGCTCTTTCAGATGAGTATGTTCGGAACCTTCTTCGAGCGTACAGGCACCAGCCTGGAATCCATCCTCCGGAGCTTCTCGCCCGTGGGGTATCTGGTCACTATTATCTGCGCATTGGCTGTATTGGGATTGCTGCATATCCTCCTCCGTAAGTTATCTTTTTATGATAAGGTGAAGACAACCCTGAAGGGCATATGGGAAGGGGTGGTCTCGCTCAGACGTGTACGTAACGTACCGTTGTTTATCTTCTTCACCCTGGCCATCTGGGGCAGTTATTTCCTGCATTACTACCTCACCTTCTTCTGTTTCGACTTCACTGCCAACTTAGGATTATCCTGCGCGCTGGTAACCTTTGTCGTGGGATCCATCGCCGTCATCGTGCCTACTCCCAACGGAGCCGGTCCCTGGCATTTCGCCGTGAAGACGATGCTGATCCTTTACGGAGTGGCTGATGAGCAGGCACTGTATTTCGTGCTCATCGTTCATGCCATACAGACGCTGCTGGTCATCCTGCTCGGTATCTATGCATGGGTGGCATTGGCATTTACTCTGAAAAAACGGAAAATCATCATATATAGTTAACCTAAATATCATTTTTAAATTATGAGTGAAATTAAAAATCTAAAACCTGAGTGCATCTGGAAAAACTTCTATGCACTGACACAAGTACCACGTCCTTCAGGACATCTGGAGAAAATCCAACAGTTCTTACTCGACTTTGCAGAGAAAGCCGGTGTACAGGCCTTCGTTGACCCTGCAGGAAACGTGGTGATGCGCAAACCCGCCACACCGGGAATGGAAAACCGTAAGGGTATCATCCTGCAGGCACACATGGACATGGTGCCCCAGAAGACACCCGAGAGTAAGCACAACTTCGAGACCGATCCTATCGAGCCGTGGATTGACGGTGAGTGGGTGAAGGCAAACAATACCACCCTGGGCGCTGACAACGGACTGGGTGTGGCTGCCATCATGGCTGTCATGGAAGCAAAGGATCTGAAACACGGTCCGATAGATGCTCTGATCACCGCCGATGAAGAGACG
>JAFZPF010000199.1 GCA_017550455.1 Prevotella sp.
CTTCACATGAACTACTACGCTGTAAAAGGCTTGCAGGCTCGTGTATATATGTGGACGAAACAGTATGACCTTGCCAAGGCTGCCGCTGAGGAAGTGATCAACTCCGGTAAGTTCTCATGGGCAACACCGGGAACAGTGCGTCAGGGAACAAATAGTTATCCAACTACCAGTGAGCATCTCTTTGCACTCGATGATGTGAACCTGAGCAATCGTGTTAATAACTATTTTAATGAGAATGCGAACACCAGCAGTTTCTCTCTCGATGCTACCACGCTGCTCGACTATTACGACAGTGAGACAACGGATTACCGTTACCTGTATCAGTTTGCCAGCGGAACAAACTACGACTATGTAGATAACCGCTATAGCACGAAGTACTGGGAACCGAGTTCAAGTTCTTCAGCCGATGCCAACCGTTTGCCTATTATCCGTCTGAGTGAGCTTTACCTGATCCTCTCAGAGATAGACTATCGTAATGGCGGAACCGGTCTTGACCGTCTCAATGAGTTACATCATGCACGTAACGTGGGCGACCTCGACATGACCGTTGACTACTACGGTACGCTCATCCGTGAATACCGTCGTGAATTCCTCGGTGAGGGACAGTTGTTCTTCCTCTATAAGCGTCTTAACTATGCAACGATTCTCCGTAGCGACGTAGATCCTATTGCAGAAAAGATTTATACCTTCCCGTTACCGCAGAGTGAGACATCTGCCGCACAGCGTGAAGCTAACCGTTAATATAATGAAGAAGATGGATATGAAAAAGGTATTTTTCTATATACAGGCAGCACTGCTGATGGTATTGTCATTAGGCAGTTGCAGTGAGAATGAAACACCTGTTTACGACACCAGCCTGTCAGCATTGCATATATGGGTGGGACGTCAGGCTATTCCTTCTGATCAGGTGATCTACAACTACTCGTACACCATGGGTGTCGATAGTGTGGTGTTCTATGCACGAGTGATGGGTATGCCTGCCGATCATGACCGCCAGTTTACCCTTGAGGCCTTTGAAGGCAACTTGCAGGAGGCAGCAGGCAGTTATACGATAGGTACATACACTATTCCTGCAGGCGCTATTGAGGGTAGTTTCCCGATCTATTTCAATACGGCAGCCTTGTCTAACCCTGCCGCTTTTTCAACAAGCGATGGCGAACTGCATCTCCGACTGGCTCCCAACAGCGAGTTTGAGACAGGTGCTACGGAACTGAGTGTTATCAATATTGTTTTGCGTAATTACCTCTCTAAACCCGAAGACTGGGATGCCGCTGTTTATCCGAACCGGCCTTATCTCAATTATTTCGGTGCTTACAGCAAGGTGAAGTATCAGTTTATGATTCAGACCATAGGACTCGTCGATTTCCATATCTCATGGACACAGTCTGTCAACTACAATGAATCAACAAACACCGTTTCTGATCCCTATGCTCAGTATCTCCGCCAGCAGCTTGTGGTTGCACTTGAGGAATACAACAGTACACACAGTACTCCGCTGACCGATGAGAATGGTACTATCGTAACGTTTTAACTAATTAATTAATCCGATTATGAACAGATTAAGATTATCCTTATATACTTTTGCAGTTGTTTTGTTCTGTATGTGTGTTACAGCATGTTACGAAGACAAGGGCAACTACGATTATACCGAACTGACAGAAGTCAGGATCGATACGGTGGGTACAGGAATACTTGATTTTTACAGTGTGCAGCGTTACGATGTGTTGACACTGGCTCCCAACGTATATTATGATGGCAGACTGGCTACCGACAGTGATCCGCTGGATTATGTGTGGACGATGTATGCAACGGCCACCAGTGCTATCACTGACTATACGGTGGACACTTTAGGTACTGAGCGTGTTCTGAGTGCTCCCATCACCCGTAAGGCTGAGTCGTATGCATTGCAGTTGACTGTTACCAACCGTGAGGATCTCACCCAGACTTATTTCCGTACAAGTCTGCGTGTGGATGAGGTGATTGCCGGTGGTTGGGTGGTATTCTATGAATGTGCCGATGAACCTGGCAAGAGCGATGTGGGTGTGGTGATGAATAATCTCACCAAGAGGAATCTTGTCAAGGACCGTGAGTTCTGGGATCTTTACACAGCCTCCAATGGAGAGCATCTCGATGGTGTGCCGGTGAGAGTACGTAAGACAGTGGTGTCTCTGGCCGATGACCCCATCACAATGGTTACCGATAAGGAACTCGTGTTGGTCAACAATGCATCGTTCGTCAATACCTTTAATTTTGAAGACTTCTTCTTCGATGCTCCTTCTGTCCGCAAGATAGCGTTCTACGGAAATACGGGTATGCAAGCACGTGGTGAGTTGCTCATCAATGATAATAAGGTATACACCACTTCGTGGAACGGTTTGAGTCGTACAAACTCTTTCGGTGTGGGCTCTTATGGTGATTACGGTGAATTGGCTCCATGGGCAAGTGACATCAAGGGACAGAACTTCAACTCGGTGGTTTATGACCAGACCAACAAGCGTTTCATCAAACAGAACTATGGTACGGTAGAGATGACTCCTTTCGCTGCTCAGGATGAGGATGTGGCCTTCGACGTGAACAATGTCGGCGGAACAATGCTGATGGGTGACTATGGTATGGGTGCCTCTGTCAACATGCCTTACGAATATCATATCTTCAGTAATGGTAACGAGCGTTTCCTTACCATCAGCAACTTTGCGAATACCAATGCTGCTTCTACACGTGTGGGTATGAACAAGTATGATATCACGGCTTCTCCAGGAATTCAGCAGGCTACAACCATGGCAGCTGCCAGCTTGGGACAGTATGTGCTCTATGGCTCAGGCAATAAGGTTTATAACCTGCAGTACAACCGCTCAACGACTGCTGATGTTTATTGGACAGCTCCATCCAGTGGTGAGGAGGTCGTTTGCATCCGTATGCAGAAATTCTACTTCTTCACGCTCCACAGAGCTATGCTCCCGAACGCCGACGCTGTGGTTCATATCGCAACATGGAATGAGTCCACGAAGGAGGGTAAGGTTTATATGTATCAGATCAATCCTGCCAGTGGCGCTTTCGTAGGTGATCCGTATATCTACACTGTGCCCGGCAAGGTGAAGGATATGTGCTGGAACTCTATCATGGGTGGATGATTTTAGTTTAGAGTTTAGGGTTTAGAGTAATAACTCGTTTACTCGTTAACTTGTTTACTAATATAACATGAAAAAACCGATTTTGTTAGTTGTAATGCTCCTGTTCCTTGTGCTTCATGCACAGGGACAGGGCATGGTTTTTGAACCGCAGGGAACCCTCTTCAAAGATGCTGTTGCCAAGGCACAGCAGACCGGTAAAAAGATTTTCCTGGATTGCTATACCTCCTGGTGTGGCCCTTGTAAGATGATGGCTCGTGATGTGTTCCCGCAGGAGAAAGTGGGTGCCTTCATGAATGCCTCGTATGTCAACATCCAGATTGATATGGAGAAGGGTGAAGGCCCTGAGCTGGCTAAGAAATGGGAGGTTTCCGCTTATCCCA
>JAFZPF010000200.1 GCA_017550455.1 Prevotella sp.
ACAGCACTGTTATCATGCTTTGGAATGACGATAGAGCCAGAGCCGCCACTCTTTAACAAACGCTCTGTGTTGGGGAAGTTGGCAATCAGCTGCACACTACCGGTAGCGGGATCGATAACGCCACTGGCTTTCGTAACCTTACCCTGATGACCATACTCAGTACCATCGGCAAGGATCAACTTCACTGGAGGAAGACTGTTAAGGGCAGCATTAGTGCCACCGGCGACCTTACTCAACTCCAGCATATCTTTCTCTGTCAAGGAGAAATAAACGTCCATACTGCTGATATTTGAAACGGTAGTAAGGGCAGGCATACTGGATGCACTGACCATAGCACCTACCTTGTAGGGCAGATTACCGATAACACCGGCTGAAGGACTCTTGACATAGCAGAAACTCAAGGTTTCCTTAGCAGATGCCAGAGCTGCCTTAGCCTGAGCCAACTGAGCCTGTGCACTGGCATAAGTGTTCTTGGCAGATTCCAGTTCGTAAGCACCGATAACATTGTTATCAAACAGTTTCTGACTGTTCTCACAAGTCAACTTAGCAGTGTTGCACTGAGCAGTGGCAGTGTTTACAGCTGCCTGAGCCTGACGTACAGCAGCCTGGTAAGTTTCGTTGTCAATGACAAACAACAGTTGTCCGGCACCTACAGCCTGACCTTCCTTCACACATACTCTCGTCAAGAAACCAGCAACCTTCGGACGGATCTCAACATCCTGCACACCCTTGATAGTAGCTGGATAGGTAGTTTGAGTAGATGAATTCTGAAATTCCACTGTTGTTATCGGATACTCATTGTCTCCGAATTCAGGACGTCCACCACTCTTTCCACCACATGAAACCAGCAAAAGCGCAGATACTGCTATTGCTGTAATGCTGAATATTTTCATACTTTTTTATTTTTTATTGTTTTGATTGTCAATAACAGAAAGAACACGAATGCTCGATTTTTGTTTTCAAACTACAAAATTACACATATTTTCCCATGTAAAGTTATTATATATATAACTTTTGCATGAATTAACGGTTTTTAGCTGCAATGAGCCCCATTTCACCTGCTTTCTTTTTCAGCAAGGCAATCAAAGCCTCACGCTCATTGGGAACTTTATTGTCGAGCACAGCATCTTTGATGGTCTGTTTGAGTGTACCCACCTCTTGAGAAGGTTTCAGATTGAACATCTCCATAATCTCATTACCATCGACAACCGGCTGGAAGAGTCGTTTGTAGTCTTTCTTTTTAAGATCGGCCAGTTTCTCTCTTACCATCCGGAAATTCTCTTTGAACTGTTTTTTTCTCACTTCGTTCTTAGAGGTGATATCCGCCTCACACAAAGTCATCAGCGCATCGATATCGTCACCCGCATCATTCATCAGCCGACGTACAGCACTATCGGTCACCACCTCATCAGCAATAACGATCGGCCGCATGTGCAAGTCAACGAGTTTCTCCACATACTTCATCTTTGCATCCAAAGGCAATTTCAGTCGACGGAAGATCGAGGGTATCATCTTTGCACCGATATAGTTATGGTTGTGGAAGGTCCAGCCTGCCTGATTATCCCAACGCTTGCACTTTGCCTTTCCGATATCATGCATCAAGGCTGCCCATCGTAGCCAGAGATTATGTTCCGGATCATTCTTGCACACATTATCCACCACCTCCAGCGTATGGTAGAAATTATTCTTATGACTTCTGCCATTACGTGTCTCAACGATATCCAGGGCAGAAAGCTCAGGTAATATCAAGGGCAACAGTCCGCAACGCTGCAACTCTACAAATCCTCTGCTGGGTGTATCTGTCAACATGATCTTATTGAGTTCCTCTGCAATTCTTTCCCCACTGATGATACGGATTCGTTCGGCATTGCGGGTAAGTGCATCGAAAGTCTCTTCTTCAATATAAAACCGCAGTTGTGTAGCAAAGCGTATGCAGCGTAACATACGAAGTGGATCGTCGGAGAAGGTAATATCGGGATCTAACGGTGTTCGTATAATACCGTCTTCCAAATCGTATAATCCATCAAAAGGATCCACCAGTTGTCCGAATCTCTCCTTATTCAGACAAATGGCCATGGCATTAATCGTAAAGTCTCGCCGATTCTGGTCATCTTCCAAAGTGCCATCTTCCACATGCGGTTTTCGGGAATCATGCTGATAGCTCTCTCTTCTGGCACCCACAAACTCTACCTCCGTGTCATTATATTTCACCTGCGCCGTTCCAAAATGTCGGAAAACGCTGAGATGGGCTTTCTTTCCCATTTTCTCCTTCAGTGCCGTGGCTACTGTAATGCCACTGCCGACCACTACCACATCGATGTCATTGGAGGGACGCTCCAAGAAGATATCACGCACATATCCACCCACCACATAACACTCCAGTCCGCATTGGTCGGCGGCCTCTGATATCTGGTGGATAATAGGTTTATCAAGAATCTGTGCCAGTTCGGCATCGGAAAATAATTTCATTATCGAATACTTTTGACTTGCAAAAGTAACAAAAAAAAATCATTTATCTTATACCGAAGCGAAAAATTGTCTCTGAATGATACTTTTCTCCAGGCCGAAGCACCGTTGAAGGGAATTGTGGTTTGTTAGGACTGTCTGCAAAATGACAGGTTTCGAAGCAAATAGCCGATCGCCGGGGATATCGGATGTTATCCTTACCCTCTATCGATCCATTTAAGCCATTTGCGGTATAGATATGCAGGGCTGGCTCTGTGGTATAGACCTTCATTTCTATTCCAGAACCCTTATCATACAACTCACCTGCAACGACAGTCAGATCACCCGCGTGATTAAGTCGCCAGCTGTGATCATACCCCTTAGTCACCTGCAATTGCTCGTTATCTTCATCTATCTGTTTTCCAATCCTTTTGGGAGAGGTAAAGTCAAAAGGTGTGCCCTTCACAGCCATCATTCTACCGGTGAGGTGTTTCTTTGCATCATACTCAGCAATGCTGTCAGCATCAACTCGAAGAATCTCTTGTTCAATACTTTGCGAGTGATTGGCAGAGATATTGAAAAAAGAATGATTACTGGGATTTAACACTGTCGGTTTATCCGTTGTGGCATCATAACGTAAGAGGAGAGCGCCATCGTCTGACAGACTCATCGTCACTTGCATCAGGAGATTACCGGGGAACCCATTCTCCCCATCAGGTGAGAGATATTGAAGGGTTACAGAAGAAGGTGTCTGTCTGGTAACGGTCCATTCCTGATGGGCAAAACCGGGAAATCCGCCATGTGAGATATCCCCTTTCCCATAGTTCTGCAGCTGATATAGCTCACCGTCCAGTGTAAACGATGCACCGTTGATACGGCCCAGATAGCGTCCTACGGTAGCACCAAAGTTCTGACGGACACGGCGATAACCCTCTTCGTCGTCAAAACCTAATACCACATCCTGCATCTTTCCTTTCCGGTCGGGCACCAAAAGACTCATGATTCTTGCGCCATATCGGCACACCTCCATACGGATATTCTTATTTGCCAGTCGAATACGATCATCTGTATTATCCTGACCTCTCAATGCTCCAATAAGTATATTCATATTGGCAACATAGTCGCCCACCTTGATTCCTAAGGTCTGACGCTCTCCCCACGGGGAAGTATCATATTCATCTCCCACCTGGGTAGCGGTATACTGACGGTCTTCACTTCCCTCTTCCATATCACTGGGAATCGGCTTGTAAGGATTAGACATCATGGTAAGGGCTGTTATCCAACAGCCGCGGTCGGTAAGACTCTCTATCACACGATTGACATTCCTTCCGGGGCCTCTGCGTGAAGAGGGTCTGGAATTAAAGTAATAATATCGAAGACTCAGCGGCTTTTTCCATCCGGTGACAGGTTTTGATGCAGCTTCCCGGACCATCTGCTGCACCTGGCGGGCACTGATACGGGCTGCACTGCTGTAATGCCCTATTGTTCCTCGGATATCCTGATTTACATAATAGACACCATTTCTTACATTACCTCCTTTTCTATGTATGAAGAGTGGTTTTCCGGTATCCGGATCCACAAAGCGCGGAACAAGTATCTCTCCATCATTGAGGTAAGGCGAACGCCACAAACGCACCATGCTGTCGGGCAGTGCCTGAGAACAGACAAACCGACTGGCTTTTTCCAGTCCCTGCAGGAAACTGCGGTCACCCGTCATTTGATAAAACTGCTGCATGACACGCATCATACGTATGGTTGTGGCAGTATTGACAGCTCGCGGTTCATAACTGCGGGCTTGTGCCGGTTTCAGATCCAATGAATATTGGTCACTCCATCCGGCATAAGGAAGGTCTTGCTGTAGATCCCTCAAGAGATACATCGCTTTCTCAATATGCTTTTTCAAGTCTTTACGATCCAAGGCATAATAACACTGCATGAGAAAGTCAATATTATTCTCCATCACGCCATCATTGAGCGTGATATAAGAGGAATAATCCGGACGACCTTGGAACTGATGATCATAACGTAAGGGATAACGCTGGGGCCAACCTCCGTTGTCATACTGGCTCTTCAAGTAGAAGTCTATGACCTTATTAAGCGGACGAAGGAACCTCTCCTCTTTTTTCTCCAGATAGATGCGAAGTAACAGACTTGCAGGGTGATAGGTGGCATCATCATCGAAAGTGGCATTACCGTAATAATGCTGGAACTCCTCCAGTCGCCACGCTTGTTTTCCGATAGTGTTATACCATTCCTTAGCTGACTCTTCCCCAGCATAGTCATACATGTAATTCCATCCCCCACTCTCATGTTGTGCATCCAGCAATGCTCCCACTACCTTACACGCCTGCTGATAATAATACTCATCTCCGGTGGCATGGTAAGCATCCAACAGCATCTGCCCCACTTCCGGGGTAGAGGTGCTCTGCATCCATATCATGGTCGGACGAGCCTCTATCTCTCCCCAACGACGTGACATATCGGAGGTGTAGTTCCACACAAATCCTCCGTGCAGACTGACGGAATCCATCATAAACTGCGTTGCCCGGCGCATCGTTTTCAGGATTTCTTTATTATCGGCATATGTATACTGACAGATGATTGTAAGCAGCAATAAAGGAAATATTTTTTTCATAAATGAAGGAAAGAATCGTTATTTTGTAAGAAAAAAAACTACTTTAACTCCCGATAATTAAAATGTCGGAAAACAGCTGATCCATTGCCGAAAACGAAAAGTCCCGGTAAAACACTCTGGAACTCATACAAGGTGTTATGATTATATCCCGAGCAATCCATTCCCCATGTCTCCCGCAGCCAGTGAACTCCGTCAAAACTGTATTGCCCGGTGACAATATTCTCATCATTCCGCAACCGTAACCATAAGCGTTTTGTATTTGCCGGAAGACCACCTCCCCGTGATGCACCACCCATGCGATAACGATATCTCTTATCTTTGTCAAACCCTGTGCCCATAAAATAAGAACCGTTGTAAATAAGTATCATTCCTGCAGTAACATCACCTTGTAATTCAATCTCTGCCTCAATCTCATAACGGTGTGTTCCTGCCACGAACATCAAGGGAGCAGAACTGCCAGGGTCCGTTCCTTGCGCTTGTACGGTAAGACTATTGTCCTTCACAGTAAACCGGGAAGGATCGAATGACTTATAACATTTCCAGTCGAGTCCTAAACGGAAGGCATCAAGTTTTCCATGGCGGTCAACGACATAAGGAGTCTTTATCGGGCATGGTATCGGTTTTGCCACATCCACTGTCTCGTCACGATAGAACCAACCATCATCACCAAGAATCACGGGCTCCATCAATGTCTGCCGACCGAGATTTGTAAAATCTTTCTCATAACTATGATAAACAATAACCCATTTCCCGTCGGGGGTGTCAATAAGTGAGCCATGACCTTTGCTCCACCATCTTTCATCCTTACTCCAAGTATGGATCAGTGGATTGTTGGGAGCATCTTCCCATGGACCATTTATCGAGCGGGAACGGGCCTGTACGACCATATGACTGGTGGGTGGACCAGCCGTACCTCCTTCTGCATTTAAGTAATAATAATAGTCACCTATACGTCGTAACTTCGGTCCTTCAAGACACATTCCTTCAGTAACCCATTCGTCAGGATATTTCCAACCACGGTAAACCACCTCTTCTGTTCCTTTGACAATAGACAATCCGTCGGCAGACAACTTAACGCGCTTTCCACCACTCATGAAAAGCCAGCGTTGACCATCCTCCCCTACCACATGACAAGGATCGATATTACCGATCTTCAAATCGATAGGGTCACTCCAAGGACCATACGGTGATGAGGCATACACCACATAATTGCTACGTCCTCTTCCTGCCACTGTAAAATAGATATAATATTTGTCCTTATATTTACAGATATCCGGTGCCCAGATACTTCCCAAGTAAGTCTTCAGCGCATAACTGATCGGTTTCCAGTGAACCAGGTCTTTACTGTGAAACACCACCATGCCTGGCTGATAGTCGAAACACGAATGTGTCATGTAGTAATCATCACCCTCTCGCATGATTGTCGGATCAGGATAATCACCGCCGAGAATAGGATTCATATATGTTGCCACACCGACATTTATTTGTTTCTGTGCAGAAACCTTTTGGATTGGCATACTCAACAGCATACCCATAACTAAAAGGAACGATAGATATTTTGTTTTCATAATCAGACATTTTTCTTAAGACCATCATATTTGTTAAATTGTAATCAAATATGTAACAGATTTCGTTATTTTTTTTAATAGCTTTGGCTTTTCTCCCATTTATTTGTACCTTTGGCCACAAAACAGGGAGATTATGAAAAAAATTATCATGTTACTCGTTGTTGTCTGTCTGCTTTTCGGATGTGAAGACAAACACAAGAAGATGCAAGAAGAAATTCAGACACGCAAGGAGCAGTTGAAACATCACCAGGACTCTGCCTTGGAGGCATCTCAACAAGAAGTACAGCGGTTGGATGAAAAATTACAGCGTGTGAACCGCCAGTATGAGCAGATGAAACGGAAGGCTGAGCAGGCACATGCCGCAGGGACGGCTACTTACAAGCAGTTGTCTGATGTTACGAAGATGAGGGTACATCGCGATTCTCTTCAGACACAATTTGACGTGCTCTGCGCCAAAATCAAGTATATTCGTAAACGCCAAAAAGAGTAATCATCATTTCTTTTTTATGACAACAAAGATTTTAACGGCAACTATCTTTGTTGTTTCAACGAAAATTACTACCTTTGCCAAGATATTTTGGATTATGACAACAGATAAAACAGAACAACAGTTCAGGAGCGTCATGACAGAATGTAGGACACTCTTCGAGAAGAAGCTGCACGATTACAGTGCTTCGTGGAGAATATTGCGCCCCAGTTCTCTCACCGACCAACTGTTCATCAAAGCCAAGCGTATCCGATCACTGGAGATAAAGAAAGAATCACTGGTAGGAGAAGGCATCCGTCCAGAGTTTATCGGACTCATCAACTACGGTATCATCGGGTTGATACAGTTGGCTAAAGGATATGTCGATCAGGTAGATATCGACAACGAGACAGCAATGGAACTCTACGACAAGTATGCCAACGAGGCCCTGCAACTGATGTTCAAGAAGAATCACGACTACGATGAGGCATGGCGTTCGATGCGTATCAGCAGCTATACCGACTTTATCCTTACCAAGATCCAACGAATCAAAGAGATTGAAGACCTTGCCGGGGTAACGCTCGTCAGTGAGGGTATCGACGCCAACTACATGGATATCATCAACTATGCTGTCTTCGGAGCCATCAAGTTAAAAGAAAGTGAAAAGTGAATAATAACAAAGAGAAAACGAAAGAGACGACAGTGAAGGACAAGCGTTCTGACAGTCAGAAGCCGACGACCATACTCCGGTTGATCGTCAACTTATGTCGTTTCCTTGTTGCACTCACCTTTATTTTCTCAGGGTACGTCAAGGCTATCGACCCGCTGGGCACCCAATACAAAATTCAAGACTATCTCACTGCCTTGAACCTTTCAGGAGTATTGCCTGACATCGTAACACTCTCAGCAGCTGTCATTCTTGCAGCAATAGAGTTTTGCTTAGGTGTCTTCCTACTGTTGGCCATTCAGCGGCGAGCCACCACAAGAATAGCCTTCGCCTTCATGGTTTTCATGACTATCGTCAGCATGTGGCTATGGATTGCCAATCCCATCTCTGACTGTGGCTGTTTCGGTGATGCCGTTCATCTGACCAATGGACAGACACTGCTCAAGAATATCATATTATTGGCATGTACCATTGTGTTGATGATCCATCCGACGGTATTGGTCATCCTCGTCAGCAAGACTAATCAATGGATAGCAATGAACTACAGCATACTCTTCATTGTCATATCCAGTCTGTGGAGTCTATATACCCTCCCCCGCTTTGACTTCCGTCCCTATCACATCGGTGCGAATATTCCCGAGAGCATGGTTATTCCTGAAGGTGCCCCACAACCAGAATTCAGTACAACCTTCATCCTTGAAAAAGACGGTGTGCAGAAAGAATTCACATTGGAAGATTATCCTGACTCCACATGGACGTTTGTTGACAGTAAGACTGAGACTATCACCGAAGGATATGTTCCACCGATACACGACTTCTCCATTATGTCGATGGACAGCGGAGATGATATCACAGAGGATATCCTCAGTGATACCAACTATGTATTCTTACTTATAGCCCCTCATCTAGAGAATGCCAATGACGGTAATTTCGGAGAGATCGACCAACTGTATGAATATGCACAAGATCATCATTATGCATTCTACGGTCTTACCGCCAGCGATGAAGAAGGTGTGGCACAATGGAGGGAGATGACAGGTGCGGAATACCCATTCTGTAATGTTGATGAGACCACTCTGAAAACGATGATTCGCAGTAATCCAGGATTGATGCTACTGAAAGCAGGAACCATCATCCGTAAATGGAGTCATCACCAGTTGCCCGACAGTTCGAAGTTGAAACAGCCGTTACACGCCTCATCATTAGGACAGATGCCTGCCACCACCGTAGCACAAAAGATCGTGGCCGTACTCCTATGGTTTGCCTTGCCTCTGTTTATCTTAATTCTGGCTGATCGTCTGTGGGCATGGACCAAATGGTTGAAGAAATGGAAAAGATATCAAAACATTTATAAACATCATCCTCGGAAAGAAGAGGAAAAATAAGTTTTTTTAATATGAGAAGAAAAATTGTAGCAGGAAACTGGAAAATGAACATGAACTTGCAGGACGGTATCGCCCTTGCAAAAGAGTTGAACGACACACTAACCGCAGAGAAACCCAATTGCGGCGTAGTTATCTGTACACCTTTCATCCATCTTGCAAGCATCGCGCAGTTCCTTAACCAAGATGTTGTAGCTTTGGGCGCTGAGAATTGTGCCGACAAGGCAAAGGGTGCCTATACCGGTGAGGTATCAGCAGAGATGGTAAAAAGTACCGGTGCACAGTATGTTATCATCGGTCACTCTGAGCGACGTGGATATTATAATGAGACACCCGAGATCCTCCGTGAAAAAGTACTCCTCGCTTTGGAAAACGGTTTGAAGGTGATCTTCTGTATCGGTGAAAGTCTCGAGGAGCGTGAGGCTAACAAACAAAACGAAGTCGTGAAGGCTGAGCTTGAGGGTAGTGTGTTCAATCTGTCCGAAGAAGACTTCCGAAAGGTAATCATCGCCTATGAGCCGATATGGGCCATCGGAACAGGAAAGACAGCAACTAGCGATCAAGCAGAAGAGATCCATGCATATATCCGTAGTATTATCGCTGAGCGCTATGGAAAAGGAGTAGCAGACGATACCACTATTCTCTATGGTGGAAGTTGTAAGGCCAGCAATGCGCCGGAGCTCTTTGCAAAACCAGACATCGATGGTGGACTGATCGGTGGTGCTTCCCTGAAAGCAGCCGACTTCAAGGGTATCATCGACGCATGGAAATAATCGGTGAATCACAGTATGACCGAGTACAATCGTAGAAAGGTAATCACAAAAAAGAATTATGTCATGAGAATAGCAAACATTCAAAATAATCGTGTAACAAAGGTAATGATATTCTTATCTTTATACCTTTTTACGACTGTGCCCGGGCATGCACAGAAATTCATCGACGAACTGCAGAAGAAACAACAGGGACAAGGAACAGTTACCGTGACGCAGAGTGCAGAGATTACCGAACTGGTAAACGGCAAGCCTTTGCCCGACAAACCGGCTACCGTAACAACAACCAAGGAGGCTGAAAGCAAGACGACGGCGACTGAATCCAAGACACCTGAAACGAAGAAAGAGATTACAGAGAAAAAGAGTGACGACAGTTCTCTCGATATCCCCACGATTGACACCCGTAAGAAAGTGATGCGTGGTGCCTACAAGATTACCGGTTACCGTGTACAGGTATACAGCGGTGGCAACTCGCGTGCCGACCGTATCAAGGCTGAGGAAACTGGCAGTAAGATGAAGACAAACTTCCCCGACCAACCTATCTACGTACATTTCTACTCACCGCGATGGATCTGCCGCATGGGAAACTTCAAGACTTATGGCGAGGCACAAGATATCCTGCGACAGGTTAAGAAACTCGGCTACCCACAGGCATGTATCGTAAAAGGTAAGATTACCGTGCAAGATTAAGGGATAATTACAGTTAATAATAGAAACTTGTCAACTCGTTTACTCGTCAACTAATAAATTATGAATCCTGAAATAGAATTTCGCGAAGGGCTTGATGAACTGGCCGTCCATTACAAATCAATCCTCACACTACTCGGAGAAGACACACAGCGTGAGGGACTGCTCAAAACTCCCATCCGTGTGGCCAAAGCTATGCAGATACTCACACGGGGATATGCACAGGATGCCCATAAGGTCCTTACCGATGCACTCTTTGCAGAGAAATACAACCAGATGGTTATTGTTAAAGACATCGATTTTTTCTCCCTCTGTGAGCACCATATGATACCCTTCTACGGCAAGGCACATGTAGCCTATATCCCCAACGGATATATCACCGGACTGTCAAAGATTGCACGCGTGGTGGATATCTACAGTCATCGTCTGCAAGTACAGGAACGTCTCACACAGCAGATTAAGGAATGTATCGACAGTACACTGCATCCTCTGGGTGTTATGGTGGTCATTGAAGCTAAGCATATGTGTATGCAGATGCGCGGTGTAGAGAAACAGAATGCCATCACCACCACGAGTGATTTCAGCGGTGCTTTCAATCAGGCAAAGACACGAGAGGAATTCATGAACCTCCTGCAGGGAGAAAGCAAAAGAATCTAATTTTGGTTTAGGGTTTAGAGTATAGAGTTTTGGGTATTAACTCATGAACAAATAAACTATTTACTCGTTTACTCGTCAACTTGTTTACTCGTTAAC
>JAFZPF010000201.1 GCA_017550455.1 Prevotella sp.
GATGACCACTGTTATAAAGTTCATGACTGTTGATCTTTTCCCAACGATGTGTTCCCCACCAACCGGAGAGACGTGTACAACGATTCGTTACACAAGTAGTGAGATAGCCATCTTTTTCCTGTGCAGCAGCAATGATGGCGATGACACTGTCGAGATAATGATCAAGGGCTGCATCGTAAGTGGCGGCCAAGGCATAACTCGCCCCTTCGATGACTTTATAGGGGTCGGTATCGTCAAATGAGAAATCACCCTTATGCTCTCCTTTGATGAGTCCTGCTGCCAAAGCGAAATTATCAAAACGTCCGTTTTTCTCACACTCCTTAAAAGCAGAAGGAATAGAAACGGTCCTGTTTATCTTGATTCGAGGACTCCAGAACACATCGTTGAGATGAACCTGCGTGAAAGGAACCTCACGAATGTCCTGTCGCATGGTCTGAGCCGACAGTGTCATCACCAATGACAGCATACCCAGAAATAAAAGTAATCTCTTCATGATAATAGATAATTGTTTTGAGCGGATAATCAGTTATAACATGCAAATATACAAATAACTTGACAATATACAAAAAAATAGCCCTGCAAAAAGGATGCAGAGCTATTATTTTCGAATGTGGCTGACAGATTAGTCGAGCTGTGCGAGTTTGTTGTCAGAACCCAGCACGTCAACAATCTTATGCTTGTACATCTTCTCCATCTCATCACGTGCTGGACCGCAGAACTTACGTGGGTCGAACTCACTCGGTTTCTCATCGAAAACACGACGAACAGCAGCGGTGAAGGCCAGACGTGAGTCAGAGTCGATGTTAATCTTGCAAACAGCACTCTTGGAAGCCTTGCGAAGCTGCTCCTCTGGAATACCTACTGCATCGGGCAACTTACCACCATGCTCATTGATCATGTCAACATACTCCTGTGGAACAGAAGAAGAACCGTGAAGAACGATGGGGAATCCCGGCAGTTTCTCCATGATAGCGTCGAGCACGTCGAATGCCAATGGAGGAGGAACGAGCTTACCGGTCTTCGGGTCACGTGTACACTGCTCTGGCTTGAACTTATAAGCACCGTGAGAAGTACCGATAGAGATAGCCAAAGAATCACAGCCTGTACGAGTAGCGAAGTCGATCACTTCCTCTGGCTTGGTGTAATGAGACTCCTCTGCCTGTACCTCATCCTCAACACCTGCGAGAACGCCGAGCTCAGCCTCTACAGTAACATCATACTGATGTGCATACTCTACGACCTTCTTTGTCAGAGCGATATTCTCCTCATAGGGAAGAGCAGAACCGTCGATCATCACGCTGGAGAATCCAAGGTCAACACAGCTCTTGCAAAGCTCGAAGCTGTCACCATGATCAAGGTGAAGGGCAATCTCCGGATGGTTGCATCCTAACTCCTTGGCATACTCAACAGCTCCCTGTGCCATATAGCGCAGCAGTGTAGCGTTTGCATAGTTACGTGCACCTTTGGAAACCTGCAGGATAACAGGACTCTTCATATCAGAAGAAGCCTTGATAATTGCCTGCAACTGCTCCATATTGTTAAAGTTGAATGCAGGGATAGCATAACCACCATTAATTGCTCTGGCAAACATTTCTTTGGTGTTTACCAAGCCCAGTTCTTTGTAACTTACCATATTCATTTATATTTTTAAAATTATTTGTAAATCCTAATCAGTAGTAGACTATTTTTATCAGCAGTTGCAAAGATAATTGTTTTTTTTGGTAAAACAAAAAAGATACTCTACTTTTTTGGTATTCAACCTACTGAAAACAACACATTGTTCAACTGCCGCCAACCAGAAAGGTGGTTTTGTCAGATGTACCTTACAATAATTATTTTATTGACGACGTAAGCGAAGGGCATAGAACAGGATCAACAGATATCCTATCAAGGGAACGATGAATGGAACAATGAGATTGGTCTTATCGGCAATCATACCCATCAGCAGGAAACCACATCCACCTACCGGCGTCATCATCAACAGTGAAGAGGCACTCTTACGGAGGCGTCCCACCCCGATAAGCGACAGTGAGAAGATAGTCGGGAACATGATGGCCTCGAAAAGATAGTTACAGATAAGCGCTATCATCGACAGTTTTCCAAGGTTCATCAGCACGAGCAACATACAGACAACTGTTCCTGAAGCACATATCAGCAACATCTTCTTATCACTCACCGTACGCATGATCCAACTGCCGCCGAAGCGTCCGACCATAAAGAAGGCCAAAGCGATCGTCAGCACGATGCTCGCCATATTATCAGTCATCCATCCCTTGCCGGTAACGAAGTTGATGAAATAGCTGTTGATAGATATCTCTGCCACCTCGTAAGCCAACAACGAGAAGAGTCCGAGCACGAACATCTTATGATGTGTGAAGAGTTCCTTGATATTGGCAAGTCCACTCTGCTGATGCTCCTCCTCCGCCTCCTGCTCTTTCTTGATCTCAGGTAGGTTCACCCGGGAGAACACTAAGGCAATCAGTAATACCAATATACCTAAAATGGTATAAGGTACTGCCACATTACCACCCTCACCACTGTCATTGAAGAGGAACTGCCCAACCGCGAAGGTGGCAAACAAACAACCCAGTCCGTTGAACGACTGTGAGAGATTAAGTCGGCTGGTGGCCGTTTCTGGTGAGCCTAACTCTGTTGAGTAAGGATTAGCAGCCGTCTCCAGAAATGTCAGTCCACAGCCAATGATGAAGAGACATACCAAGAAACCATAGAATCCACCGCTGGCTGCTTCTGGAATAAAGAGCAATGAGCCGACGCCGAAGAGTAGTAATCCGAAGACCACGCCCCTACGGTAGCCATATTTATTGATGAACAATCCGGCAGGTATCGCCATGAGGAAATAACCCAGATAGGTGGTCACCTGAATCATGGCCGACTGTGCGATGGAGATATTCAATTCATTCTGGAAATGCTTATTCAGCACATCCAAAATGGCACGGGCAAAGCCCCATAAAAAGAACAAGACGGTAATCAGGATAAAAGGCACCAGATAATTCTGTCCATTCAAGCGAAAGATACCGTCTTTTTTTACTTCTTTTTCCATTGAGAAAAACTAAAAAAAGGCTGTACTCAAGAGCACAGCCTCAAGGATTGTATCAAGGATTATTTCTTTTTCGGTGAGAGAACACCCCAGATGCATGCTGCCAAAGCACCACCGATGAACGGACCGATGATATATACCCATACCTGAGCTAAGGCATCACCACCGTTGAATACTGCAGGAGCCAGAGAACGAGCTGGGTTCACAGATGTACCAGTGATAGGAATCAAAGCGATGTGAACGATCACCAGTGACAGACCGATAGCCAGTCCTGCGAAGTTACCTGCACCTACCTTACTGTCGGTTGTTCCCAAGACCACGAGAACAAATACACAAGTAAAGATAATCTCTGCTACCAATCCAGGCACAGCACCTGCCTCACAATAGTTGGCACCCGTCAGTGTCGCACTCTGGAAATCAGGCATCGTAGCAATGATAATGTAAAGCAACAGAGAACCGATGAATCCACCGATCACCTGGAAGAGCATGTACATACCAGCATCCTTACCGCTCATACGACCGCTCATCCACACACCTAAAGTAATAGCCGGATTAATATGGCATCCTGAGATACCACCAATCGTGTAAGCCATAGCAACAACAGCCACACCAAAGGCTACTGCTACCATCAGCACCTGAGCAGGAGTTCCACAACCATTGTTAAAGATTGCACTACCGCATCCAATAAATACCAGCACCATGGTGCCAATCATTTCTGCTAAATACTTTTTCATAAAATCACAATTTTAAGTTAAAATATCTGATGCAAATATAGAGAAAAATATTATAACGTCAAACATTTTTTATAAAAAAAACCGCTATATCCTCATTTCGAATGATTCGTTATGCTACCATATCGTCTGAAAAGCGGAAAACTACCCCACTTCTTCCGGGAAAAGCACGACACTCTCCTGCTTCATACCGTCCATCATAATGGTTAAGGGGGTGTCGAAGCGTACATGACGGGTATATTCGGTCTCCTCTACGGCGGGCATGGCATCCAGAAGATCTTTCCGGAAGATGCCATCGTTTTTGTATGAGTTGATCGTGAAATATCCCACGCCAAAAGAGGTAAGATTCTGGAAGAAATGTGTTCCCTGACTGGGGTCGATGCGATAATTCTCCAACCCAGCCTCCACGATGACGCGTGCAGCAGAGATGTGGGACCACTTAACAGGTATGCCCAACCAGTAATCACTTGAGCCCCAACGCCCAGGGCCTATCAAGATATAGTTCTTCCCTTCTTCCAAGAAACGTCTGTTGATACGTTCTATCTCTTGAGCGATAGTGACATTATTTGCTGCAGAGAAATGCTCATCTGCCTTGACATATACCACATCGGTGACATCATCGCTGATGCCATGGCCCAGAGAATGATGAGCACGCAACAGACAACGGTCATCGGGAATCTTTGACAAGTCCTTGTCAAGCACTTGCTTGCTGTCCACTATCGGACGGATCTGCAAGAGATACAACTCACCCGTACGGTTATCGTTGACATTACATGCCAACTCAATCTCTACCGGTCGACGCATACCTTCAGCCCCATATTTCATACACATCTGCAACAGTTGTGGAAAAGGTAATATGCCATGTTGCAGAATACCGCACATGGAGATGACCTTCCTGCCACCTTCGTAATAACCGTCACGGATGATCTGGTCCACAGGATCATAGGTGCTACTGATATACCTCAGCGTACCATCCTTATCTGCTTCCTTCACACGTAACTTCTTGATATTAAAGCCATCGTCCACCTTAAACTCATCGGATACATGACTCATATCCAAGGCATAGAAATGTGTCTGTGTCTCACGTAAGGCTATGTCCATCTCACTCATCTGTAAGATCTTTTCAGGGTGGTAAGGACTCATCCTGAGTGTCTGTCCTCCATCCACGATATATTTTCCTAAGCCAAGCGCCAGACTGGCAACACCCTCTTCGGCTTTCTCATCTTCTATCGGATAGTAGTTCAGAGAACGGAGTACACCACTCACATTGGGATAGTAACGGTCACCATACTGTCTGCCCACCACCTCTTGAAGGATTACAGCCATCTTCTCCTGATCGATGACATTACTCGTGGCTGTCATATAGGTCTTGGAATCTTTGTAATACACCGAGGCATAAACACTCTTGATGGCAGCCGCCAACATCTGTAACATCTGGTATTTATCATCGAGATAAGGAATCATATAGGTACTGTAGATTCCCGCAAAAGGCTGATAATGAGAGTCCTCCAACAATGAACTGCTTCGTATCGCGATAGGAGAACGGGTTGCTTCGAAGAACGTAAAGAAGTCGGCAATATACTTATCGGGAAGCTGTGCCCTCAAGAAATGTCTCAGGATCTGCTCGTCGGGAGCATCACTCAAAGCGATCTGGTAGAGGTTGTTACTCTCCATGAACTCATCGAAGACATCCGTACACAACACGACCGTCTTAGGAATGCTCACCTTGACATTCTCAAACTCGTTGAACTCAGGATGACGCTTGATGATATTATCCAGGAATGCCAATCCTCTTCCCTTGCCTCCCAACGAACCGTCACCGATACGGGCGAAATGACTGTAGGAGTCAAACTGCTCCCTGCGGAAGAGCGCTACCACACCGATATTCTTCATTCTTCGGTATTGCACGATAGCATCGAAGATAATCTTACGGTGAGCATCCACGTCACGGAGTTTCTCCCACGTAACGGTCTTCAGGAAAGCCGATACCGGGAAGATAGCCCTGGCGCACAACCAACGACTCATATGGTTACGGGATATATGATACAGCATGGAGTCGTTAGGTATCAGGAAGATATTGTCTTGCAACTCCTTGAGGTTACGGATACGGGTGATCTCCTGGTGAGTGACCGGATCTCTAAAGATAAAATCTCCGAATCCCATGTGTTCCTCCAGCAGTTTACGCAAGTCGATATTCATCTTCTTGGAGTTCTTATCCACGAACTTATACCCGTATTGCTTAGCTTTCTCACGGTTCGAGACTTCACTGCTCTGTAAGATCAATGGGATATAGGGATCGTTCTCACGGATAGCATGGAAGAGTTTCAAGCCCGCTTCGGGATCTTTCTCCACACCAGCACTGCTCGACGGACGACTACCTACAGCCTCTATAGGGAAACGACAGTCACTGATAACACCTAATATATTATCCCGATATTTATCATAAACCTCCCATGCCTCTTCATAGTTACGGGCGAGCACCACCTTTGGACGTCCTCGCATACGTAAGGTAGCACTGTGGGGATTCAAAGCCTCAGTGGCAAAACGTTGACTCTGTGCCAGGATATAACTGTACAGATTAGGTAACACGGAGGAATAAAAACGGATATTATCCTCCACCAGCAGAATGATCTGAATTCCAGCCTCATGGATGTCATGGTCGAGATTCATCTTATCCTCTATCAACTTGATGATCGAAAGGATAAGGTTGGTGTTTCCCAACCAACTGAAGACATAGTCGAAGATACTCATGTCTTCATTCTCCATTCTTCGGGTGATACCATGCGAGAAAGGAGTAAGCACCACACAGGGGATATCCGGGAAGTGAGCTTTCACATCACGCGCCACATCAAAAGCATCATTATCCGCATTACCCGGCATGCACATCACCAGGTCGATGCTCTTCTCACGAAGCACCTCTGCAGCCTCTTCCGTGGTGGAAACCTGAGTGAAGGTGGGGGGATAGCGCAATCCCAACTCGGTATATTCATTGAAGATTTTCTCATCCACACGCCCGTCGTCTTCCAGCATAAAGGCGTCATAGGGATTTGCCACAATCAGCACGTTGAAGATGCGGCGAGTCATCAGATTGAGAAAAGAAACGTCTTTTAGTATAAACTTATTCCATTGCTGCGGGATATCGTTATTCATATAATATTTTTACCTTTATGTGTTCTTATTCCGTTGATGGGTTCAAAATTACGAAAAAAAAGAGAGATACGAAAAAAAATAGGTGCAAAAGTGCAAGTATCCACTTATGATTTGATGACATATAATCTTTTTTTCTAAAATTGATTTTAAATATTTGCCTACTTTTCACTTTTTCTTTACTTTTGCAATCTCAAATAGATTAATCAGAAAAAAGCTATATACAATGAAAAAGAATTTTAAACCGGCAACCCTTTGTGTACAGGCAGGATGGGAGCCCAAGAACGGTGAACCAAGAGTAGTACCTATTTTCCAGAGTACAACCTTCAAGTACGATGACAGCGATGAGATGGGCATGTTATTCGACTTGAAGAAAGAAGGGTATTTCTACACCCGACTTGCAAATCCCACCAACGATGCCGTAGCCAAGAAGATTGCGGCTCTCGAGGGCGGTGTTGGTGCTGTACTTACCTCATCTGGTCAGGCTGCCAACTTCTATGCCATCTTCAACATCTGTGGTGCAGGTGACCATTTCATTACCAGTAACGAGATCTATGGTGGAACCTACAACCTGTTTGGTGTCACCTTGAAGAAATTAGGTATTGATTGTACCTTCGTCAGCCCGGACGCCACTGAGGAGGAGATCCAGAAAGCCTTCCGTCCGAATACCAAAGCACTGTTCGGTGAGACCATCACCAACCCTGGATGTAATATCCTCGACATAGAGAAGTTCGCACGTATCGCACATAGGAACGGTGTGCCACTGATTGTTGACAACACCTTTGCCACACCTGTCAACTGTCGTCCTTTCGAATGGGGATGTGACATCGTCACCCACTCCACCACAAAGTATATGGACGGTCATGCCACACAGGTGGGAGGATGCGTCGTTGACAGCGGAAACTTCGACTGGGAGGCTTATGCAGAAAAATTCCCTGGACTGACAACGCCGGATGAGAGTTATCATGGTCTTACCTACACGAAGGCTTTCGGGAAGATGGCATATACCACTAAACTGGTCAGCCAACTGATGCGTGACCTGGGCAGCATCCCTTCTCCACATAATGCCTTCCTGCTGAACCTCGGTCTTGAGACGCTCCATCTGCGCATGCCGCAGCATTGCAAGAACGCTCAGAAAGTGGCTGAATTCCTGCATGACGACCCACATGTAGCATGGGTTCATTACAGTGGACTGAAGGATGATAAGAACTATGAGTTGGCTCAGAAATATCTTCCCAACGGGTCTTGTGGCGTGATGGCATTCGGACTGAAAGGAAATCGTGAGACTACTATTAAGTTTATGGATGCCCTCCGACTGATCTGCATCGTCACCCATGTGGCCGATGCCCGCACCTGCATCCTTCATCCAGCCAGTCATACGCATCGTCAACTGAGCGAGGAACAATTGTTGGAAGCAGGAGTAGCCCCCGATCTGATCCGTCTGTCTGTAGGTATCGAGGACGTGGAGGATATCCTGGACGATATCCGTCAGGCTTTGGCAACAATCGATGAGTAGATATTCACTATATGCCCGGTATTTTTCCGGGCATATTTACTGATTAAAACCATCATGTGTAATAACTATTGCCATCGGAAAAAGTAAAGGTGAACACCATGTCGACAGTAATCGACAGACCTGCCGACTACAATCAGCAACCCCGCTTACTTATGTCATCAAATCCGCCGACTACAGTCAGCAAGACAGGACGCCAATTATATCCTTAAAAAATGTAAACCAAGACATCCAAAGTTCACAGACAAACTTATTTAAAATCAGCCCTAAATGCTTGTTTTTATTTACAAAACGGACAATTATCAAAAAGTTTGCAAGCGAATCCTTAAGAAAAGTATAAAAAGGTAAGTAGACACCTATAACCTACCAAAGTTCAAGATTTGCAAAAAGAAAGTATAATAATAAAAAAAGGAGGAAAATACTTGGTAGATTCAAAATAAAAACCTATTTTTGCGCATTAAATTTATCAAACAATCAAGTTATTCATTACAAAAAAGTTTAACTAAAGAAACTATTATGGAAGTTGAGAAAATCATGCAACACCTGGAGGCAAAACATCCAGGAGAGTCAGAGTACCTGCAGGCAGTAAGAGAAGTGCTCACATCTATTAAGGATGTTTACAACCAGCATCCCGAATTCGAGAAAGCAAAAATTGTTGAGCGTATTGTAGAACCGGAGCGTATCACTACCTTCCGTGTGCCTTGGGTAGATGACAAAGGTGAGGTACAGGTAAACATCGGTTACCGTGTACAATTCAACAGCGCTATTGGCCCGTACAAAGGCGGTTTGCGTTTCCACCCGTCTGTAAACCTGTCTATTTTGAAGTTCCTCGGTTTCGAGCAGACATTCAAGAATGCCCTTACAACACTCCCAATGGGTGGTGGTAAAGGTGGTTCTGACTTCGCTCCCCGCGGTAAGAGTGATGCAGAGATCATGCGTTTCTGCCAGGCTTTCATGACAGAGCTTTACAAAGTGATTGGTCCTGACATGGACGTTCCTGCCGGTGATATCGGTGTTGGTGGCCGTGAGATCGGCTATCTGTTCGGTATGTATAAGAAGCTCACCAGCCAGTTCCACGGTGCTACTCTGACCGGTAAGGGTCTTGAATGGGGTGGATCAATCCTTCGTCCGGAGGCTACTGGTTTCGGTGCACTCTACTTCGTTCATCATATGCTGGAGACAGCTGGTATCGACATTAAGGGTAAGACCATCGCTCTCTCTGGTTTCGGTAACGTAGCATGGGGTGCTGCCAAGAAGGCTACCGAGCTTGGTGCAAAGGTTATCACCATCTCTGGTCCAGACGGATACATCCTCGACGAGGCTGGTCTGAACGACGAAAAGATCGAGTACATGCTCGAGCTCCGTGCCAGCGGTAACGATATCTGCGCTCCTTACGCAGACGAGTTCCCAGGTTCTAAGTTCGTTGCTGGCAAGAAGCCTTGGGAAGTTAAGGCCGACATCTATCTGCCTTGCGCTACCCAGAACGAGCTCAACGGTGCAGATGCTGACAGCATCCTCGCTAACAAACCTCTCTGTGTTGCTGAAGTTTCTAATATGGGTTGTACAGCTGAGGCTGTTGACAAGTTCATCGAGGCTAAGCAACTGTTTGCTCCTGGCAAGGCTGTTAACGCTGGTGGTGTTGCTACCTCTGGTCTTGAGATGACTCAGAACTCTATGCGTATGGCATGGTCTGCTGAGGAAGTTGACCAGAAGCTGCATGGTATCATGTCTGGTATCCACGCTCAGTGTATGAAGTACGGTCAGGAGGATGGCTATATCAACTACGTGAAAGGTGCTAACATCGCCGGCTTCATGAAGGTTGCTAATGCCATGATGGCTCAGGGTATTGTATAAAAGAATTAATTTGGAAATCAGAGAAAAAACTGGTTTAAACAAATCCATTAGACAACAGGGTGGCAGGGGGCTCACAAGACTTCTGCTCCTTGTTGTTTTTTTCTTTTCTATACAGTTCATTACCGTAGCACAAGAAAAGGGAAAGGCATCCTATTATTCCCACCGACTGCATGGAGTACGCATGAGTGATGGTACGAAGTATCACCGTGACAGTATGACCTGCGCTCATAAGCGTTATCCCTTAGGCACCCTGCTGAAAGTGACGAATCTGACCAACGGGAAGAGCGTTGTGGTGAAGGTGACCGACCGCGGTCCACATACCCGCGGACGTATTGTCGACTTATCGTATGCAGCAGCCAAGCAGATCAATATGATTGCCTCCGGGGTTGTCATGGTAAAGGTGGAGGTGTACAAGGAGAATGCCGGTGTTCCTTACCGTAATGAGGAGGAAGACAATGAAGTGGAGCTCGATTTCGAGTTCAGCAAATACATTTACGACTATACCCCGGCATGGCAGATAAAAGAAAAGGAGGGGCCGGTATTTACCGATCAGATGCGTGACAAAGTATTAGACGACGAAGAGAAGATCTCACAGATGAAAGAAGAGATCAGTACCTCTTCCAAACCAGACAAAAACAAAAAAAAGGAGGAACGCCCTCAGCGTACCCCCCATAAAGCCTCACAACGTCACAGTCATCAATAACGTGCCGTACGGACGTTCATCTCATGAATCTTTGAGATAACCCTGTTGTCTCCCTGTATCGCACAGATACGGAAACGTGCCGTGCCATTCTTCAGTCGCTTATTCGCTTTCACCATCGCCGTATATCGGATACCCTTATTGGGGGCGATACGCTCTATATGTACACCCGGCGATACCAAGATCTGACGATTTCCGGAAATCTCCTCTACGATAGGCTGCACATCATAAAGGGTACTGTTGGAAGTATTCCTGATCTCAAAGATAATCTTACATGTCTCATCAGCACTCAACGTATTGTCCATATTATCATCTACAAAACGCAGATTGCGTATCTCTAAGTTGGCATTATAACGAGCATTATAACGGTCTGTAGAAGAAACACTGGGCTCATAACTGTTAGCCTTAGATGCACTGTAGCCACTGGTATAGTCAGCATCGTTATACTCATAGATACGATCGTCACCGCTATTCGTAGGATCGAAACCACTGTCGTTGTAATCATTATACTCTTGTTGGTGACGCTGGTTATAACGGGCATTGCTCCTCTCGTATGTACGCTGATGATACTCGTCAATCTTTTTCTGCTGAGCCTGATCAGCAGCATTGCCGATAGCAGCACCGATAATCGCTCCACCGGCCATACCAATCAGTGTACCTACATCACTGCCACGAGGACCATCCGTGATACCACCGATAGCCGATCCTAAGATAGAACCGATAGAAGAACCTGCATAAGCTCCTGATGCGGTATAGGATCCACAACTGCTCATCAAGAACAGCACACTCACTGCATAAACGGTTGCCTTTTTCATATTCATCATTATTTATGGTTTCTACATTATTTACACCGCAAAGATAGAGAAAAATCACTTTATCGCCAAATAGTTTTTCCCTATTATGCAGTAGGGAATTCCCTAAAACTAACCTCTATGTTAAAATTAAAATGGATAAAGAATGAGTATAAAAAGCGTTTTTCTGCGTCATGATGATAAACATAACCCTATGAACAAGAATTTAAAAAGATTATTTTTTACATGTCTGTTATTTACTGTGGCATGTCTTACCCTGAACGCACAAAATACGAATGTGCCTATGTGGGATCGTTTCGAGAAGTCTTTCACACTGAAAACTGAGAAGAATCCGTTTACTGATATCGACTTCACGGCAACCTTCATCCATGAAGGAGATGGGGTGAAAATGACCGTTGATGGTTTCTACGATGGTGATGACACCTTCAAGATCCGTTTTATGCCCACCCTAAAAGGTAAGTGGAATTATATCACAAGGTCATCAGAGAGAGAACTGAACTATCAGGAAGGTTCACTTATCTGTACGGATCCCGCACCTTCACAGAAAGGAATGGTACAGGCTGGTAAGGACCAGAATTTCATCTATCCCGACGGATCACTGTATCATCCGGTAGGCACCACCTCTTATGCGTGGATACATAGTGACAACGAGCGTCAGGAACAGACCTATAAGACATTGGATGAGACGGGATTCAACAAACTGCGTTTCTGCGTGTTCCCAAACAACAGTGTGTATGAGTGGCCCACCATCTATCCCTTCAAACTGCTGAAGAAGAGTCATTCCGAGGAACTGAAGAAAGATGTCTATCTGTGGGACTTCAGTCGTTTCGACGTGAAGTTCTTCCAACATCTCGACAAGGTGGTGGAGCGACTGCGTGACATGAAGATAGAAGCCGACCTGATTCTGTTTACTCCTTACGATGCCGGACTGTGGGGCTTCGACCGCATGAGCATGGAGAACAATATGCGTTATCTGAAATACGTGGTGGCACGCTTGGCTTCCTATAGTAATATCTGGTGGTCGATGGCCAATGAATGGGACTTGGTAAGAGCAAAGACACACGACCAGTGGATCGAGATGTCGAAGTATGTGGCAGAGAAAGATCCCTATCATCACCTGCTCTCTATCCATGGAGGCACTGCCGTATATATCGATTACAACCAGCCTTTCTACACCCATGCCAGTATTCAAGACCAAGGTCCGCTGTACAACTTTGAGGGAGCGGCTACCGTCAGAAATATCATCCACAAGCCCATCCTCTTTGACGAGGTGTGTTATGAGGGTGACCATGCCAGCAGATGGGCACAACTGTCGGGTGAGCAGATGTTAGAGCGTATCTGGATGGGACTCATCGGTGGAACCTACGTCACTCACGGAGAATGCTTCGTGGATGATATGCACAACGACAAGAACTACACGGGCTATGCTTTCCTGGCAACAGGTGGTAAGTTCCGTGGCACCTGTCCGGCACGTATTAAGTTCACCCGCAAGATACTTGACTCACTGCCCTACTCCATCCGTCTGGCCGATCAGAGTTGGGATGATAAGACAGCCTGCGCCGGTCCCGACCATTACTTCATCTATTTCTCCAGTGAGAAACCCAAGAAATGGACTTTCAACCTGCCTACGAAATGCAGTCGTTGGCCCCGTCTGACAGAAGGAAGACGCTTCAAAGTTGATATCATTGACACGTGGAATATGACCACCACAACGGTGAAAGATGCATTCGTCACCAAGCTGGCCGACAACCGTTACCGCTTCATTGACAAAGACGGCAAGAGCATCAAACTGCCCGGCAAACCCTATATCCTGCTGCATATTTACAGTAAGTAATAACAATAAAGGGCATTCCGTGCGGAATGCCCTCTTATATTATACCTTTTACAAAAGAATTCAGTTAATGTAATCCAACTGTCGTTTCAACTCTTTCAGTTCTTCCCGCACACGGATCAAGCCCTCCATCACACGGGCATTGCTGTCAACACCCTCCTTATTCTCACGGAGCATCTTCTTGGCTGCGGCAAGCTTGAAACCACGAACCTTCACCAGATTATACACGGCTTTGATGTTCTCAATATCCTTCTCGGTATATTGTCGGACATTATTACCCGTCGTCTTGGGCTTAATCAGAGGAATCTCCTTCTCCCAAAAACGAAGATTACTTTCAGAGACGCCAATAATCTCGGATACCTCTTTGATAGAGTAATAC
>JAFZPF010000202.1 GCA_017550455.1 Prevotella sp.
GGATTGGTTCTATTGGAAGGAAGACCAATGGGGCAGTCACCAGTTTGACTCCTCACGTTATCCGAATCCGCAAGCCATGCTCGACAGCATCCATCAGATGCATGGACGATTTATGATCAGCGTGTGGCCTAAGTTCTACAAGAATACGGATAACTTCAAGGAACTGGATGCAAAAGGATGGATGTATAAGCAGGCTGTACATGACGATATCTATGACTGGGTAGGCCGTGGCTATGTAGGTGGTTTTTACGATGCCTATAGCGATGAGGCACGTAAGGTTTTTTGGAGACAGATGGATGAGCATCTCTATACCGGACTTGCTTTAAAGAATGACGGAGGTAAGCGCCCAATGCTGAGTCATAAGCTGACCACACTTGTTGATGCATGGTGGATGGATGCTTCTGAACCCAATGTCCGCGACTGTACACCCATGTGGTATCGCAAAGCCCTTTGCGGTCCTACAGCCTTAGGAACATCAACAGAGTATTTCAACGCATACTCCATCGTCAATGCAGATGCCATCTACCATGGTCAACGCGGTGTGTGGAAAGGCATGCGGGATGAACCTCGTGTTTTTCTTCTTACCCGTAGTGGTTTTGCTGGTGAACAACGATACAGTACAGCCACTTGGAGCGGAGATATTGGTACCCGATGGGAGGATATGCGCGCACAGGTGACAGCAGGACTGAACTTCTCTATGTCGGGCATCCCCTTCTGGGGCATGGATCAAGGTGGTTTCTGTGTTGAAAAGCGTTATGTCAAAGCTCAACAGCTTTATGACCAGACTGGACAGGAGAATGAGGATCTCAAGGAGTGGCGCGAACTACAATGCCGGTGGAACCAGTTCGGCGCTTTTGTGCCTATCTTCCGCAGTCATGGTCAGTGGCCCTTACGCGAGATCTGGAACATCGCTCCGCAAGAGCATCCTGCCTACCAGTCGTTTGTGTATTATGATTGTCTGCGCTATCACCTGATGCCTTATCTGTACTCACTGGCAGCCTGGACCCACTTCAAGGATTATACGATGATGCGTGCTTTGGTAATGGATTTCGGCACTGACCATCAGGTTCTAGACATCAAGGATCAATGGATGCTCGGTCCTGCCCTGATGGCTTGTCCTGTGGGATATTACAAGGCACGCAACCGCAGCGTCTATTTCCCCGCTCATACCGGGTGGTATGACCTCTATACGGGCGATTATATCGATGGTGGACAGCGTCTCATGGTCGATGCTCCCTACGAACAGATTCCCGTCTATGTGCCCGAGGGCAGTATCATCCCCTTCGGACCAGCGATGGAATGGAGCGATGAGAAACCTGCAGAGCTCATCAACCTCTATATCTATGCCGGTCGTGACGGTAACTTCCAACTATACGAGGATGAAGGTGTGAACTACAACTATGAACGGGGACAGTATGCCACGATCGACATCCATTACGATGATGCTGCGCGCACCGTTAACTTTGGCACCCGTAAGGGACTGTTCCCTGGCATGCTGAAACAGCGCCGTTTCAATATCGTTCTCATCACGAAAGAGGCACCTAAGCAACTCGATCTGAACACTCCCGAAGGAAAGCTGATACAGTACAACGGTAAAGAGATGAAGGTCGGTCTATGACCCCATTAATAAATAAGGTAAATCGTTTTAACTACAAATATGACCATCATGTATAAAACCACTATCATTGCATCGTTATTTGCACTACTGACGATCAACGTACAGGCACAGACGTATCAAGACCCGAAGGCTCCTGTAGAAGAAAGGGTGAAGGACGCACTGAGTCGTATGACCCTCCATGAGAAGATACAGGTGCTGCACGCACAGAGTAAGTTCACCTCTGCAGGAGTACCACGTTTAGGAATCCGTCAACTCAACATGGACGACGGACCGCACGGGGTACGTGAGGAGTTGGAATGGAACACGTGGAGTCCTGCCCGTTGGACCAACGACTCTGTGGTAGCCTTCCCTTCACTGACATGTCTTGCCGCCACCTGGAACCGGGACCTGTCACGACGCTACGGTCATTCCCTGAGTGAAGAGTTTGCTTTCCGTGGCAAAGATATCCTGTTAGGTCCGGGTGTGAACATCCAACGAACACCGATGAATGGACGCGCCTTCGAATACTGCGGGGAGGATCCCTTCCTGGCCGGTGAGATCGTGGTACCCTATATCCAGGCAGCCCAGAAGAACGGTATAGCCTGTTGTCTGAAACATTTCTGTCTGAACAATCAGGAGACAGACCGTTTTGGTGTCAATGTCAACGTCTCTGAGCGGGCCCTGCATGAGATCTATCTGGCTCCCTTCAAACGGGCTGTAGAGAAGGCCGGTGTATGGTCGATCATGGGTGCGTATAATTTCTGGAATGGTACGCACATGTGTCATAATGATGCGCTGATCAATGGCATCCTCAAGAAAAAATGGGGATTCGACGGTGCCCTCATCAGTGACTGGGGAGGCACTACCGACACCTGGCAGGCAGCTACCGGAGGACTGGACATCGAGATGGGGTCGTTCACCGATGGAAAACTGAAGGAGGCAGAGTTCGGTTATAAAGACTATTATATGGCAGACAAACTCGAGCGCCTTGTCAACGAGGGTAAGATTCCCATGTCTATCATCGACGATAAGGTGAGTCGTGTGCTCCGTACAATCTTCCGCACCAGCATGAATCCGAATAAAGTGATTGGCTCCCTCTGTAGTGAGGCCCACTATGAGGTATGTCGACAGATTGGTGAGGAGGGAATCGTACTCCTAAAAAATGAGAGATTAGGAAAGAAAAAAGATCCCGCCACCACACCGTTATTGCCCCTCAACATCACCAAGTACAAGAAGATTCTGGTGGTGGGTGACAACGCTACCCGTTCACTCACTCAGGGCGGTGGCTCTTCAGAGTTGAAGACCCTTCGCGACATCTCCCCGCTTGAAGGACTGCGCAGTCTGCTATCCGACAACCAGCGTCAACAAACCATTGATTATGCTCCGGGTTACTATGCCGGTCGGGCACTCTACGACAAGGTGGATCCCCTTGATCCCGCCCGTCAGGAGATGCTCAAGCAAGAGGCATTGGAGAAAGCCAAGGATGCCGACTTGATCATATTCGTAGGAGGACTGAATAAGAACAACCGTCAAGACTGTGAGAATAGTGATCGCGAGAGTTATGACCTGCCCTACGGACAGAGTGAGTTAATCAGTGCGTTGGCCAATATACAACCCCGGATCGTTGTCGTCACCTTCGGCGGTAACCCCTATGCCATGCCTTGGATCAACGAAGTACCTGCCCTGTTACACTGCTGGTATCTCGGTTCTGAAGCAGGAACAGCCCTGACAAACGTGCTGACAGGCAAGGTGAGTCCGAGCGGTAAGCTACCGGTAACGTTTGCTCAGAAATTAGAGGACTACCCCTTTGCTCACTTTGGCAAAGAGGCATGGCCCGGCATCACGGGAGTAAAAGCAGAGCCTAACAGTGCCGGAGAGATTCCCAAGAGTCAGGTGTATTATAAGGAGGATGTCTTCGTGGGATATCGTGGATTCGAGAAATACAAGACAAAGCCCCTGTTCCCCTTCGGTTTTGGACTCAGCTACACCACTTTCGAGTATGATAATCCTGTAGCCCACATCGTTGGCGATTCCATTATCGTCAGTATCGACATACGTAATACCGGTAATATAGCGGGTAAAGAGACAACACAGGTTTATGTGAGTGCTCCTAAAAACAAACAAATAGAAAAACCTGCCAAAGAACTGAAAGCCTTTTCAAAAACACGTGAATTACAACCAAGAGAATACCAAACCCTACGTATGGCAATCCCCATTCAAGAACTATCCTCATGGAATGAGAATACTCATCAGTGGCATACAGACAAAGGTAATTATACTATTCTCTTTGGATCGAGTAGTACTGACATACGGGAAAAGGCTATTGTCAAACTTTAAAATAGGAGAGGGGTAATTCTCCTCTCCCATACGATTTTTATTATTATCGTTATTTTCCAATCAAAGACTATATAATAGAAATAATGATGTACTAATTAAAGTATCTTTAGTTAAAAAGTACAAAATACACAATGAGAACAAAGTGAAAACATATATTATCCGAACTTTTTTTTATATATTTGCGTCATTATAACTTTATCTATTGTAACTATCAACTTATTAAGCGAACAATAATAATAGCATGAAAATCGGTTTATTTATTCCCTGCTACGTCGATGCTGTCTTCCCAGAAGTCGGTGTCGCCACCTACAAGCTCTTAAAAAGTCTTGGTCTGGATGTGGAATATCCGTTGAA
>JAFZPF010000203.1 GCA_017550455.1 Prevotella sp.
ACCAGATTCTTTGAGCATCCTAAAGTAATAATGTCAACCTGATTATTGTTCATTAAACAGAGATGCTACAAACTGACGTTTATTAAACAACTGCAAATCTTCCATACCTTCTCCCAAACCGATATACTTGACAGGAACCTTTAACTGGTCGGAGATACCAATGACCACACCACCCTTGGCTGTACCGTCGAGTTTGGTAATCGCCAAACTGGTGATCTGGGTTACTGCGGCAAACTGTTTAGCTTGTTCAAAAGCATTCTGACCGGTGCTACCGTCAAGAACAAGGAGTACTTCATCTGGTGCCTGAGGTAACACCTTCTTCATCACATCCTTAATCTTCTTCAACTCATTCATCAGTCCTATCTTATTATGGAGACGTCCGGCTGTGTCAATAATCACCACATCTGCTTCATTGGCTTTGGCAGAACATAATGTGTCGTATGCTACTGATGCAGGATCACTACCCATCTGTTGTTTGACAACAGGAACACCCACACGTTCTCCCCAGATACACAATTGTTCTACGGCTGCGGCACGGAAAGTATCAGCAGCACCAAGATAGACTTTCTTTCCTGCAGACTTAAACTGATAAGCCAACTTACCGATAGTCGTTGTCTTACCCACACCGTTCACGCCCACTACGAGTATGACATAGGGTTTATGATCAGATGGTAAATCCCAATTATCATTGTCTTCGGAATTATTCTCTGCCAATAAAGACGCGATTTCATCGCGCAATATAGCATTCAGTTCTGAGGTAGAGACATATTTGTCACGCTCTACCCTTTCTTCTATTCGACGGATAATCTTCAGGGTGGTATCCACACCTACATCGGAAGTGATCAGCACTTCCTCCAACTCATCCAACACATCATCATCTACCGTTGATTTGCCGGCAATAGCACGTGTCAGTTTTGAGAAAACACTTTGTTTGGTCTTCTCCAGTCCTTTGTCTAATGTTTCCTGCTTTTTCTTATTAAATAAGCCGAATAATGCCATATCAATTTTATTTTGCGACAAAAATACGAAAATCTTATGAGATAAACAACAAAAATGGCCGCAAATCATCAATTTGCGACCATTTCATCGTTATATAGTAAGAAATTAATTCTTAAAGAAGTCCTGAACAGCCTCATTAGGAACCATCTGCTCATCGAAAATATAAGCACCGGTCTTAGGGCTCTTCACCATCTTAATAACCTTTGTATATGCGCGACCGTCCTTTGAACCTTCATGGAGGGTAGCCACTGTTTTTTTTGCCATACTATCCTAAATTATTTGATTTCTTTATGAACAGTCATTCTCTTAAGAATGGGATTGTATTTCTTCATTTCCATTCTCTCAGGAGTATTCTTACGATTCTTCGTCGTTACATAACGGCTTGTTCCAGGAAGACCGCTATTCTTCATCTCGGTGCATTCCAGTACAACCTGTACTCTATTGCCTTTAGCTTTCTTTGCCATGGTGATTATTCTCCTATAACTTTAATGTCTTTCCAGTTTATATAACCTTTTTCCACAGCTTGTTTCAGTGCGGCGTCAAGGCCTATTTTATTAATAAGACGCAATCCTGCAGCACTAACCTTGAGGCTAATCCAGCACTGCTCTTCTACATAGTAGAATTTCTTGCTGAACAAATTAACATCAAAGCTGCGCTTTGTGCGGTGCTTTGAGTGGGAAACGTTGTTACCTATCTGTGCTTTCTTTCCCGTAATTTGACAAATCTTCGACATTGCTATCTACTTTTTTACTTCGATTTTTTGATACTTATTCCAAACAGGTTGCAAAATTACAAACTTTTCGTGAAATAACAAAATATTTCAATAAAAATGTTTGTAATTATGTTTTTTTTACGAAGAAATATTCCTTTAACCATCAAATATAGATGATTTCACGGAAATACAACTTACATTTTGGCATTTTCCGGCTTTGGAGAAAGATGATCATTGAGATAATCTAAAAACATCTGCAGAGCACGGTGGGTTGCTATAGCAAGGTTACGATCCCGACCATCATCTTCTTCCAACTTAAGAGTCACGATATCGTCGGTAGTACCACAAGCCAACCAGATTGTTCCTACAGGTATTTCTTTCGTACCGCCACCAGGACCGGCAATACCAGTGGCAGAGATGGCAAAGTCAACATTCAATATCTTACAGGCACCCTGCACCATCTGAATGGCTACTTCCTCACAAACGGCAGTCTTCTCCTCTAATGTCTGATGATCGACATTCAACAGACTCTCCTTAATCTCATTCACATAAGAGATCACACTTCCTTTGAAGTAGTTTGATGAACCGGGGGTTGCAATGATTGCTTCTGCAATACGACCACCCGTACAACTCTCTGCAGTACCTAAAGAAAAGCCACGTTCATAGAGTAACCTACTGATTTCCTTACTTAAAACCTTATTTTCAAAATCCATATCTTGTATTGTTAATTGACGTGTAAAAAAGTAAACGAGGCGACGAGTGAATACTCATCACTCTAAAGTAACTTTTGAGAAGGCCGGTTCCGTGATATCACAGAATTCATGATCGAGATATTTGTAATAACCGGTTATACCGATCATTGCAGCATTATCTGTCGTATAACTGAATTTCGGGATATAGATGGTCCAACCATATCTCTTCGCATAGTCATGAAAGGCATTACGTAAGCCATTGTTGGCACTTACACCTCCAGCCACTGCCACATGCTTGATTTTGGTGTCTTTCACAGCCATTTTGAGTTTTTTCATCAGAATATCCACGATAGTATATTCCAGACTGGCAGCCAGATCTTCCTTGTGATGCTCGATGAAATCGGGATCTTCTTTTATCCAGTCTCTCAGATTATACAAGAAAGAAGTCTTCAATCCACTGAAACTATAATCATAACCGGGAATATGGGGTTCTGAGAATTGATAAGCATGGGGATTACCCTGACGGGCCAACTTATCTATGATGGGACCACCGGGATATCCTAATCCCATCACCTTTGAACACTTGTCAATGGCCTCGCCGGCAGCATCATCGATGGTTTGTCCCAGCACTTCCATGTCATTATAGGCATTCACCTTGATAATCTGGGAATTACCACCACTCACCAACAGACAGATAAAAGGGAATGGCGGATGACTGTTATCATCATCGCTCTCCTTTATAAAATGTGCCATTACATGTCCTTGCAGGTGATTTACATCGATGAGAGGAATCTCCAAACTTTTTGCCAAACCCTTTGCAAAACTGACACCAACGAGCAGTGATCCCATCAAGCCAGGCCCGCGGGTAAAAGCAATGGCTGACAGCTGCTCTTTCTCAATACCGGCTCTTTTGATGGCTTGGTCAACCACCGGCACGATATTCTGTTGATGGGCTCTCGAAGCCAGTTCAGGAACCACACCACCGTAATCTTCATGAACTTTCTGAGATGCTGTGACATTACTCAGCAACACACCGTTTTTCAGTACGGCCGCACTCGTATCATCACAACTGCTCTCTATACCTAATATATATATATCTTGCATGCTTATCTGGTTAGAATTTCCAAACCCTCTTCTGTCATTAAGAAAGTATGCTCCCACTGAGCACTTGGTTTCTCATCGTATGAGATCACCTCCCATCCGTAGGGATCATCGGCATCGGTGAACACCTTCCAACTACCCATATTAATCATTGGCTCGATGGTAAACACCATACCAGGCACCAACAGCATACCCGTGCCTTTCTTGCCGAAATGCATCACATCAGGCTCTTCATGAAATTCATTACCTACTCCATGACCGCATAGATCGCGGACAACACCATAGTGATACTTATCGGCATGTTTCTGGATAGCATTACCGATATCGCCTACAAAACAGTAGGGAACGGCAGCCTGTGCACCTATCTCCAGACATTCCTTCGCTACGCGCACGAGCTGTTCTTTCTCAGGAGTGGTCTTTCCAATGATGAACATTCGTGATGCGTCAGCATAATACCCGTCAAGAATGGTGGTACAGTCGACATTGATGATATCCCCTTCCTCCAGGATATCTGTAGCCTTGGGAATACCGTGGCAAACCACTTCATTGATACTGGTGCATACACTCTTGGGGAATCCCTCATAATTGAGAGGGGCGGGAATCCCACCATGACGGGTGGTAAAGTCGTATACGATCTGATCGATCTCAAGGGTTGACATTCCCTCATGGATCTTATCGGCTACCTCATCCAGAACAGCTGTGTTGAGCACGCCGGCTTTACGGATACCAGCGATCTGTTCCGGTGTTTTTATCAGTTTACGGGTTGGCACTTCTTTACCTTTATTTTCCCAATACATGATTTTACGATCCATCTCTGTCGGTTCTACACCGGTAAGAAGTCTCCATCTTCTCTTTTTTATCATGGTTTTCACAATTTATACTTAGAAATGTTTTCTTACCCTGTCCATCTCTCGGCGATCTTCCTTCTCTTTCAGCGTCTGTCGCTTGTCAAACACTTTCTTTCCTTTAGCCAAAACAATATCTACCTTTGCCCTACCCTTTTTGTCGATAAATACCAACGTAGGGATAATGGTGAATCCAACGGCTTTGGTAGCCTCTTGCAATTGGTGTATCTCCCTTTTTGTCAAGAGCAGTTTACGGTCACGCTTCAACTCATGGTTATTATACGAGCCATAGAAATAGGGAGAGATACTCATCCCGCGCACCCAGATTTCTCCATTGGTGATATAACAGTAAGTATCCACCAGTGATGCCTTACCGAGTCGGATGCTCTTTATCTCTGTACCCGTCAGCACAATACCGGCCGTGTAAGTATCTATGAAGAAATACTCAAACGATGCCTTCTTGTTCCTGATGGATACCGGACTTTTTTTTCTTATTTCTAGTTCTTCCTTATTCATTCTGATACTTTGTTTAGATACTAACCCTAAACCACTTTGCAAAAAAGGTCAATATGCTCATCGATATAATAGGCGATGTCACGTGTCCACTGTTCTTCATTTTCCACGAATTCATCGTCCATTTCATCAAAGTCAGGGTATCTCTCAAAGAGAGCCATAAATTCCTCATCCGAACAATCCCGTTCTATCTCTTCTTTATATTTTATATATAAGGTATGGACATTATAGACTAGTTTCGACAGGTCACGGAGCCCCCATTGTCTTACAGCCTTGGCAAAAGGATTCTTGAAGATGAACTCCCCATAACCGTTATGGATGAGTTGTATAAACCCACCATCCATCACCTCTTCCCGAAGGATGTTATATGCCAGCAATGTAATCTGGTCGGCATTCAACAACGCCATCGTCTCTATCGTCAGTTCATTCCCGATAGCTTCGTTGATCGCATTCACGAACAACTCAACGAAAGCATCCATTCCTTTCTCGGAAGCGTCTCTCAAATCCTTATCTTTTATGATAACGTCCATCACTGTTCTATTTATATGGTCTGCAAAGTTACAATATTTTTTCGTACAAAACGTTATATTTCAAAAAAACATGAAAAAATACCTGTTGCTTTTCATTCTTTTGCCCAATGTTTTATCAATCTTTGCTCAGAAGGATGAGATCTTCGATCAGAATATCACAACCCTCCAGGTCGTGGCCGGAGACCGATGGCTGTCGATGCCCATAATCAAACTAAACGATGATGAGGTTATCAACATCGGTTTTGACGACCTTACCCACGAATATCGTCGTCTTACATACACTATAGAACACTGTGATGCAGACTGGACAGTATCTGAGGCACTCTTTCCAAGCGATTTCATCGAAGGATTTGCCGATGGTAACATCATTGATGACAAGATAGAATCGGTCAATACCAATGTCTTGTACACCCACTATTCTTTCAGCATTCCCAACAACCGTTGCCGTATCAAAATGGGTGGCAACTACCGTGTTACGGTATTTGATGAGAATAACGGCAATGAGAAAGTGTTCGTCGCCCATTTCATGGTTTTAGACCCAAGAATGGGTATCATGATGGAAGTATCGTCTAACACAGATATCGATATCAACAAAAGCCACCAGCAAGTATCCATGAAGCTGTCTTACGGTTCTATGACGATCACAGAACCACGCGAACAAATCAAGAGTGTAATCTTACAGAATGGTCGTTGGAACACTGCTGTCATCAATACCCCCGCTCAGTATGTTATGGCAAACGGTCTGCAGTGGCTGCACAACAAAGACTTGATATTCGAAGGAGGTAATGAGTATCATAAGTTTGAGATGCTTGATCCCGATCATCCCTCAATGGGTGTCGATAAGATACTGTGGGATGGTTCTGACTATCATGTTTATCCTTTCGGTTGTGAACCACAGAACAACTATGTTTATGACGAGGATGCCAACGGAGCTTTCTACATCCGTAATTCGGATAATTACGAGAATGACAGGAGTTCGGAATATATGTATGTTCACTACCTCCT
>JAFZPF010000204.1 GCA_017550455.1 Prevotella sp.
ATAATTATAATATATAATTTCATAAGAGCCCCATTTTTGGAGTTGCAAAAACGCTATTTGTCCCGTTGTCCCGTTGTCCCGGTATTTGATAAATTTATTTGACAACGAAAAAACACAAGCTAAAAAAATGCAGCTGCTTGAAATGCGAGGGGCCCGCAGGGCATGTAAAAGAGGCCCGCAGGTCGGGCCAAAGGGGCCTTTTGGCCCGGCTGGCGTTTTTTGCCTTTTTGCTATTGCAGGATTCGAAAAGTGTTTGTATCTTTGCATATGAATAAAAACTGCTGTTGCCGGCAAACATCGCAGTAACCACTAAGCAGCGCTCGCTTCAGTGAATGTATTAACCTCATGTCTAACAAAAAAACTAAACAAGTATGTCAAAAGTAAATGGTACTCCGCTGCTCGTATGCAGCAAGAAAATTGTCAACAGTAAGAATGCTGACCTCGACGGAAAGTATTACTACAAGGCTGTGATCCTGTCAACTCTTAACCTCAACGACCTGGCTGAGCATATCGCCAGTCATGGTTCTCTCTACACGAAGGACGTCCTCCTGGGTGTGCTCACCAAGTTGAAGGACTGTCTGACCGAGTTGATCACCACCAACCGTGCTGTGAAGATCGACGGTCTGGGCACCTTCTACCCGGCGCTCAAGAGTCGTGTGGCCGACGACCTGGAGAGTCTCAGTGTCAGTGACCACATCTCCAGCGTGTATGTCCGTTTCAAGGGTGATCAGAGTCAGGATGCCCAGATGGGTGGTGCGCAGTTGCGTCGTCGCATCAAGGTTTCGACCCAGACGAACACGCAGTTCTCGACCATCGAGGATGATCCTGAGGAGGATGTCACCCCGGGAGAGGGTGAAGGAAATGATAATCCTTAATTGATCGGGGGATGGTTTCCCCCCGTCCCCCCTCTCTAAATTTCATTTTTCTTGCGTTCTTTGACTTCATGATTTTTTTCTTCTCTCTTTACCACGAGAGATTTAGTGCCCCTTGTTAAGGGGCGGCCTTAATGCAGGGTTATCTTTTCATGTTCTTCTCTCTGTTTCGGCAGAGAGAAGAAACCAAGAGAGACCATGTTGCACGCTTCGAGTCAGACAAAATGTAGGTTCTTCGCATTGGGCTGCGGGACTCGCTTCGCTCAGACAGGTCCTCGCCCCATCTTCGATGCCATGCTCAGTCACCTCATTTTGTAGCTGACTCTCCGCTATCGCAACATTTTACTCTAAACTCTAAACCCTAAACTCTAGACTCTTAACTCTACACTAAAAAAGACGATTATGAAAAAGAAAATTATCAACATTATCATTCAGGTGCTCATCGCTGCATTGACGGCCTTGGGCACAGCGCTCGGGACTATCAGCTGTACGGTTGAGCCGAGTCACCTGACGGGCTTGCTCAGTTGGCTGGGATAGATACTATGAAACAGCACATTATCTGAACGAATGACTATTCTCTATGGCGGGGACAGGCACATTTAGAGCCTGTCCCCGAGTGGTTTTTGCCCTCTCCCGTCCTTCTCGTTCTCTTCCCCCTCTCCCGTCCTCTCCCCCAAGGCTGGGGGCGAGGCGTTCGGTTCGTAACGCAACTGCATCTGGTTATTGCAACTTTATTCAGTAGACGAGTAAACAAGTAGACGAGTAAACAAGTAGACGAGTAGACAAGTAATTGGTTATTGGTTATTGTCTCAGTCTCTTCATTATCCTCAGTGCTTTATCATTTTTCCATTAAAAATATTGATTTTGCATTTCCCCGTAGGGGACAGTTTCTTTTCTAAATTCTTGCAATTTTGACAGGAAACGTTTATATTTGTTGGCGGCAAAGTCATCGTGATCATGGAGAAGAATATGGACGAGAATCGCAAAGCGCTGATCTATCTGCATGCCTCGGTATTGTTGGCAGGATTCTGTGGTGTGTTCGGACGGTTGATCACGATGAACGAGGTGGACATCGTCTTCTACCGTATTCTCTTCACCATCGCCATTCTGCTGGTCTTTGTGGGGCTTCCCCGCATCGGATGGAGGAAGTTCTTCCAGATCATGGGATGCGGTGCGTTGTTAGGTCTTCACTGGATCCTGTTCTATGGCAGTATCAAGATGTCGAATGTGTCCATCGGCGTGGTCTGCTATGCCCTGATAGGGTTCTTCACCGCTTTCCTCGAGCCGGTGGTCTTCCATCGGAAGATTGCCTTCCGCGAGATACTTTTCTCCCTGCTCACCTTAGTCGGATTATTATTGATCTTCTCTTTCGACACCCGCTATCGGATAGGTATCGCCGTGGGCGCCGTGGCCTCCCTGGTGGCTTCCTTCTTCCTGGTCTTCACGAAGAAGGTGGATGAGGGCATCAGCACACGCGCCATCACCCTCTATGAGATGATGGGCGGCATGGTGGGCGTGATCGTTTCCGCCCCGGTATATCTCTGGATATTCCCTCCGCAGACGGGAGTGCCGGCAGTCCCGGATACACAGAACCTGATTTACCTGTTGTGCCTCGCCTTGTTCTGCACGGTAGGACAGTATATGTTCCAGTTCCTCAGTCTGAAACAGCTCTCCGCCTTTACCGTCAACCTTACCTACAACCTGGAGCCCGTCTATGCCATTATCATCGCCTTCATCCTTTTCGGGGAGGGGCGTGAGGTGAACCTCTCCTTTTATGTCGGCATCACGTTCATCCTGGCAAGCGTCGTCATGCAGACGCGTCGGACGATGAAGAGGAGGGATGGAGAATAGGTTCACGAGGATTTTTTTTGAGAAAATGTTGTCGTTTTAAAAAAAATCCTTTACTTTTGTGTTTTGTAACTGAAACCTAAAAGAAACGATATATGATTGACGTAAAAGAAACCCTCAAAGAGAGTGAAGAGAGAATGGAGATGGCTGCCATGTTCTTGGATGACAGTCTGGCCCGTATCCGTGCCGGGCGTGCCAATATAGCCATTCTTGATGGTGTGAGAGTGAATAGCTACGGATCAAAGGTTCCCTTGAACCAGGTGGCCAGTGTCAACTGTCCTGATGCCCGTACGATAGCCATCCGTCCGTGGGACAAGAAGGCTATCCGTGATATCGAGAAGGCTATCATGGACAGTGATGTGGGTATCACTCCCGAGAACAACGGTGAGGTGATCCGTCTGAATATCCCTCAGCCCACCGAAGAGCGTCGCCGTGACCTGGTGAAGCAGTGTGCAAAGATTGCGGAGAAGGCAAAGGTGGAGGTCCGTAATGTCCGCGGAGATATCAAGGACCGTCTGAAGAAGGCCATCAAGGATGGTCTGAGCGAGGACAACGAGAAAGATGCTGAGTTAGAGCTTCAGAAGATCCACGATAAGTATATCAAGAAGATTGACGAGCTGATAGAGGCGAAGAACAAAGAGATCATGACCGTCTGATGTACGGACTCGTTATTAAGAACACCGGTTCTTGGTACACCGTGCTGACCGACGACGGTCAGACCATCCAATCCAAGATCAAAGGTAATTTCCGACTGAAGGGCATCCGCAGCACCAACCCGGTGGCTGTGGGTGACCGTGTGGAGTTGATTACCAACCAAGACGGTTCTGCCTTCATCAAAGATATCTGTGACAGAAGGAACTATATCATCCGGAAGGCATCCAACCTCAGTAAACAAAGTCATATCCTCGCAGCGAATGTCGATCAGGCTGCGTTGATCATCACCGTGAACTACCCCCAGACTTCCACCACCTTTATCGATCGTTTCTTGGCATCGGCCGAGGCTTATAATATTCCCGTGGTGCTGATCTTCAACAAGACCGATCTGCTGAGTGATGACGAGAAACACTATCAGCAGATGATGGTCGATCTCTATGAGCATATCGGTTATCACTGTCTGCAGCTGTCGGCTGCTGATGCCGCTGACGACCGTCGGTTGCTGGATCCGTTGGTGGAGGTGTTGAAAGACAAGATCACACTGTTCAGCGGAAACAGCGGCGTGGGGAAGAGCACCCTGCTGAATGTCCTTATCCCCGGCATCAACCTCAGGACGGCAGAGATATCCTATGCCCATCAGACAGGTATGCATACCACCACCTTCAGTGAGATGCTGGCTATCCCTGAGGGTGGATGGGTGATCGACACACCGGGTGTGAAGGGCTTCGGCGCCTATGACATGGAACCGGAAGAGATCTGCAGTTATTTCAAGGAGATCTTCGAATACTCCAAAGACTGCCGCTTTAACAACTGCACGCATACCCATGAGCCCGACTGTGCTGTCATTCGTGCTGTGGAAAACCACTATATCTCCCAGAGCCGCTACAACAGTTATCTGAGCATGCTCGAGGACAAGAACGAGAGTAAATACCGTGAGGCTTTCTGATTCGTTGAAGAATTATCCCCGTTTGTTGATTGAATTTGTGCTATTCATTTTTCTCTTTTAGCTTTGCAGTCGATAAAAAGATTGTTGAACATAAATGATGTGATTATGAAAAGATTGGCATATTTAATCATGATAATCTCTGTCGGCATATTTTTCTCGTGCTCTACAGAGAATGAATGGGATGATTTCTTTATAGACGAGAATATCAATATGGGTGGTATGCCGGGGATGCCTGGCGGACAGGGTGGCACAGGTACTGCCTTATCCTCTGCATTAGGCACGTTTGACGTAACGATCGACACCTCTTCACTGACGGAGACGGAGACGATCCCCGGCAGTACGGATACTTACTACGAGGATTATGTGGAGACCTATACGCCTACAGCCACCATCAAGATTGCGTATAAAGGCAACAGCGCCAGTGTAAGCGGAGAGGCTGAGGGCGTTTCCGTGAAGACCGACGGGGCTGATGTCACGGTCACCTCCACGGTCAAGAATATCGCTTATGAGTTGAGTGGAACAACTACCGACGGTTCTTTTAAGATCTACAGTGATAAGAAGTTTGAGGTGATCCTCAATGGTGTTGACATCACGAATCCCACGGGAGCTGCCATCAACAACCAGGGTAAGCGTATGTATGTCGTCGTGAAAGACGGGACAACGAATAAGCTGACCGACGGTTCTGCCTATACGATGGTGGAGAACGAGGATATGAAGGGCACCTTGTTCAGTGAAGGCAAGCTGGCGTTCAGCGGTTCTGGTAAACTGAGTGTCTATGCTAATGCCAAGAACGGTATCGTGAGCGATGATTATGTGTTGATCCGTCCGAACACGAATATCTATGTGAAGTCCACCAGCAATCATGGCATCAAGACCAACGACGGCGTGATCATCCGTGGTGGCGTGGTGAATGTGGAGGTATCGGCAGATGCAGCCAAAGGCATCAATACGGATGGTTTCATCCAGATAGAGGGTGGTCGTGTGACGGCGATAACCACCGGCGGTTCTGCTTATGATGAGGAGGACAAGGAGTATAAGGGATGCGCCGGCATCAAGTCGGACAGTATCTTCGTGATCAGCGGTGGAGAGGTAAATGTGAAGAGTACGGGTGTCGGTGGTAAGGGACTGAACTCTTCCCAGACGATGACGATCTCAGGCGGTACGATACGTGCCATCGCTGCCGGCAGTAACTTCTCCAAGGGCAGTGAGGATGTGGCTGCGAAGGCTATCAAGGCGGCTGGCGACATGACGATCTCCGGTGGTGATATCATGGCACGTTCAGCGGCTCACGAGGCCATAGAGACCAAAGGCACGCTGACGATTTCCGCGGGAAGCATAGGGGCCTATGCCAGTGATGATGCCATCAACTCTGCCGGAGCACTTACTGTCAGTGGCGGTTATATCTTCGCTTACTCAACCGGCAACGACGGTATCGATGCCAACGGAAACATCACCGTCAACGGCGGGTTGATGATCGGTTGTGGGACAACAGCCCCGGAGGAGGGCATCGATGTGGCAGAGCGTTACACCTTCAGCATCAACGGAGGAACGGTGATCGGTATCGGTGGCGGCTCGGAGTCGATAACCGGTTCTCAGCAGAAGGCGATCCTCTCAGGGGTTTCTGTTAGCAACGGACAGTATCTGACGGTCAAGGATGCCAGTGGAAACAATATCTTTGCTTTCAAGGTGCCTCGCTCCTATAGCCGGGCAGTGATGCAGTTGAGTTCACCGAAGTTCAGTTCCGGTACTACCTACACGCTGAGTACTGCGACATCGGTGAGCGGCAGTGATGATTTCTATGGTTATTCCGCCGGTGCATCGGTAAGCAGTGAGACGAAGCTCGGCACGTTCACCACTTCCACATCATCATCTGGAGGCATGCGGGGAGGCATGAACACGAGTGACAGCTTTCAGACTCTTTCTCTTGATAGTACTGGTGATTATTAATTTGATCGTGTATCTGCTGCTGTTGAAACGCAGGTTTAGCAAGGGGCACCCCTGCCGATGTTCTATCGCACATTCAGTGCTCTTGGTCATCTGATATATCATTACTCAAAAATAATGGGAATAATATAGGAGTTGGCAGTAGACGCTGAAAGCGTCATCGCTCAGTAGCCGCAGGTTGACAACCTGCGGGAAAGGTAGCGACAACGAACATGCACGCTGAAGGCGTGCCCCCATAGATATTGATGGGCAACCCCTCCAGGGTTGGCTCATTGAAAACGACAACACGCCCGTGGGTCGTTTCGACCCACGGCTATTGAGCGGTAACCGCGATGCGGTTATTGGGTCATCTGATATATCATTACCCAAAATAATATGAAGATAACGATTTCTAAAAGAGAGACGAAAGAAACATTAGTATATCTGGCGCTATGGCTGTTGCTGTTCATAGCGCCGGTTATTACCTACCTCATCCGCACATTATCGCATGGATCAACTTTCCGTTGGGAGGAGATCCTCGAGGTGTGGAGCGTCTTCTTTGGTTATCTGGTGGTGTTTGTCATTCACAACTATTTCCTGGCTCCACTGCTTATCTACCGGAATAAGAAATGGCTTTATTTCCTTTCCGTCTTTCTCATCTTAGTGATATTCACCTTCTATCAATGTAATACGGATCGCCACATCAGAAGGGGAGGACCGCCGCAGATGGAGATGATGAACCCCGGTGGGCACGGCCCCGGAGACCCCATGGCAAGGCTTGATGAACGGCCGCCGCATTTCGAGGAGATGACGATGGTGGGGGATTCCTTGGGGCAGCCTGTTGATGATCAGATGGAAAGAGTGCATCCCCCGGTACCTATGGAGGAACTCCCCGACTCCTTGCGGGAAGAGGAATTCAGACCAATCCCCATGCCGGATAAGGGTGAGCCGTTGTTCCTGTCACTGATTAATGTGATCAGTCTGATTGTCGTATTGCTCACCATCGGCATGAATCTCGGCATCAAACTGTATTTCAAGAGTGATGAAGATGCGAAGGAGTTGCGTGAACTTGAACGGAAGAGCCTGGAGCAGCAGTTGGCTTACCTGAAATACCAGATCAACCCGCATTTCTTCATGAATACGCTGAATAATATCCATGCACTGGTGGATATCGATCCGGAGAAAGCCAAGGATACCATCCTCGAACTGTCGAAGATGATGCGTTATGTGTTGTACGAAGGAGATAAGCAGGTGATTCCGTTGCAAAGAGAGATTGATTTCCTCAAGACGTATATCTCACTGATGCGCCTTCGCTATACCGACAAGGTGAAGATCTCCGTGGAAATCCCTGACAGGATCCCTGATGCAGGTATTCCACCGCTGTTGCTGATCACTTTTGTGGAGAATGCCTTCAAACACGGGATCAGTTATCAGCAAGAGAGTTTTATCCAGTTGAAGATGTCACTGGATGACGACCGACTGAAGTTCTTTTGTAAGAACAGTAAGGTGACGGTAAAAGAGGGTGATGGTGAGAATGCCGGTGGGGTAGGGCTCGCCAATGTAAAACAACGGTTGGAATTACTGTACGGAGAGAATTATACCTTAGATTTTGATGAGGCAGAGAACACCTATGAGGTGTTGCTGCTCTTACCACTCAACAAAAAATACATGTTATGATCAGATGCTTAGCAATAGACGATGAGCCATTGGCTTTACAGCAACTTACGGCTTATATCAAGAAAATACCGTTCCTGGAATTGGTTGACAGTTGCCAGAGTGCCCATGATGCCATGCTCATCATGGATAGGGAGGTGATCGACGCCATCTTTGTGGATATCAACATGCCTGACTTGAACGGCATGGATTTCGTCAAGTCACTGGCAGTGCCGCCGTTGATCGTTTTTACGACCGCTTATTCGGAATATGCTGTGGAGGGCTTCAAGGTAGATGCTGTTGACTATCTCCTGAAACCTTTCGGGCTGACGGATTTCCAAAGGGCTGCCAACAAGGTGAAGGCGCGCTATGACCAGCAGAATACGGCCATGATCTCTCCCGTGGAGGATGATACGCTCTTCCTCAAGACCGACTATAAGGTGATACGTATCGAGGTGAAGGATATCCGTTATGTGCAGAGCATGAGTGAATATCTGAAGATCTTCCTCGAAGGGCGTGCCAAGCCTGTCATCGTCTTGCTTAGTATGAAAAAGATGGAAGAACGTCTTCCTTCCAGTCAGTTTATGCGCATCCACCGTGGTTATATCATCAACCTCTCTAAAATACAGGAGGTTAACAAGAACCGTGTGATCATGGATGAAGAAACATACCTCCCTATAGGTGATAACTATAAGGAGGTATTCATGGGGTATTTAGAGAGTAAGTTCCTCGGGAAGTGAGGAGCTTACCTTTCGCTTAATTCTTCTTGGCTTTCTGCTCAGCTTCTTTCTGAGCCTTCAGCTTCTTGACGTATGCACTGTACATCGTACGCCAGTCACGACCGCTCTTGGTGAAATACTGCTCGTTCTTCGTCTTGTAGATCTCGAAGATAGCGGAGATGGCCTTCATATTCTTATAGTCAACAGCCATCAGACGTGCTTCCTTCAGGTTGTTCAGGATATACTCCTCGTCTTCTTTTGTCATGTCGGGAACCACTTCCTTATAAGCTTTCATGGTGAAGGCAACTTTTCCTACGGTGTATAAATCCAACACTTGCTCCACCTGCTCGGGGGTAAGGTCGGCATTCAGACCGTCGAGCAGTGCCTGACGGATAGAAGCGGGCTGTGAGGAGTCGGCGATGACCATACGGTCGAGCGCTGACAGTTTCTTACCTGTCGTGGGGTTGATAGCCCCGTCGGGAACCATATTACCATGGGTGTTGTGCCAGTCACGGATAGCTGCCAGATGGGTGGCGATCACCTTGGTGACTCGTTCTTCCTTCGCTTTGTCGTTGAGATTCAGGTTGTTGACCCAACCTGTTGCTTTCTTCAAACTGCCCTCGTCGATTTCTTGTGCCTTCACGGCAGGGATGCTGAGTGCAAAGAGCATCACGATAACTAATAATTTTTTCATAATGATTTATTTTGTAGAATGTGAATTAAGTAACTTTAAGAATGAAGGCGCCAGCATCTTCTTCAGATCCTTGATGGCGAGTTTTGAGGCTGGCATACCGATGGCATAGGCCCCGATCTCGTATTGCTGGTAACAGAACACCACGCTGTCGTTCTCGATGTAAGGATCTCCCTGCGGCATAGGCACGCTGGTGGCATACTCATCCACGAAGAGATGTTCCTTGAGTTCTTCCCAACTGTTCACCTCAAAATATTTCTGGAGGTCTTTCGTGATCATTTCCTGGATCTCCGTCTGTTTGTCGTTGCGGAAGATATGGTCGAGCACCTTTCCGTCGCTCTTGCGGAAGGTGGTTCCCCAGGCAGAGGCTCCGCCGTGAGCGCCACCCCAATAGCCGTAGGTGGTCACCATGAAGGTCACCAGGAAATCGTTCTCGTAAATTTTTTTGATCGTCATCTCCTGGGCATACCCCATCTGTCTCTCGTCTTCGTTAGTATCCCTCTCGGAGATTACCTCCTCTGCCATCGGGATCAGTTCCTTCATACTGTTTTTATTGTAATCCTTCAGGATGGCAGCCGGGTCGTCGAGCGCTATCGAGTCGTTGGCATAGGTCCAGTCGATGATCCATTCCCGGATACTGTTCAGCAGATACTTGTTGCCTTTCGTGGGGTAGTCCACGGTAATGACACTGGTACATTCTATCGGTCCCACCTTCTTACTTGCGGAGTCGGTAAGTGTTTCTGTCACCAAAACGGCTTCTTTCTTTAGCTTTGGCATTTTCTGCTGCGCTTGTCCCTGTAGTTCTTTCTTCTGACAGGCTACGAACACACTAATGATGAGAACGGATAAAACTGTAAAAATAATTTTCTTCATGATTCTTTCTATTAGATGATAAAGGATAATGATGGTTTAAACCATTTTCTTCAGATATGCCACAAAAGTAGAAAAAAATAATAGGAAAGCAAAATATAATAGAGAAAAAAGTGTAACTTTGTCCCCATGAACATTAATGAGCTCAAGGATAAGAAGATAGCTATTCTGTTGTCAGGAGGAGTGGACAGCAGTGTCGTTGTGTATGAGTTTGCCCGTCTCGGACTTCATCCCGACTGTTTCTATATCAAGATCGGTCCGGAAGAGGAAGAGGAGTGGGACTGTTCTTCGGAGGAGGACTTGGAGATGGCTACGGCTGTTGCTGCGAAGTATGGCTGTAAGTTGCAGGTGGTGGATTGTCATCAGGAATATTGGAACCAGGTGACGAAATACACGATGGATAAGGTGAGGGCGGGTTTTACCCCTAATCCCGATGTGATGTGTAACCGTCTTATCAAGTTCGGTGCTTTTGATGAGAAGATGGGGCATCAGTATGATCTGATTGCCACGGGGCATTATGCACAGACGGAGTGGATAGATGGCGAGAAATGGTTGACCACCAGTCCTGATCCTGTGAAAGATCAGACCGATTTCCTGGCACAGTTGTACGACTGGCAATTGAAAAAGGCGCTCTTTCCTATCGGGCATTACCAGAAGGGAGAGGTGCGTGCTATTGCTGAGCGTGAACATCTTGTGAATGCGAAGAGAAAGGATTCGCAGGGCATCTGTTTCCTGGGAAAGATTAATTATAATGATTATATCCGTCGTTATCTTGGGGAGAACCCCGGTGAGGTGATAGACATTGACACGGGGAAGGTGTTGGGTAAACACAAGGGATTATGGTTTCATACCATCGGTCAGCGTCATGGATTAGGCTTCGGCGGCGGACCATGGAATGTCATCAAGAAAGATATTCCACATAATATCCTTTATGTGACCAAAGGGTATGAGCCGGTGAAGGTACAGCGTAAGGATTTCTGTTTCCACGACTTTAATATGCTCACGCCAACAGGTATTGAGGGTAACGGACAGTTGCCGGAGAAGATCACTTTCAAGATCCGTCACACACCGGAATATCATCCCGCCACCTTATTATATATAGGGGAGGGACGCTATCAGGTCATGTCGGAGGATCTGATACAGGGGGTTGCCCCCGGACAGTTCTGTGTGATCTACGATGAAAACCATCATCGTTGTTTTGGATCGGGAGAGATCACGTTGTAGAGATAAAAGGCAATGATATAAGGGCGGGGCTTATCCCTACCTGAAAGAAAAGGGGCAGACGTCGACGTCTGCCCCTATCATATACCTGGAAAAGAATCTGTGATTACTTACGAACCTTTACGGTCTTACCATCAGCCTGACGAACGATGATAATCTGTCCTTTCTGTGCATGATTAACCGGTCGGCCGTCGATACCATAACTGGTAACGGGAGATTGATCAGGCAAAACCATTTCCGGCTTCTGAATACCATTGGTATCCTTCTTGGCCGTCACCTTATAGGTCTTGCTGCCTCGCATATCAGCAGACACCACGGTGATGAAAGCCGTCTTTGCCTCTTCTGTCTCTTCGGTACGCTGAACCACGAAGGCTGCCTTTCCGTCGACAACAGGATTGAGGGTTTCGGTATTCAGTTCATCTACCTCATACTCGAACTTATCCGGCTCAAAACCGCTGACATTGAGCGATGACAGCTTGCTGTTATAGACCAAGGTGATGTCATCAACGAGCACCTCATCACCATCGTTACCTGTTCCTGCTTTCGCATTGGTAGAGATCGTTACAAGAATAGCCTTGGGCTCTGCATTGTTGTTTTCATAAACAAATGGAATGGCGATACGCTCCCAGTTGCCATTAGTAGCAGCAATCTCGTTATTCTTTGCTTTGGCTACAACATTCTTGTAGGTCTTATCCTCAGGATCCTGATAGTAAGTACCATCGGTGATAACCGCACTGACTGTGGCATGGTAATCACTATTCGACTTCCCTTGATTGTATTGTAAATACATCACGAGAGAGTCGGGACGACTGGTAAGACTGACATAGAAGGGGTCTCCATTACCGTCTTTATCCGTTTTGCTCATGTCAATGTAAGCGTTGTTAGCTGGGTTATCAGCTGATGTACTCCCTGCATTCATACGACCGGTAGTCATCGTTCCGTTGGCGACGGCAACAGGAATACCAAGGAAGGTAACTGTTTTGGCGTAAATACGTGCACAAGTAGATTCATTACGTCCCTTGTCAGACTTCTCGATATGATGTCCTGCTGAACTTGCTAAACTACCTGTCGCACTCTCGAAGGAATGCCATGCATTGGGTTCCTGATAAGAACCGCTTGACTTATGCCATGCCTCGAAACTGCCATTGGGAATATGAAAACCATTACCGTTAACCAGTTTGCTGCCGAAACGCACCTCGATAATCTGTTTGAGCGTACTCATCAGGTCGAGATTGATCAGTGCCTGTAACTCATCGCCTTCAAGAACAGCAGTCACTTCAACCGGTAATGCACCAAGCATAGGACCATACCACGTTTCACCCTCCAGATCACCCGGGCTGATAGTAATATCTCTTGATACAATCAGGAAGGTTTTGTTATCTTTTGTTTGTGGTTCAATGTTAGAGATCGCCACATTACCAACCGCCAAACGGGTCGTCTCATCTTCCAAAATAAAGTTACGCAGGTTCAGGTCATACAATCCGTCATGTTCGTTGACGGTAACTGTAGCCTTTGTTCCTCCACCGACACCGTTTACTTGCACAAGCAGTGTGTCGGTATAGTCTTTAGCCAGAATAGCTGTGTTGATGAATGATAAAACAAACACGAGAACCAGTATTCTTCGTGTATTCCAACTTTTCTTCATTTTCATTCAAATGTGTTTATACTTAATAGCTTATATAATTCTCTCCATTGATCGCTCAACTGAGCGATGCTTTTCAGGATTATGTCTGCCCCGGCGTCAGCCAAAGCCTCGTCGGGCAGGATTCCTGTATTGACGGCTATGGTAAAGGCCTTGGCGGCATTACCAGCCTGTACACCCAGGGGTGCATTCTCCACAACGATAGTCTCCCATGGTTGTGCCCCGCATTTCTGCATTCCCATCAGATAAGGGGCGGGGTCTGGTTTTCCCTTCGTTACATCGTAGGCGGTAACCAGATGGTCGTCAGTAACATACTGACGGAAAGTATTACGTATCCTGTCAATCAGCGGTCGCTGTCCACTACCGGTAACAATACCGATCGTCAGTCCGTCGGCGGTGAGTTTCTCCATTAACTCTAGGATGCCAGGCATCAAAGGAGCAGGGGTCATGAGATGAAACAACCTGCTTTTCTCGTTGTACATCTCCTGCGCTTCATCCAGCGTGATGACCTTTCCTTGCTGTTTCTCCACCATCTTACGGATGGTATCCACCCCCCGTGCACCTTCTGTCATGTAAGAGTCCATGGCAGTCATCTGAATACCGAAGGATGCCATTGACTCCCGCCATGCTACAACATGGTTCGGCATGCTGTCGATGAGCACGCCGTCCATGTCGAAGAGAATTGTACGGGGATGAAAAACAGGATACCCTGTTCTCCGTAAATAGTTTTGGAGAACGTCAGACTTCATAAAGGTATTATGCCTCCTGAGCCAGACGAGCCTTGATGGCTTTGCTGTCTTCCTCGTAACCTGGTTTGTCGAGCAGGGCAAACATGTTCTTCTTGTATGCCTCAACACCCGGCTGGTTGAATGGGTTCACGCCAAGGATGTTTCCACTGATACCACAAGCAATCTCGAAGAAGTAGATCACCTGACCGAGATAATACTCGTTCAACTGTGGCATGCTGATACGGATATTGGGAACACCACCGTCAACATGTGCCAGACGGGTACCCAGCTCAGCCATCTTGTTGACCTCATCCACACGCTTGCCAGCCAGGAAGTTCAGTCCGTCGAGATTCTCCTCGTCACTGGGGAAGAGGAGCTTCTTGTTCGGCTCTTCAACGCTGATGACCGTCTCGAAGATCGTACGCTCACCATCCTGGATCCACTGACCCATAGAGTGAAGATCGGTAGTGAAGTCACAACTGGCAGGGAAGATACCTTTCTTATCCTTACCCTCGCTCTCGCCGTACAGCTGTTTCCACCACTCACTCATGAAATGGAGTTTCGGCTGGAAGTTCACCATGATCTCAATCTTCTTACCTGCCTGATACAGACCGTTACGGATGGCCGCATACTGAGCAGCGGGATTCTCCTCAAACGGGGTGTCAATACCACAAACCTTCTCCATATCCTGTGCACCGCTTACCAATGCCTTGATATCGAAACCGGCGCAGGCGATAGGCAGCAAACCAACCGGTGTGAGCACAGAGAAACGACCACCTACATTATCAGGAATGATGAAGCTCTTGTAGCCTTCCTTGTCAGCACAAGTACGGGCAGCGCCCTTCTTGGCATCGGTAACGGCAACGATCACTTTCTTGGCCATCTCCTTACCCATCTGCTCCTCACACTGTTTCTTCAACAGACGGAAAGTGAGGGCTGTCTCTGTGGTTGTTCCACTCTTAGAGATATTGATAACACCGAATTTCTTACCTTTCAGATAGTCGGTCAACTCATACAGATAATCCTCACCGATATTGTTTCCTGCAAAGAGAATGGTGGGGGCATCAGCACTGCCTACCAACCACTGGAAGGCATTACTCAAAGCTTCGATCACAGCTTTAGCACCGAGATAACTGCCACCGATACCGGCAACAACAACAGCGTCACACTCTTTACGGAGTACAGCAGCTGTAGCCTCTATCTCATCCAAAAAGGCGGGTGTGATAGATGTGGGCAAATGCAGCCAACCTAAGAAGTCGTTTCCGGGGCTAGTACCCTCTTCCAATGCTTTCTGAGCGTTCTTTACCTGTGGCTCAAAAGCCTTTACTGCACCGTCTGCCAAGAAGCATGCGGCTTTCGTGATGTCAAGTTTGATATTCTTCATAATCTGATATGTTTATGTTACTTTTATATTTGTTGTAGTAGTTTCCCTGATGTAAGATCGGATATCAGGTAAAAATTACCGGAAGGAGTCCGTGAGGAGCTTGATCTCTATCTGCGGACTGATGCGCTCATAGAGAATGTTATACACCGCATCGAGGATCGGCATGTTGACATGCCAGTGGCGGTTGATCTCTTTCATACACTTGGTTCCGAAGAATCCTTCAGCAATCATCTCCATCTCTATCTGTGCACTCTTCACACTGTAGCCCTTGCCGATCATCGTTCCGAAAGTACGGTTACGGGAGAAATTGGAGTAGCCTGTCACAAGGAGGTCGCCCATATACACCGAGTCGTTGATATTTCTCTCCAGCGGATAGATAGCGGTAAGGAAACGGTTCATCTCCTGAATGGCATTTGCCATGAGCACACTCTGGAAATTGTCTCCATATTTCAGTCCACTGCAGATACCGGCTGCGATGGCATACACATTCTTCAGCACAGAGGAATATTCGATGCCCACCACATCGGTGGATGTCTTCGTCTTGATGAAATCGCTGGTGATCAGGTTGGCAAAGCTCTGTGCCTTCTCCTTGTCCATACAACCGATGGTGAGGTAGGATAATCTCTCGAGGGCCACCTCTTCGGCATGTGACGGACCACCGATACATGCCAGGTTCTCATACGGCACATCATATACCTGATGGAAATATTCCGAACAGACGAGATTCTCATCAGGCACGATACCCTTGATGGCTGTGATGATGAACTTATCACGAATGCGTGTCTTGAGCTTCTTCAGATGGTTCTTCAGATAGGGAGAAGGAGTGACGAAGATCAGCGTGTCGTAGTTCTGTACGATCTTATTGATGTCACTCGAGAAGAAGATCTTGTCGATGTCGAAATGTACACTGGTAAGATAGGCAGGGTTATGACCCATCCTACGGAAATCCTCAATGCGGTCATCACGGCGCATATACCATCCGATGTGCTGGGTATGGTCCAGTACGATCTTGGCTATAGCGGTAGCCCAGCTACCGCCGCCGATGATAGCTATATTACCGCAGTTATACATCCTTATTCTGCGTTATTGGCCTTTTCTATCCATCCCTGTACATCACTGACGGATGGCTTTGTCATGGTGAGCTTGTATTTCTTCACGATATCACCGATCTTCTGTTGCAGTCCCTGAGCTTTCTCCTCCTTGATGTTGGAAATCATGTTGAAGCCGGCTTTACGGAGTACGGGAACCCACTCTTCGGGAACCCCGATGGCTGCCCACTCGGCGACACTGCTCTGTGGAATCTTCTTCTCCGGTTTCATCTGTGGGAAGAAGAGCACTTCCTGTATGAATGTCTTGCCTGTCATCAGCATGACCAGTCGGTCGATGCCGATACCGATACCTGATGTCGGTGGCATGCCATACTGCAGGGCACGCAGGAAGTCCTGGTCGATGACCATAGCCTCGTCATCACCCTTGTCAGCCAGTCGCATCTGTTCAATGAAGCGTTCTTCCTGGTCGATGGGGTCGTTGAGCTCGGAATAAGCATTTGCCAACTCCTTACCGTTGACCATCAACTCGAAACGCTCGGTAAGACCGGGCTTTGAACGGTGCATCTTCGTAAGAGGACTCATCTCAACAGGATAGTCGGTGATAAAGGTCGGTTGGATGAAAGTACCTTCACAGAACTCTCCGAAGAGTTCATCGATAAGTTTTCCCTTACCCATGGTCTCATCCACATCCATGCCCTTGGAAAGACAGAATGCACGTATCTCCTCTTCACTCTTACCCTCACAGTCGAAACCGGTCTTCTCTTTGATGGCTTCGAGGATGGGCAGACGGCGATAGGGCGCTTTGAAAGAGATGATCTGTCCGTCGATCTCCCGTTCAGGCTTACCGTTGACAGCTACACAGATCTTCTCCAGCAACTGCTCTGTGAATGACATCATCCAGTTGTAATCCTTATACTGCACGTACAACTCCATGCAGGTGAACTCCGGGTTATGGTTTCTGTCCATACCCTCGTTACGGAAGTTCTTTCCAATCTCGTAAACACCTTCGAAACCACCTACGATCAGTCGCTTAAGGTAAAGCTCGGTAGCGATACGCATATACATATCTTGGTTGAGCGCATTGAAATGCGTGATGAACGGACGTGCTGAGGCTCCACCGGCAATCATCTGCAGGGTAGGGGTCTCCACCTCGGTATATCCGTGCTCATCGAGCACATTCCTCATGGTTCTCAGTACTGTGGCACGCTGCAGGAAAGTATCCTTGACGCCCTCGTTAACCACCAGGTCAACATAACGCTGACGATAGCGTAACTCCGGGTCGTCAAACTTATCATAAGCCACACCGTCTTTATACTTAACGATAGGCAGGGGCTTCAAGCTCTTGCTCAGCAGAGTCATCTCCTTAGCATGTACTGAAATCTCTCCTGTCTTTGTACGGAAGACGAAGCCCTTGATCCCAATAAAGTCACCGATATCCAGGAGACGCTTGAAAGTGGCATAGTCGATGGGCTGGCTACCTTGTTTTTCCTCAGCAGCAGCGTATGCCTCACAAGCTGCATTGATATCATCGCGGGTGACATAAACTTGTATCCTTCCTTTTGAATCCTGTATTTCCGCAAAGGAAGCCTTACCCATGACACGGCAGCTCATCATACGACCGGCGATACACACCTGCCTGGGCTCATCCTCGTCACGGAAGTCATTACGGATGTCAACACTGAAAGCATTGGTAGGGTATGCTGCGGCAGGGTAGGGGTTAATACCCATGTTACGCAACTCCTGCAGACTCTCGCGTCTGCCTATCTCTTGTTCACTGAGTTCTAATATATTCATTTGTTTGAAAACAATTATTCTTTTGTAATTTTCTGCAAAGGTACGAATAAACGAGGGCAAAACAAAGAAAAAAGTTATTTTTCTTTTGCATTCCACTCGACTTTACGTAACTTTGCTATTAACAGCGAAGTTACAATGCACTCGGCAAAAAAAATAATTTACAGATTATTTTGTTCTGCTCTCGTTTTTACGTAACTTTGGCTTTTGCCGAAGTTACTCCGCCTCGGGAATGAAAGAAAATGGACTTTTTCTTTTGCATTCCGCTCGGCTTTCCGTAACTTTGCACGCAGATGCAGTTTTTAGGTGAAATCATATCGTTAGTCGTAGCTTTCCTATGGATGGGATCAGCTTTGGTCAGTGAGGTGCTCTCCAAGCGGTGGGGCGTCTTTGTGAGTAATGTCTGGCGAATGTTCATCACGACTCTCTTCATTGCTGTCTTATGCTGGTATTTCCTGGGTGCTCCCTATCCGGTGTATGCCGATGGCAAGACATGGTTTTGGCTGGCATTGTCAGGATTCGTAGGGTATGTGATGGGAGATTACTGTCTGTTCAAGAGTTATATCATGATCGGCTCCCTCTATGGTCAGTTGATGATGACTCTTTCTCCGGCAGCGGCGGCTTTCGCGGCATGGGTTATGTTAGGGCAGCATCTCACTTGGAACAATCTCTTAGCCATGGCTATCACATTAACGGGTATTGCCATATCTATCTTAGGTCGTTCAGAAGGACATAAGGTAGCACTCAAACTACCCTGGCAGGGCGTGTTGTTTGCCATAGGAGCCGGTTTGGGGCAGGGCTTCGGACTGGTACTCAGCAAGGTTGGTTTGGATCATTATGTCCATGCTGTTCCCGCAGATATCCTTCCATCGATAGAGAATGTATTGCCTTTCAGTGCAAACATGATCCGATGCATCAGTGGTTTTATCTTTTTCTTCCTCCTGATGTGGCTGCATCAGGGATTGGGGGAGTTCCGTAGATGTAGCAAGGATAAGAAAGGCTATCTGCTCGTAGTCCTTGCCTGTTGCTTCGGTCCTTTTATCGGGGTGGGATTATCACTGATGGCCTTGCAATATACGGCGGCAGGAATTGCCTCCACGTTGATGGCCTTGTCACCGATATTGATCATCTATCCTTCACATTGGCTTTTCAAGACACCGGTCACCCTACAGAATATCCTGGGATCCATCATTTCGTGTGTAGGTGTCTCCCTATTTTTCCTATTATAGAATCCTATAGTTCCTATAGTCACTATCCCCCTATCAAATCTTAATGTATATCTTCTTTTTGTAGAGTGGATAGCCAAAGGCTCCGCAGATCAGGGTGAAGACGATGGCATAACAGCACGACGCCCAACAGTTGTGGGTGATAACAGCATGAATAGGATTGTATATCAGGGTACTGATCCCCGTATGGCCGAAGATGATGGCCAGCGCTTCACTCAACACATAGAGGAAGAGCGGGTTGATACCAAAGATCAGGAAGAATGTGGTCAGTGCATTCTGCTTGCTTTGTCTGAGATCCAAGATATACATAATGATTCCCTGCAACAGTGAGCATAGTCCGCATGTCATCAGCACATAACTGGGTGACCATATCCGTTTGTTCAGTGGCATGCCGTACGAAAGCAGATATCCGGCAATGACGAGGATGCCTCCAAAGAGTAAGAACCGTAATACTTTCTCTTGGGTATCTTTCGCTTCCATCATCATCTTACAGGCAAAGAATCCTAACAAGGTATGGGCGATGGCGGAGATGGTCCCAAGGAGTCCTTCGGGATCTATCGGGCTCTTATGATACAGATGGTCATAACCGAAGACGGCATTGTCTATACGGGCCGCGATATTCTCCGCACTCTGTGCATATCCATTGCCGTAGAGGAGGATGAACGCATAGATGATGAGCAGTCCAAAGGCAACATGCAACAGGTATTTATGGTTGATACTCAAGGCGATGAGGGAGACTGCGCAGTAACACAAGGCGATGCGCTGCATGACACCCATGATACGGATGGTATGCAAGGGAAACCAGTCACCACCTATCGCCTTGTCGAACCAGTTGATGGCCAGTCCGATAGCAAAGATAATCACCGTACGTCGGATAATCTTCCACACAACAGGTCTTGTGGCATGAAACTGAAACTTCCGCAAGGATAGATACGTGCTGATTCCCATGATAAAAAGGAAGAACGGAAAGACCAGGTCACAAGGTGTCATGCCGTTCCACGTGGAGTGCTTGAGTACGGTAAACGACTCACCGTAACCGTCGTTGACGAGAATCATTCCTGCCACGGTGATACCACGGAGCACATCCAAGGAGAGTAGTCGCTTGTTGTTTTTTGTCATCACCTTATTTCGTTAATGTTTCTATTACACGTTTTGCCATTTCTATACAGTTACCTTCCGGTTCGGCGGAATAACTGTTGTGTGCCACGGTCCAAGGTTCTTCCATGGCATAGTAGTCGAGTTTTACATCCTGTGGCAGAGCCATGGCGAAGAGCTCGGAAGCTGTCTTGTTCGCATTTACGCCACTACCCAACATGTCTGGCTGTGGCTGGGTTCCTATTACTAACTGATGGTCGAGTGCATCGAAATAACTTTTCCACCTCTTATAGTAAAAGTCTTTCAACAGTCCACTCCACTCTTTATGCGCATAGTCACGCAGTCCGCCGGTATCTGCACAATAACGGTTGCCCCAGGTGGTTATCTGTACTCTTGCATTCCATTCGTAGAGATCTTTCTCAGCAGCTGATGTGCCGGCATTACGTGCTTCACTGATCCATCGTCCAACCTTAAACTCCGGTCGGGTAGCCAGCAACTCATCCTGTAACAATAGCATGTCGAGGAAACGTTTTGAGTCTCTTTGGAAGGCACTCCTTCTGAAAGCATTGTAATCAGCAATTGTCTTGAGGTATTGTATTCTCGCCTGGTCGGCAAGTGCCTGTCGACAGATATCCACCAGGTCGTATTCGAAGTTGTTGTTACCTTTCATCCGGTCGGCTATCTTGATAAGATGCTGTGCAGCCTCGAGGGTGGCATCGGGATCGTAGTAGTTTTTCATCTTCGACCAAGACGAGGCTTGGAAGTTGTTCAGTGATGGACGGCCACAGAAGATACTCTCGTGAGGACCCTGCTGGTTGTTGCCTGCAGGACAGTTGTAGATGCTGTTGATGAGTATCTCCCACGCCTTGTCTATCTCTGTCAGGATGCTGGTATGGTCGATGTCATACAGTCCGTAACGTGCCCGTACATACTCCTTGATCCACTGTTCTTTGGTGAGTGTACCTTGACGCCATGGCAGTTCACTCATCAACTCGAACATCACGGGGTTGTTCATCGATCCTTCCATCGTGAAGCCGATACCCTTGAGATGATGACCATGCTGAGTACGTGCCAGATAGAAGTTGTTGAGCAGTTGATCCATCCTTCCGTGCAAGCCTACATTAGCCCCGAAATTCTCCAACATACAGAAAAGCCAGTCGTGCTGTTTGTAACCTTCATCACGTTTCCATATGCTGGGGATACCGAACATCGGACGGCATTCAGAGAAAAGATCCAACACCAGCAGATCACCGTTGTTCATCGGGTCAACCATCTCCGGGCGTGGATTCTCCGTCCATCCTTGAATCACCCATATAGCATCCTTACGAACTGCCTTCATCGCATCCATCATCGCTTTGCCGGCGGCTGCATAGTCAATAGCACTGTCATCATTACTCTCATGGAAGGGATCCATCGAGTAGTATTTGGAAGTGC
>JAFZPF010000205.1 GCA_017550455.1 Prevotella sp.
AAAATCGTTGCAAGACGAGCTACTTCCCGAGTATAAGCACAAGATCCAGGCATTATCCTTAGAAGATTTTGTGGATCGTACTCTGAAGGTCTGCCCTCCAGAAGAAGCTGCCACCTTTATATGGTTTAAGAACAGATACCTCAATTTTGGAAAGATAAAAAAGAATTATTAATGACAAAAGTCACTTGGGAAATCACTTATAGCCGGAGCCAAAATGATTCGTGCAAAAGTTAAGACAGATCATTTAAGAATCAACCCGGAATGATCGTTATTTATTTATTTATTTTCGGGGTGAGATATTCTACGCCGGTAAAAGTTATAGTATATCAGACTGGTTTTACTTCACCTTTAACAAGTAGGAATCATATGGATTAAGATTATCCATTCCGTAGGATACTATATCAGACGGAGCCAGTCTTTTGTTTATGAATACAAAGATACAATAGACTTATGAGTATTCTCATTATTTTTGTGGCATCGTATAACAAATTCAGTAATAATTATTAAATTTGCAACAAACAAATATTTGAGGAAATGAAACTGGCAGAAGCATTAAGCATCCGTAAGGATCTACAGAAGCGCATCCAACAACTGGGACAGCGCATACAGAACAACGTGAAGGTACAGGAAGGCGATGAGCCTTCTGAGCAGCCGAAGGAACTGATGAAGGAACTCGATGATTGCCTGAAGAAACTGGAGACGATCATCTGGCGCATCAACACCACCAATATGCAGACGACCGATGAGGAAGGAAAGACGCTGACACAGTTGATGGCAGAGAAAGATGTGCTGACCATGCGCATAGGAGCCCTGCGCAACGTGTTCGACACGGCATCGTCTGGACAAGACCGTTACAGTCGTTCGGAAATCAAGATGGTGACTGTCATCGATGTGAAAGAACTCAGCAAGCAGATAGATTCCTACTCTGCCCAGCTGCGACACCTCGACATTAAGATACAGTCGCTCAACTTCCAGACCGACCTGTTATAAACCATTGGCATTCACCGTCGTAGGGCGAACCGAACCCTTATGATCGTTGTCCGGAGCCGGCAGCACCCGTCCCTGAAAAGACATCACGGCGCAGGCTCAGCACATCAGCATTCGCATGCACTGTTCATGTGGCACATCTCACTACCGACCGGTTGACTGCGTCTGGTGGATGCCTTCCTTTGGAAATTGAAAACGACATCAAATAATCATTCCATTATTAATAGGAAAAAGATTGTTCACGGTCTCTGAAATGATCTGTTTTCCATTTTCCCGGATCATTTTCTTCTGTTTTTTACGATAAATGTCCATATATTATAGATATTTATTGGGTTTCTAAAGAAAAATAACTATCTTTGTAGCTGGATTAAGGTGGACGTGGTTACATACCATGTTTTTAAAAGGGAATCAGGTGTAAGTCCTGAGCAGTGCCCGCTACTGTAACCCCTCTTATGTAAAGCTCATCATAGCCACTGCCGATGTTCATCTGTTTTTATTGATACGGTGGGAAGGCGAGCTTTTCCGGGGAAGTCAGGAGACCTGCCTTTTTCTAATGGTAAACGTCTCTTCGGGGTCAAGGAGGCAATTATTAACTTTTTAATTTTTTTTTATTATGAAAGCAAAACTTTTTGCTTTGACCTTAACGGGTCTGTGTTCATTATGTGCTGTTGCAAATAAAATTGACAACGACACAACAGTTAACCTTAATGAAGTAGTGGTAACCAGCTACCATCAAAAACCAACGGCGGTAGGAAAATTGCCTGTTCCCTTGAATAAAGCGCCTTTGACAGTGTCGAGCGTGGGTAGAGAGAAAATCGAACTTCTCGACCTGAGAGACTTGAACGATGCTGCACGTACAGTGACAGGTATCCGCCCAATTAATTCCTATGGCGGCTTCCTTTATTTCACCATCCGCGGCTTCTCTGACTTTGTTTTGTTGAATGACGGAATCCGTGACGAGCGCCACAATCTCTATCAGTCAGCGCCAAGTACCAGTCTCGCCTCTGTACAGAGTGTTGAGGTATTGAAGGGTGCGGCATCTGTTATGTTCGGGCATTCTGCACTGGGTGGTGTGGTAAATGTGATTCATAAACAGCCCACCGCACAGAAACATGTTAATGCCGGTATGGGTATCGGCAGCTGGGGACGTTATACGGTGAACGGTGGAGCCAGCGGAAGTATCGCAAAAGGTATAAACTTCCGTACAGACTTCTCAATGAGTGGGGGAGAAGGATGGCGTCACACAGACAACAAGGCTTATAATGCGTGGCTTGCCTTGGATTTCCGTCTTAGCGACTGGGACAAACTGAATTTCTCTGTATCCGCAAAGGACGACTATTATGGAACAGATACCGGACAGCCCCACTTCACATCTGATATCTATGACAAGAATGACAAGAAAGTGTGGGATGCCGGTGATATCCCTTCATATATCGACAGACGTACACGTTTCAATGATCCGAAAGATCATCTGACAGACAAGGATCTGACCATAGCCCTGAAATACACGCACACATTTGGAGAATCAGGATGGAGACTTGTTGACTTACTTTCCTACTACTATGACGATCTGGACTATTATGCATCTGAGGGACTCAGTTATCTTACCTCAAGCAATCCCATTTATAAGTACTATTACATGAATGGGAATAACAAAACCTACATCAACACCGATTCGATCAAACGAACAGGTTTCCTCTTTGCGTATGAGACCAACTTGCTGCAAAACCAGCTGGAACTGCACGGAAAAGCTCAAACAGGTGAAATCAAGCACGACCTGCTCTTTTCAACCAATTATTCCAACTTGTATCTCCCACGATGGCGCTCTTCCTATGGCTCTGCAGCTTCTGGTCCAGGAAAGAACGCGATACTGTCGGTTGTGAATCCTCAACTGAATCAGGGAAATATCGACTGTCCCTGGCAGAAGAGAAGTCTCGAGTGGGAGCAAGACTACAGTCTGCACGTCGGCGATTATATTCATTTCACACCACAGTTCACCGTGTTGGCAAGTCTTCGCTATGACTACTTCCACCGCAACTACCAGATGGTATATAGCGATGATAAGGTGATTACCTCAAAAGATCCCAAGACAAGTGAGCACAACAATGCGTTGACCTACCGTCTGAGTGCACTCTATGAGTTTAATGACAAATTCAATGTCTATGCGTCGATGAGCAGTTTCTTCAAGCCAACCCGTACAGCCGTTTCAGACGGATATATCTATATCGGCAGCGATGGTAAGAAACTGGATGCAGAACATATTAACGGCACGGTTTACAAACCGATCTCCGGACAGCAGTATGAGGTAGGTTCACATATTAATTTTGGTGACCGCCTACAAGCTGATTTCTCTGCTTTCTACATCGTTAAAAACAATATGGTACAGAGTCTTGGTAAGCTCGATGACGGCACTAATGTGTCTGGACAGGTAGGACGTGCCGACTCTAAAGGTCTTGAACTGAGTTTTACAGCCATACCATTCGATGCACTCACGCTCGATGCCGGTTATTCACTGACTATAGCAAAACTGAAGGAATTCTCTGTAACCGAGTATGCGGCAAATACACAGGCAGGCAATTACTTGCAGCACGCACCGAAGCACATGGCTTATGGGTGGGCATTCTATGATTTCGGTCAGGCATTGAAGGGCTTGAAAGTCGGAGCAGGATTCAATTACTCAAGTAAGGTGTTTGTCAACGCCGCTAACACGATGACCTTTGATCCTTATGCCATCGCCAATGCTATGGTGAGTTACAAGTTTAAGAATCACTGGAAACTGCAGCTGAACTTCAATAATATTTTCGATAAGACCTATTATATGTATGCTGTCAGCACGACTGGTTATGTTCCAGAGGAAGGACGTAACGTGCGCTTTACGGCAACATTCGATCTCTGATTATGAAAGCAGGCGTTCTGTTTATGAGAATCCACAGGATATTGGGCACAGTGCTCAGTATCCTGTTCCTCATGTGGTTCCTGTCGGGTATGGTCATGATGTATCACAGCTATCCCAGTGTAAACGATGAGCAACGTGTACAGCATACCGGCCGCATACTCCCTTCATCTGTCAATGACGGTTCCCCTTGGTCTTTCTGTGACGAGGGTGTTTCATCAGCTATGCTGGAGAGAATAGGGGAGACAAGCGTTTGGCGCATTACGACAGAAGAAAAGGAATACCTGACAGATGCTTCTAACGGACAGGAGATAAGCGGTTTCAATGCGAATCAATTACAAGCGGTTGCCGCAAATTGGTCTTCATCTTTACCTGTCTTGAAGGATACGTTGCGAAATATTGACGTTTGGCTGATTGGAGCCATGCCTTTCAAAGAGTATCCGATCTATCATTACTCATTTGATGATGGATGTGGAACGGAACTTTACGTTTCATCCCGTAACGGGCAGGTGCTTCAGATGACCGACAGCAGCAGTCGCTTTTGGGCATGGATAGGTGCCATTCCGCATTGGATATACATCACTAAGTTGAGAGCCGAGGGCAGGCAGCCGTGGACCAGTACAGTATTGTGGATCTCTGGTTTCGGTATCGTTATGGTTATTGCCGGCATCATTGTTGGAATCCGTTCAATGTACTTGGCACGCAGACGTAAAGGGGAAAAGCGCGGCATCACTCCCTATGCGAAGCCTCTGTTCCGGTGGCATCATCTGACAGGACTTATCTTCGGACTGTTTGTGCTTACTTGGATATTCAGCGGCTATATGTCGCTTGCCGATGCTCCAAAAATAATATGGCCGGTTCATGATCAGCATAGCGCTCGCCAAATATACGCAAACCAATTATCACCGGAACTTTTCCGTTTGGACTGCCGGAAGGTTCTTGCTGCTGATGATGTGCGCAGACTATCGTTGATGGAAATGGGAGGAATGCCCTTCTATCAGGTTTGGACGAACAAAGAGCATTATCTTGTGGATGCGGCCGATACCGTGGTAAAACGTGTGACACTCGATGAGAAGAAATGCAGGCGAATCGTGGATATGATTCATCATCCAGTAATAATGGAAACAGTAATGATGAATGAATATGATAATTATTACGTTAGTCAGAAGCATAAACTTCCTTTGCCTGTCTGTCGTGTTTCCGTTGACGATGAGGATAAGAGTGTCTATTATATCAATCCCAGCGATGGCTCTTGCCGATATTATAACACGAATAAACGCGCAGGCAAATGGATGTACTCCGGTCTGCATGCCTTGAATATTCCTTTCTTCGTGAACCATCCAGTGTTACGTCTGGCTATCATGTGGGCGTTGTTACTTGGGGGCACGATCGTTTCTGTAACGGGACTTTGTCTCTCTTTCAGATATATAAGGAGAATGTTGTCGCATAAAAGGTAATGAAATACAAAGCTTTTGCAAATTGGTGAAAACCTCATATCGGGCTGCTGTAAACAATTGATTGAAAATAATCGAATAAAAATTTGGTGGGTTCAGAAAAACTGTGTACCTTTGCATCCGCTAATGAAAAGGAACGGGGTGTAGCGCAGCCCGGTAGCGCACCTGGTTTGGGACCAGGGTGTCGCAGGTTCGAATCCTGTCACCCCGACAACGAGAGATGATCTGTAGGTCATCTCTTTTCTTTTATCATACGAAGGATATGTCAGCAGTTAAATGGATTGGTGGAATTCTCGGTTTTATGAGTGCAGGACCTCTGGGAGCTCTTGCAGGTGTTGTCATCGCTTCATTCTTTGAACAGATGCTGGGCATGTTCGCCGGTGATGAGAATGCCGAGACCCGTTATGAAACCCGAAATACCTCCGAGAGCAGTTACTATGACCGTTACGGTCGTAACACCAATGTGAATATGGGGCAGCGGAACAGTTTTCTGTTCAGCATCCTCGTGTTGGCATCGTATATCATCCGTGCTGACGGTAAGGTGATGCACAGTGAGATGGAGTATGTCCGTGCGTTCCTCCGTTCTAATTTCGGTCCTGAGGCCGTCAATGAGGGTAATCAGATTCTTAAACGTCTGTTTGAAGAACAGAAAAGGCGTGATGCCCAGCAGCCGGGCAGTTATCACAATGTGGTGATGGAATGCTGTCAGCAGATAGCCCGTAACATGTCGTATTCCCAGCGACTGCAGTTGCTCTCTTTCCTGGCTCAGATCAGTAAGTGCGACGGGGCCGTGGTAGCTGAAGAGATCAACGCTTTGCGGTCGGTTGCCCGTGCCTTACAACTCTCTGATGCAGAGGTAGATTCGATGTTGAACCTGCAGGATGCCGGCACGAATGTGGATGCTGCCTATAAGGTGTTGGAGATCTCTCCCAACGCTACTGATGAGGAGGTGCGTAAGGCATATCGTAAACTGGCACTGAAGCATCATCCCGACAAGGTGGCAACGTTGGGTGAGGATGTGCGTAAGGCTGCCGAGAAGAAGTTTCAGGAGATCAATGCAGCGAAGGACCTTATCTATAAGGTAAGGGGGATGAAATGATAGTTCATAGTTTATAGTTCATAGTTAGGAAATCTGGTATAGGGTAATTAGGTAAATGATTGATAGTGCTGTTTTTCAGGGAAAGAAGGCCAAGTATTACACTTTGGGTTGTAAGCTCAACTTCTCAGAGACCTCTACTTTTGCAAAGATGTTGCAAGAGATGGGTGTCTGTGAGGTGAGAGGCAAGGAGAAAGCAGATATCTGTCTGATCAATACCTGTAGCGTGACGGAGGTTGCCGACCGTAAATGTCGTCAGGCTATCCACCGCATGGTACGTGAGAATCCCGGTTCTTTTGTTGTCGTTACCGGTTGTTATGCGCAGTTGTCATCCGAAAAGATTGCGAAGATCGAGGGTGTCGATCTGATCTTGGGATCGGATGAGAAAGCCCAGCTGATACAATATCTCAATGATGCATGGACACAGGAGGAGAACCCCAAGGAGCAGGTATATGTCAAGAAACTGAAGGATATACGCTCGTTTGCTCCCAGTTGTTCCCGTGGTAACCGCACCCGTTATTTCCTGAAAGTACAGGATGGCTGTGATTATTTCTGTACCTACTGTACGATACCCCATGCCCGCGGTTTCAGTCGTAATCCCTCTATCGCCAGTCTTGTCAGCCAGGCAGAGAAAGTGGTGGAAGAGGGTGGTAAGGAGATCGTGCTTACCGGTGTGAATATCGGTCATTTCGGGAAGTCCACCGGTGAGTGTTTTACCGACTTGGTAAAGGCCCTTGATCAGGTGGAAGGCATCCAGCGTTATCGTATCAGCAGTATAGAGCCCGACCTGTTGGATGACGAACTGATTCGTTATTGTGCCACCAGTCGTGCCTTCATGCCCCATTTCCACATCCCCTTGCAGAGTGGGTCGGATGCTGTGTTACAACTGATGCACCGCAGATACGACAGTGCTTTGTTTGCCCATAAGATACAACTCATCAAATCATTGATGCCCGATGCTTTCATCGGTGTCGATGTGATGGTGGGCTGCAGGGGAGAGACCCCGGAATGCTTTGAGGAGTGTTATCAGTTCCTTCAGTCATTGGATGTCACCCAGTTGCATGTCTTTCCCTATTCTGAGCGTCCCGGCACAGCAGCCTTGAAAATCCCTTATGTAGTGCCCGACAGTGAGAAGAAGCGGAGGAGTAAACTCCTTTTGGATCTGTCTGACCAGAAGACCTATGCTTTCTACGAGCGGTTTGTCGGTACGGAGGCAGAGGTGCTTTTCGAGAAAGCCACCCGTGGTAAGGCCATGCATGGGTTTACCAAGAACTATATCCGTGTGGAGCTCTCCCCGTCGGAGGCTGATCCATCGTTGGACAACCAGTTGGTAACAGTTCGTCTGGGAGATTTTAATTTTAACAAAACAGCTTTAAAGGTATGTGTAAAATAGCTATTGTCATCCTAAACTGGAATGGAAGCAAGATGTTGCGGGAATATCTGCCTACGGTCATGGAATATTCCAAGCAGAGTGCTACCGTCTTTGTTGCCGATAATGCCTCCACCGATGATTCCATGGAACTGCTGAAGGAGCATTTCCCGGAGGTGGTACGCATTCCTTTGGAGAAGAACTGGGGCTTTGCCGATGGTTATAACAAAGCATTAGCGACCATTGATGCCGAATACTTTGTCTTGCTGAACAGTGATATTGAGGTGACCCATCATTGGCTCACACCGTTGGTGGAATATATGGATAATCATCCGGAGGTGGCTGCCTGTCAACCTAAGCTGTTGTCGATCTACAACAGGGACAGTTTTGAGTATGCCGGTGCCTGTGGCGGATTCCTCGACTATTATGGTTATCCCTATTGCCGTGGCCGGGTGATGGATACGGTGGAGACGGATGAAGGACAGTATGACTATGTCCAGGAGTGTCTCTGGGCTACGGGTGCCTGTATGATGATCCGCTCAAAGGATTATGCAGAGATCGGTGGACTGGATGGTCGTTTCTTTGCTCATAACGAAGAGATTGACATGTGTTGGCGCTTACGTCTGAAAGGGCGTAAGATTGTATGCATCCCCGACAGTGAAGTGTATCATGTGGGTGGTGGTACACTGCCGAAGAACAATCCGTTTAAGACCTATCTTAATTTCAGGAATAATCTTACGATGTTGTATAAGAACCTTCCTGAGAATGAGTTGAAAGGGGTCATGCGCTGGCGTTGGATCCTGGATTATGTAGCTGCCTGGAAATTCCTGTTGCTGGAACGTCACTGGGGTGATTTCAAAGCAGTGTTCAGGGCTCGTCGTGATTTCAAGAAATGGTTGCCGGAATACAAGTCCGTTCGTGAAGAGATACAGTCAACGGTCGTCTCTCACGATATCAAAGAGCGTTCGTCGTTCAGCATCCTTTGGCAGTATTATTTCAAAGGGCGAAAGAAGTTTGCTGGTTTAGAGTCTAGAGTTTAGGGTTTAGAGACAATTATCATTTAAGTTTCGCAAGCTCAACTTCATTGGAAGTTAAAGGGAAGTTAAAGGGAAGTTATCGCTTCGCTTAGAAGTTAAAGGGACATATGTTATGCGAGTGTGCAAGGGTATTGTCCTTTTAACTCCCTTTTAACTCCCTTTCCATTCCCTTTAAATCAACTTGCCAAAGTTGATTTATCCATTTATTTTATGTTTCTCTGTTCGAGACCGTAATGTTTCTGTCTGTCGATCATTTTCAGCGCCAATGCTAATAGGATGGAAATGATGCCGAAGATGGCAAAGACGGTCATGGGAACCGTAAAATCAGTGACATTATTTACGGTATAGTCATCGATGATCTTACCGATATAGACAGGTACGATCATCAGTCCGATATTCTGCACGAAATAGATGATGGAATAGGCTGTACCCAACTGTTTCAGGGGCACGATCTTCGGGATACTCGACCACATCGCACTGGGAACCAGCGAAAAGGCTATTCCGAGGAAACACATGATAATACATGCATAAAGGGTGGAGTGGAAGAAGGGTAGGGCCAACAGGATATGACTGCCTGTCACGATCACACAACCGATGAGCATCAGGGTGGCACCCTTGCCGATACGGTCGTAGAGATGACCGAACAGAGGAGTGAGGATGATGGTGCCATAGGGTAGGATAGAGACGATCCATCCGGCAGTGATCTCCTGGATACCATATTTGTTGACCATCAGATCACTGGCAAACTTCAGGAACGGACGGATGCTGCTGTAGAAGAAGACACATAGGAAGGCTATCAACCAGAAACCGGGATTGCGGAGGGTCTGCATGAAATCATTCATGCTGAAAGTACTGTCTTCCTTCTTCTCAATACGGATATTCTCCTGTGACTGTTCCTTGTCAAAACGACGGTCGTAGATGATATATACGAAGAAGGTAGGCAGTCCGAGGAGCAGTAATACACCACCCACCAGCAGTGATGCCGGAATACCAAAGCTGTTAGCTATCAACGGACTGAAACTGATGGCACTGGCAGTGCCTAAACGTGCCATAGCTACCTGCACACCCATCGCCGATGCCAGTTCATAGCCTTTGAACCACTTGGTCACAATCTTTGAGATGGTGATACCTGTGATGTCACAACCCACACCGAAGAGTCCGAAGCCTACGGCAGATACCAACACCTGCACTTTCACGGTCTCGGGGATCATCCCAAACAACGTAAAGGCAGGTTGTGTCGTTATCAACGGGGAGATAAATGCTACGGCATACCAGTTTAAGGCTGCTCCCCCGAACATCAGTCCGGTGGCGAGGATACCTGTAAAACGGATGCCCATCTTATCGAGGATGATTCCCCCAAAGAAGAGCATCAACAGGAAGATGTTGAAGATGCTGTATGAACCGGCGAAGAAACCGTATTCAGCGGATGTCCACCCCATACCACCTTCTTCTATCGGTGTTTTCAGGGTGGTGGACAATGGAGAGACGATATCCCAAAAGACATATCCCATCATCATGATGAATGATACCATGAAAAGGATCATCCAACGGTTCTTCTTTGATTCGTTGAGCATGATTGTTAAGTGAAGAATGAAGAGTGAAAAGTGAAGAATAATCTCCTAGGAGGGGATTTATGTTGTATTAAAAAAATAGTGGTGAGTTTAAAGGTGAGGACAGGCACGTTTATGAGCCTGTCCCCAAAGAGTTCACTAAACTCTAATTATCGTGCAAACCGAAAATCGTGATTAAGCGAGGGTAATAAGAGCTGGCTCTTAAATTACCGAGCGTGAACGATTTATCCAATGCAATAGAGTTTACTCATATTGCTGAGGTGCAGCCGATGATCACGGCGAAGCCGTAAACCCTAAACTATTTAATGTTCGGTTCTTCCAAACCTAAGCCTTTCTTCTTGTCAACAACTTTCAGGACAAGACCCAGTATCAGGGCAGCTACACCTAAGAAGGCGAGCATCACCAGCGGGGCTGTGTAGTTGTATTGAGTAGGATCGGTAACACCAGGGTTAGTCTTGTCGAGCACCTTACCAATCAACAACGGGAACAGCCACAAACCGATGTTCTGAATCCAGAAGATCAGTGCATAGGCAGAACCGATGATCTTTGCATCCACAAGCTTTGGTACGCTGGGCCACAAAGAAGCAGGAACCAGTGAGAAGCTGGAGCCCAATACCAAGATGGTCAGGTAAGCCACCACGATGCCACCTATCATATTACCCTTCAGTGCCGGGAGGATGAAGGCAAAGGTAAGGTGACAGGCAATCAGTAACAAAGAACCTAATACCAACATGGAAGCGGCCTTACCCTTATGGTCAACATAGTTGCCAAGGATCGGGGTGATACCTACGGCCAGCAGTGGGAATACAGCAAATACCGTCTCTGCAGACTGACGCATATAACCCATATAGCAGAAGATAACAAGGGCAACGACAGACAGACAGAGTAATCCGTACTTCATACTCTTCTGCTTCATGAAGTTGCTGGCAAAAGCAGCTGCCGCAACAACCAGCATGATGAGATACTGTACGATGGTTACGGTAGAACCGGCCCAGAAGGAGTTAGGATCCACTTCTGTGAAGGTCAGGTTACACTGCAGCATGTTGACGGCATACTTCTGGAAGGGGAAGATAGCACTGTAATAGAGCACGCACAATAAAGCAACCAACCAGAATCCGCTACTGGTAAGGATCTGTCCGAGGTCACTGATCTTGAATGGATCGTCTTTCTCTTCTGCCTCACCTGTCTGAGCATCCAATTTCTTATCCATGAAGAAATAGACGATGAACATGATCAGGGCGATCATCAGCAATACCACACCGAAGGCAACAGAACGGGAAACACTGATATGACCACCTAACTTGGCAAAGAAAGGTGAGAAGATCATACAGGTAGCAACACCTAAACGAGCCAAAGCCATCTCAGAACCCATTGCCAGGGCCATCTCACGACCTTTAAACCACTTCACGATACCGCGGCTGACGGTGATACCGGCCATCTCAACACCACATCCGAAAATCATAAAACCAATAGCTGCAACCTTCGCAGATGCCGGCATACCGAGATAGAACGGAGAAACACCTAACTCGTCGAAGCCAGGGATGTAGTTGAGGTTGTTGGTAAACCAAGTCTCTAAGCCACTGCCGATAAAGCTGTCGGCTACGGCATACCACTTGATAATAGCACCTACCAGCATGACAGCACCTGAAAGGACTGCCGTGAAACGGACTCCCATCTTGTCGAGGATGATACCTGCGAAGATGAGGAAGAAGATGAAGACATTGAGGAATGTCTCTGCTCCCTGCATGGTACCGAAGGCTGTTGAGTCCCAGCCACGTTCTGAAAGCATCAGGTCTTTGATCGGAGACAGGATGTCCATGAAGATGTATGAGCAGAACATGGCTAATGCCAGTAACAGCAATGCTGTCCAACGCATGGCAGCAGAATCTCTGAGTGTCTTTACTTGAGTTTTCAAATCACTCTGCAAATTTTCTTGTGTCATATTATTTTGATTATTAATTTTGATTGCGAGATTGCGAGATTGCGAGATTAAGAAATCACGAAAATAACCCTAAACTATTTCTTCAGCCAACGATCCAGCCAATTGAAGTAGGTACGCTGCCAGAGAATACCATTCTGTGGTTTCAGTACCCAGTGGTTTTCATCGGGGAAGAGAAGTAACTCAGCGGGGATG
>JAFZPF010000206.1 GCA_017550455.1 Prevotella sp.
AACCCGCGTGCTACCCGTCAGGAGATGTATGAATTTATCCTGAAAGACTTGGATAATGCAGAACAGTATATCGTCAACCTGACAGACTATAAAGACAATGTGTTGCCCGACCTGGCTTGCGTCTATGGTTTGAAAGCACGTCTGTATATGTGGGTTGAGGATTATGCCAACGCACAGAAGTATGCCCGTCTGGCTATCAACACTGCCCGTGTGCAACCGATGACCGAGGAGGACTGTCTGAACTGGCGTACCGGTTTCAATGACATCTCCAAGTGGATGTGGGGAGCACAGCAGACTTCTGAGGATGACACCGTACAGAGCGGTATCATCAACTGGACGTCCTGGTTGAGCAACCAGACTACCTTCGGATATACCGGTTTCGGTGGCTCTAACATGCCGTTCAACTGTATCGACCAGCGTATGTACGACCGTATCAGTGATACCGACTTCCGTAAGGCAGAGTTCAAGGCTCCGGAAGGATCACCGCTGGCTGCAAAGAACCGCTATATTCCTGAAGTTGCCGATGCATGTAAAGAAACTATGACCGAGTTGGCTTCCCTGAAGTTCCGCCCGGCACAGGGTAATTCAGGTGACTATCAGATCGGTGCCGCAGCTGCTTATCCGATCATGCGCGTTGAGGAGATGTACTTTATCGAGGCTGAGGCTGCCGCACACCAGAATGCCGGCCAGGGCCTGCAACTGTTGACCGACTTCATGAAGACTTATCGTGACCCGGCTTATGTCACCCGTAAGACGACAACTGAAGAGGTGGTTGATGAAGTGGTATTCCAGAAGCGTGTGGAACTCTGGGGTGAAGGCCAGACCTTCTTCGACATCAAGCGTCTGAACTATTCTGTTACCCGTGGTTATCCCGGTACCAACTGGTATGACTTAGTTCGTTTGAACACCAACGGTCGTCCGGCATGGATGAACTTCGTAATTATACAGAATGAGCAGAACAACAACAAGGCACTGGTGGGCTGGAACAATCCGGATCCTTCAGATCTCTATACACCTTGGGTGGCTCAGTAATCTTTGATAACGTAACGATCAATTAAAACTCATTGATATGAAGAATTTATTTAAATATACATTCGTAGCGTTGGCAGGACTGATGGGTATGGTCTTCAGTGCCTGTACCAATGACTACACTTATGATCCTGCCACAGTAAGCGGCAGTCAGGTGTATTTCAGTGATCAGCTGCCCGCAATACACGAGATCAGCACAAAGGCTTCCGGCTTTGAGGTGGAGGTACTGCGTGTCGATACCAAGGATGCCATCTCTGTTCCTTTGACTGTTAACAAGCCTGACAACAGTATCTTTACGATACCCAGCAGCGTTTCTTTCGCTGCCGGACAGGCTTCAGCAATTATCCCCGTAAGCTACGATCCGACCAAGGTGGAGTATGGTAACTATGAGGATATCACCATCAGTATCGCTGATGCAAACCTGGCAACCATCTACGGTTTGTCTTCTTATTCCTTCAAGGCAGGTGCAACGGCATGGGTTGACTATGGTACAGCCTTATACCGTGAGGACCTGATTGCAAGCTTATTTACTGTAGATAATATTGTTTACGAGGTTCCTATCCAGAAGAATGTGGTGGAAGAAGGTTATTACCGTTTGGTGAATCCTTATGGAAAGTATTATAAATATAATGATCCCGGAGACTTCGATGAAACTACCGACAGTTATTTGACAATCAATGCTACAGATCCTGACTGGGTGTACGTAGAGGATAGTCCTACAACCACAAATTGGGGGTATGGCGTATTTTCCATGACAAGTTATGTACAGGGGTATATGAACAATGGTTATACACTTGATTTCATCAAATCCAATGCACCACAATTATTCGGTAAATTGAAGGACGGTGTCATTACAATGCCTGCCACCTCTATGTTGATAAGCATGGCCGCCTATAATAGTGGTAATTGGTTAGATGCCAACGCAAGTGGTCTGTTCGCTGTTGCATTGCCAGGTCATGTGATTGCCGATTATAGTCTTGAATGTGAATATGCCGGACGTTTCACAGATATCGCAGACAATGATTATGTCCGCAATACCTTTACCTTCGGTGAGGATGTAGAGTCTGTGAAGTATGTCATTGTACCTGCAGGTGCTGATGTAGATGAGATCATCGCCGGTATCAAAGATGGCTCTATTGAAGCTACAGAGGTTACAGCAAGTGGTGACAGTGAGATACCGTTCAACGAGGAGACAGGCAACTATATGGTTGTTGCTGTCATCTATGCCGGTGGCGAACCTGTCGGTGAGGAAGTCTTCGAATTCAAGTTCAAGTCAAGCAAGGACAATACAGAGGTCTTCGAGGATGTGGCTGCAGGTATCCTGTCGTTAGGTGTTGCTGACGTAAGTGCGATGTTCGACAGGGATGGTGATGCTTGGGGTATGCTCCCGGAGAAAGTGGGTTCTACTTCACCGATTGTCGGCGAGGCTATTCTCTCACAGAGCACCAGTGATCCTACCCACTTCAAACTGACCCCGTTCTGGATGGAGTCAAATCCGCTGGAGTTCCATTATTATGCTGATGAGAACTGGCTATCCGTTGAGGCTGTAGAGACCGGTATCAATAGTCAAAATGGTCCCATTGTGGTTACTGACATCGAAACCTACTTCAATGCGGATCTGTCAGCCTATGGCGTACATTCCGGCTATGATGCCGAAAACGCTACCTATAACTTCTTCCTCTTCTATCACGCAGGCCAAGCTATGTATGCAGGCGAGTTGGATACCTTTGAGGTGACAGCTACTGCAGCCAAGGCTGTGAAGAAGGCCATGAAGAAAGCAAGGGAGAGTAGTCAATGGGGTGTCAAGAAGGATGCTACTCATAAACCTTATAAGGGAAAGATAGCAAAATGCTTGAAGAGAGTAATAAGTGCTCCTGCCAAGTTAACTTTCTAACAAAACCACTGCCGCGTTGACGGCAAAAGAGGCAGGAGTCTTCCCCAAGGGAGAGGCTCCTGCCTTTACTCGTATTAAAATTATCATTATGAAAAGACTGATTATCGCTTTATTATTTCTCGCTGTAACAGCCACAGCCAGTGCCATTCCTGCGCAAAGAGGAATCTGGAAAAACGTAACACTTAGTGACGGCACCACCGTCAGGGTGGAACTGCGGGGTGACGAATTCGTTAGCTATTGGCAGGCTAAGGATGGCCGGTGTTTTATTCAAGAAGAAGGAACAGCGTTCTACAAGTATGTGGAACTCAAAGAATTAGTTGCGAAGGCTGCACCCAAGAGAGCTCAGGCTAATGCCAGAAGGGCTGCAAGGCGGGCTGCCATAAGGAAGGCAAATATTGGCGGTGATCATATTGAATATACAGGAAAGAGGAAGGGCCTGATCATCCTTACGCAGTTCAAGGACAAGTCATTCGCTTTAGGACATAACAAGAAGTTCTATGATGAGGTTGCCAATGCGATGGAGCTGTCTGCTGCGAAGAAGAAACTCGGCTTCACGGGGAGTGTGAAGAAATACTTTTATGACCAGAGCCGTGGTCAGTTTGAGTTAGACTTCGATGTAGTGGGTCCGGTAACCCTCGACAGAGAGTATGCCTATTATGGTGCTCCTGGCGGTGGCAGCAATGATGTCCGGCCGGGTACTATGGTGGCACAAGCATGCCGTAAGGCTGCGGATGAACTTACCAGCAGTGGCTTTGACCTTAAAGCCTATGACTGGGATAACAACGGTTATGTTGACCAGGTGTTTATCCTTTATGCCGGTAAAGGAGAGGCTTCCGGTGGTGATGCAAATACGATATGGCCTCACGAGTGGACCCTTGAGTCGTCAGACTTCGGGAAAGCACTGCGCATCAATGATGACTTATCGTTTAATACGTATGCTTGCGGTTGCGAGATTTTCTGGGATGAGATAGGTCGTGATATTACCAACGGTATCGGTACGATCTGTCATGAGTTCTCTCATTGTCTCGGACTGCCGGATATGTATGATACCGGAGGGAATAACTTTGGTATGAGCTATTGGGACATCATGGATCAAGGCAGCTACGCCGGAAATCAGTTTACTCCTCCCTCATATACCAGTTTTGAGTTGGCATATGCGGGCTGGCTTGACCCGATAGAACTGAAAGAGCCGACCACGGTCAAGGATATGCGTCCACTTTGTGACGGCGGACAGACTTTCGTCATCTATAACGATGCCAATCCTAATGAGTATTACCTGTTGGAGAATAGGCAGAAGGTAGGTTGGGATGCCGCCATGTATGGTCAAGGACTGTTAGTGCTCCACGTGGATTATGATGAAAATATCTGGCGTTGGAACCGTGTCAACAACACCACGTCTTCCTATTATGACGGTCAAGGAAATATGCTGACTAACGATCACCAGCGTTGTACTATCATAGCAGCGGATGATGACTTTGAAGTATCTCTTTCATCGTTGGCAGGCGATCCGTTCCCTAACAACGGGAAGACAGCGCTTACCAACACTTCACAGCCTGCAGCCACTGTGTATCATGCAAATACCGATGGCAGCATGTTGATGAATAAGGACATCACGAATATCGTGCAGAATGCAGACGGTACGATCAGCTTTGATTTCATGGGCGGTAGCAGTACCAACATCATTACGGGTATCAAGGCTATCCGCACCATCAATAATGAGCGTGATAACCGTATCTACGATCTCCACGGACGTTATGTGGGCACAGATATGAATACCTTACCTAAGGGTATTTATATTACCGGTGGTAAGAAGATCGTAAGATAAGGCAGCGACTTAATAGCTTACGCTAAAGTAAAACAACTTGTTTTACCTTGGAAAAGGTGACTTTTTCTACTGGAAAAGGTGACTAAATCCAAAGCAAAACAAGTTGTTTTACTGTTAATATGGTTACCAACCCTAACGAAAGAAATATTTTCCTCTGGCACAAGAAGTAATCATGTTTTATAGTTCTTATACCTAATGACATGCTAACTACCTATTTTATGATAGTTACAAATGTCATGATCATTCGTCCTCTTATTGTTATGAAGAAGGTAAAAGTATTATTATTGTTGCTGGTATTGGCAGTCTCAGAGGTTGTCAGTGCCCAGAATTATCAGGTAGGTGTGTGTGACTGGATGATCCTCAAGCGCCAGAAACTGGGTGAGTTCAAGTGGGCACGTGACATCGGTGCTGATGGTGTGGAACTGGATATGGGCGGCCTCGGAGCGAAGGCAGCTTTTGATAATCAGTTGCGTGATGACAATGTCGCTCGTCAGTTCAAGCATGTGGCCGACTCCTCAGGGATTAAGATCGGTTCTGTTGCTATGAGCGGTTTCTATGCACAGAACTTCGGTACTAAGGAGACTTACAAAGAGTTGGTCACCGACTGTTTTGATACGATGGATAAGATGGGTGGCGTGAAGGTTTGCTTCCTGCCTTTAGGCGGATGTGGCAAAGACTGGGCTACTACTCCTGCCGCACGTAAACAGATAGTGAAACGTCTGCGTGAGGTCGGTGAAATGGCAAAAAAACGCGGTAAGGTGATCGGTATCGACACACCGTTGGATGCCAAGGGGAATCTCAAGTTGCTGAAGGAGATCAAGAGCGACGGTATCAAGATTTTCTACAAGTGGCAGACCGCTATCGAGCTCGGTGTCGATATCTGTCAGGATATGAAGAAGCTCGGTGCGAAGAATATCTGTGCGATCCATTCCAGCAATACCGACGGTGTCTGTCTGCGGGATGACAAGGCTTTGGATGTGCCGGCTATCAAGCAAGCCCTGAATCAGATGGGGTGGAGCGGCTGGCTCTTCATCGAGCGTAGCAGAAATGCCAAGGAGCCCCGGAATGTGCTGGCAAACTTCAGTAATAATGCGAACTATCTGAAGAGTATCTTTAATAGTTTGGAAGAGCCGGAGGTGGCCTTGAAGTCTGAAGGTCGTAATCCAGATTATGTCAATACGATTCTCGGTCGTTCACAGAAGGTGATCGATGCCTTGGGACAGTCGTATACTCCTAAGGGAATCAATATCCGTAATATCGTAGCCAATAAGTATTTCGAGTTGAACGATATCTACGAGGAGCGTGATGCACTCAAGAAGACGGATAAGAAACTGGCTGAGGCACAGTGTGACCAGAAACTCTACCGCAGTCACTTTGCTTTCGACTCATATCTCAGCAAATATCTCAAGCCCTATCAGATTGAGATGGTGAAGGATGTGATGACCTACAATGTGGTGAAGGTGACATATGATGCTCAGTGTGATATGATTCCTACCCTGACGGAGGAAGAGAAAGCACAGATCCTCACCTGGCTGAAGGAAGCCCGCGAATATGCCATCGATGCGGAGAGCAGCAATAAGAAACACGAGATGTTTGGCAAGTATAAGGGTAGGATCAACAACTATCTCTCCAAACGCGGCTATAACCTCACCAAGGAGCGTGAAGAGTGGAACAAGCG
>JAFZPF010000207.1 GCA_017550455.1 Prevotella sp.
AAGATCGATGAACCAGCCGCTGGCATGGTAGCTGAGTCCGGCACTGGCAGCGGTCAGCGGTGTGCCTGCCTCACGCATGTTCTTATTATATACTGTCTCGGGCTTACCGCCGTTGGCGTCGTTGAAAGTTCCCGAGGTGGATTTCATGTACCACACATGGGCATTGTTGGTGTTCTTTGCCTCACTGATGGTACCCAGCGCCATGAAGTCGAGACTGGGGGTGAGCTTGTATTTCAGTCCTACCTCCACACCGTAATATGCTTTCTCAATGCCCGACATCGAGACATACGAGAAGGAGTTGATATCGTCGAAGTAGAAATTCTGCCACTCTGTGACATCCGTCAACTTACTGTAGTAGCCGTTGATGTTCAGGTGGAGACGTGCACCCTGATACTGATAGCCTACTTCCGAACTGATGACTCCCTCGTTGCCGAGGTTCACCACGAAGTCGTTGTTGATCTCCGGTGATACGAAGGCTGTCGATGGCAGTGGGGCGCGCTGCTCATAACCGGCACCGAGGAGCACCGTATGACCGTGGCCCAGGTTCACGGTAGCACCGAACTTTCCACCGCCGTCGAGGAACTTCGCCGTGCCGCTCTTGCCGTAGGAGTTCTCGGGTGCCATACCGTTGCGCATCTTTCCTTCACGCTGCATGGTGACGCCGCCGATCCTGCCGGCCACGTTGAGATGCACCTTACCGAAGTTCAGCACGTAGTTGGTCCATGCCGTGGCTTTGTTCACCAGGATATTATAGTCGTATCCGAACTTATCCCCTTCACCGACAGATGCGTTGGGGTGGTTCATGTCATACTGTACCTGATCCGAATTGGGAGCATAGGTGCCGATGGCATAAGTGTTCACGTTATGGAAATTCTTGGCTCCCAGCATATCCTCCATCGTCTGGTAGTGCATGCCTTTGTTGGTGGCTGCCTGCAGACCGATGTTCCACACACTGTTTTTCGAGAGTTGTTTGCGCAGTGCCGTAGAGAAGGCGATGTTCAGGTTGTCATTGTGCTTCGCCTGGATATAATACATCGCGTCGGCACCCTGCCCGTTGACCAGTCGGTTGGTGTAATACAGCTTGTCCCAGTCGATCTGACGGTTACGCTTGGCTGCCGTCATATATTTATAAGCGGTGTTCCAGTCTGCCAGATTCTGATCCATGCGGTTACGGACATCCGTCTCGTCCCACACATCGTAGTAGCTCGACGGGAGCAGCTTCCAGTAGTCGGGCTGCGGATTGTCACTGTCGTTGTAGTTCAGCTTCGTACTCTTGTAGATGGAATATCTGCCGAGCAGTGAGGTCGTCAACCGTGTGTCGTCGTCGATTCTCCAATCCCATGTGAGCAAGGCTGTGGGGGCAAAGTCATTCACGATACGAGAGTTTCGCTTCTTCCCGTCCTGATAACCCCAATACGGGTTGTATTGGTTGTTGTTAGCCAACCAGTACATCTCATCGGTGGAAGCACCCTGGGAGGCTCGCTCCGTGGGATTACCCCAGGTTACCAGCGAGACAGAATGGTCGTGCTTCTCTCCCAGCATCTTCTGTACCCCGAAGAAATACGAGAGCGAGTTGTAGAATGTGCCTTCCACATATCCCTCGTTAGCCCATCGGTACGTGATATTGGCTGAGTAAGCCCATCCTTTCTCGTTCAGACCGCTGTTGTAGGTGTACATCCCTCGTATGAGATAGTTGCGGTTGGCTCCTGTGAGCGTCAGTCGCTGCCCGGTAGCCATGTTAGCCGGACGGAAATTATAGTTGTTTGAGCCGGCCATGCCCGTCATGGAGAAACTGTTGTTCTCGAAGGGCAAGGCGAACTCCACGCCTCTGGTCTGTTGATTCAGACCTCCAACAAGTGAAAAACGGAATTGTCCGCTCTCCATGTCGTTCATCGGCACGCCATTGATATAGACATCATTGAACCGCTGGTTGAAGGCACGGTAGCGGAAGCGTACGGGTGAGAACAGGTAGCCTACCTCGTTGGCATAGATATTATTGTTGGAACTGATGATGGTGACATTTTGCGACATATCATCATCCTCACCCAACTGTGCCTCCGTGAATGTGAAGGAGGACTCCTCGATGGTAGCTTCCTTTTCTCCCTCTGTACCACTGACTTGCGCAAAGGCAAATGGTGTGTAGCAAAGAGCTAGCACAGCTAATAAAAGCTTCTTTTGCATATGATGATCAGGTTAGTATTTCTTGCAAAGATAATATTATTTGTCATAAGTGCAAAATAAAAGTAAAAAAAATATCGTGCCATGCATCGCTTTTTTCAAATATTATTTTTATCTTTGTGGCAAATTCAATTTACTACCCTTATGAAAAAACTGAATATTATCCTGGTGGCATTCCTGTGTATTGTTGCCATCACAGTCTCAGCACAGAAGGAGCAGAAAAGCTACACTGTGTATGCTGTGGGGTTCTATAACCTTGAGAATCTTTTCGACACCTGCCATGATGAAGGAAAGAACGATTATGAGTACCTGCCCACCGGTTCTCTTAAGTGGTCAGGACTTAAATATTCTCATAAGTTACGTAATATGTCACGCGTACTCTCCGAGATGGGAACAGACGTGCTGGCCAATGTGGGTTGCTCGTTTATCGGCGTGTCGGAGGTGGAGAACGCCAAGGCTCTTGCCGATCTCTGCGAGCAGGAACCGCTGAAGGCCCGTAACTTCCAGTTTGCTCATATAGAAGGTCCCGACCGCCGTGGTGTGGACTGTGCGTTGCTCTATAACCCCTCCCTCTTCCAGGTGGACTCGATGTATCTGGTACCTTATGTGCCCGAGGAAGAGAAAGACAGCACGTTCAAGACCCGTGGATTCTTCACCGTCATGGGCCGACTGGCCGGAGAACCGGTATCCGTCGTGGTATGCCACTGGCCCAGTCGTTTCAGCACCTCCTATTACCGTGAGGTGGCCGGGCGTCAGACGAAGGCCGTGGTCGATAACCTGCGCCGTGAGTACCCCGACATGAAGATCTTTGTGATGGGTGACCTCAACGACGATCCTATCAACCCCAGCGTCACGGAGGGATTGCGCGGCAAGGCAAACATCGAGGAAGTAGGCGATGACGATATGTACAACCCCTGGTATAACGTGCTGGTGAAGGAGGGGCGTGGCACCCTGAGCTATCAAGGCTCATGGAACCTGTTCGACCAGATCCTGCTGTCGCCCAACCTGCTTGATAAGAAAAAGGAACGTAATTACGAGACGCTCAAATTCTGGAAAAACCAGGTGTTCCGTCGTGACTACCTCTTCCAGCAGGAGGGACAATACAAAGGTTCTCCGAAACGTACCCACGCCGGCGGCGTATGGCTCGATGGCTACAGCGACCACCTGCCGACAGTCGTTTACCTCGTCAAGGAAAAGAAGTGACCGAGCAACATCCCCTGAAGCCTTTCCTACCAGCCAATGCCCGTGTGCTGATGCTGGGCAGTTTCCCGCCTGCCCGCAAACGGTGGTGTATGGATTTCTTCTACCCGAACTATCAGAACGACATGTGGCGGATCATGGGCGAGGTGTTCTTCCGGGATAAAGACCATTTCGTGGATGTCGGGCAGCGTACCTTCCGGAAAACAGCCATCGTGGAATGGCTGAATACCGTGGGCATCGCTCTCTTTGACACCGCCACCGCGGTGATACGGTCGAAGAATACCGCTTCCGACAAGGATCTTGTCGTGGTGGAACCCACGGATATCGACGCGTTGCTGCGCGCACTGCCTGCCTGTCAGGCGGTGGTGGTGACCGGACAGAAAGCAGCCGATGTGCTGACAGCGCATTACGGCATCGCACAACCCAAGGTGGGAGGATGGACGGCCTTGCCCTTCGAAGGGCGTACCCTTCGCCTCTACCGCATGCCCAGTTCTTCCCGTGCCTACCCCATGCGCCTGGAGCAGAAAGCCGCCATTTACGCCCGGATGTTTGGGGAGCTGATGATGAAAGGGAGTTAAAGGGAAGTTAAAGAGGAGTTAAAGGGAAGTGAAAAGGACATATGAATCGGGGACAGGGCCGTAAGCAGACCTGTCCCCGAGAAGGGAAGTTAAAAGGGAGTTATTGCTTCGCATGGAAGTTAGCCGCTTACAGCGGCGGAAGTAAAAGGACATAACCCTGGTTGCGATACGAACCGAACACCCCACCCCCCGCCGGGGGGCGGGGATGGGGGCGGGGGATGGTAATGTTGCTGCGCAACAAATTGATAATTATGGCGATACGAACCGAACACCCCACCCCCCGCCGGGGGGCGGGGATGGGGGCGGGGGGGGAAATAAACATAAAGCCACTAATATAAACACTATAATATGACAATCATTGGAATAGCCGGTGGTACCGGTTCAGGAAAAACCACCGTTGTGAAGAAAATCGTCGAGGCACTGCCACCCCATTGCGTGGCAGTCGTCCCCATGGACTCTTATTATAATGATACCTCCGATCTTACCGAGGAGGAACGTAAACAAATCAACTTCGACCATCCCGATGCGTTCGACTGGAAACTGCTCCACAAACAGATCGCACAACTGCGCAGGGGCGAGGCTATCGAGCAGCCCACCTACAGTTACATCATCAGCAACCGACTCAAGGAGACCGTCCATGTAGAGCCCAAGCCGGTGATCATCATCGAGGGTATCATGACACTGGTGGACCGTAAGCTCCGCTCACTGATGGACCTGAAGATCTTCGTGGATACCGACAGCGACGAGCGACTCATCCGTAATATCCTCCGTGACGTGGTGGAGCGCGGACGTACCGTCGATATGGTGCTCAACCGTTACATGGAGGTGCTCAAACCCATGCACGAGCAGTTTATCGAACCCACCAAGAAATACGCCGACATCATCATCCCGCAGGGAGGGGAAAACCATAAAGGCATCAGCATCATCTGTAAGTATATCGAGGGACTCGCGAGATAGCTTAGGGACAATAAACAATAACCAATAACCAATAACGTGATGCCGTGGCGATGAGAATCGAGCACAGCATTTGTTCCTTTTTACTCCCCTTTAATATCCCTTTAACTCCCTTTTAACTTCCTTTCAAGGGATAGGCACACTCAGGGACAGGCTCTACCCGAAGGGGGTGCCTGTCCCTGCCGATGACAAACCCATAAACGCTGACTATTATACACTTTCCCGTTCTGCCGAATTTGCAATTCGGCAGCGATGAGAAGCGAATTTGTAATTCGCACAAAAGCACATGGATTGAATTTATGAATGCTCTTGTATGCACAAATGATTTATGGGAAGAATGGGGATTACAAATCCCCAACTCAAGGCATCCGCATTCGGAAATGCGGATGAACGAGAGTCGTATCGTCATACATGGCGGTGGGTATGCTTCGCGTATCAGGCGTGAGCGTCTTGTGAGGATCTGTGCATACATCGGTGCTGTGAGCGGTGTCATTGCTGCCGTTGCCAGTATTGTGGCGTTGCTGCGATAGCCAGCCCTGTATTTTGATATTCAGGGCGTAGAGTTGCCAGATTTTGATATTTTCTTGTTCTTTTTTTGTCATTTTGTTTGTCGTTTAAGAATAAATGCTTATCTTTGCAACGTCAGAAATGACCAACGGGTGGTATTCCTTGAAGGCGCGCCCTTATCGGCAGAACCTTGAAGCAGTCTTCGGACTGCTTTTTTATTTATAATATTCTTTCATGAAGTCTTGAACGAAATATTTGTTTAACATATCTCTTGTTACTGATATTTCTCTCTTACCTTTGAAGATTAGCACCTCTTTAGCTTCAGGATTTGCCTCAAAGTATGCCTTGATATCTTTGGCCAGTCTTCGCGGTTCATAAGTAGTAGCCATATTCAGCAGTACCCCGTTCTGCCGAATTTGCAATTCGGCAGCAATGAGAAGCGAATTTGTAATTCGCACAAAAGCACATGGATTGAATTTATGAATGCTATTGTATGCACAAATGATTTACGGGGAGAATGGGGATTAAAATCCCCAACTCAATGCATCCGCATTCGGAAATGCGGATGAACGAGGGGGCTTACTCTAAACCCTAAACTCTAAACCAAAATTGTTGCGATAGCGAGAGAATATATAGTTTAGGGTCTAGAGTTTAGAGTTTAGAGTATTTCGTCATATACATACACCCCGCCCCATACTACCCGTTCTGCCGAATTTGTAATTCGGCAGCAATGAGAAGCGAATTTGTAATTCGCACAAAAGCACATGGATTGAATTTATGAATGCTATTGTATGCACAAATGATTTACGGGGAGA
>JAFZPF010000208.1 GCA_017550455.1 Prevotella sp.
ACGGCATCTGGCGTGGGAGAAACGTAATTTCGATCCCGATGATGACGGGCTGTACGATGCATACTGTTGTATCTGGGCGAGTGATGCCCTCTATTACAACAGTGGGGCGGTGACGCATTCCTCAGCGTATAACTACCGCGGTTTCTCGTTGGCTGCGAAAATTGCGGAGAGGATCGGGGAGGATCCCACCTACTTCCGTCAGGAGGCGGAGAAGACGCTCAGGGCGATGAACGAAAGGCTGTGGATGAACAACCGTGGGCACTGGGCGGAATATCAGGATTTCATGGGACTGAAACGTTTGCATGAGCATGCTGCACTATGGACGATCTATACACCTATCGACTGTGGAGCTGCCACTCCCGAACAGGCTTTCCGCGCTACACAGTATGTGGACAGTTGTATTCCCCATATCCCCGTGGTGACAGAAGGGCAGGATAGCGGTCTGTACACCCTTTCGACTACCGACTGGCAACCGTATGACTGGAGCATCAACAATGTGGCGGCGGCTGAGGTGATGCATACGGCATTGGCCTATTTCCAGGCAGGGCGTAGCAAGGAAGGATTCCAACTGGTAAAGGCGAATATCATGGATCAGGCATTCCTGGGTGACAGCCCGGGAAACTTCGGACAGGTGAGTTACTATGATAAGGTTCGTGGGGAGATCTACCGTGATTTCTCCGACAACTGCGGTATCTCGGCACGTACGCTGATACAAGGGCTCTTCGGTATCATCCCCGATGCCTTGAACGGACGGTGTATCCTCCGGCCGGGCTTCCCGGCAGCGTGGGATCATGCCGCCATCACCACACCTTATCTTAAGTATTCCTTCCACCGGGAGGGTAACAAGGAGGTGTATGAGATAGAGCAGCACTTCACGCGTCCCCTGCAGATCGTTTTACGACAGAATACGGGTTATGGTTATGTGGAGACGTTGGGTACCGACAAACAGAAACAGACAATCATCGTGAACCGTCCACAGCAGGAGAGTGCGCCGCAGCCATTGCTCACGGCAGCATCTTCCGACAACCGTCAGTGGGGGAATCTCTTCGAAGAGGTGATAACCGACCGGATGGAAACCGTGGAGATAGACCGTTATTATAACAGTAAGGTGTCGGATATCTTCCAGAACCGATATCTGTCGCCACGCTCACCTTATACCACTCTGGCTATTCCCGTACAGGGTATCGGCGAGTGGTGTCATCCGGACATGACCGCTGACATCGATGAATCGGCGCTCCGGCAGAAAGCCAACAACGGGATACTTCACGTAGGTATCGGCGGTGGCATTCCTTTCCGTTTTCCGCAGGAAGGAAAGGATATCATCTATACATCCTTGTGGGATAACTACCCCGACAGCCTGTCGCTGCCGCTGCAGGGTAGTGCCTCACATGCTTATCTGCTGATGGCGGGGAGCACAAACCACATGCAGAGTCATATCGACAACGGCATCGTGGTGTTTACCTATACCGACGGATCGGCAGACACCCTACATCTGCAGAATCCCCATAACTGGTGCCCGATAGAGCAGGATTACTATGATGACGGACTGGCTTTCCGCATGGCACATCCTCGTCCTTACCGCATCGATTTCGCCACGGGAAAGACATCAAGGACCTTGCTGCCACAGACTACACACTGGGGTGTCAGCAGTTCGGAAAGCGGGGGCGTCACCAGCAACAACCGGAACTTCCTGAAGGGGGCGGGTATTATCCTTGACATGCCGTTGAACAAAAAGAAAGCGCTCAGCAGCATGACACTGCGAACGCTCTCTAATGATGTGGTCATCGGGTTGATGGGAGTTACCCTGCAACGTTAACGGGAACGGGAACTATTTCTCCGCGGCTACTCTGCCAGCTTCCAATACAGGCAGTCCGGCTTCGGTAGGAATATAGATAATCTTATTGTTTGTATTCGCATTCTGCTGGCGTACCCACAGATACTGGATGTATGCCGGTGTGATACTGCCGTTCTCAATGCGGATGGCTTCGGCAGCACCTTTCGCACGCTCGATCTCTGCCTGCGCATTCAGTTTCTCTGCCTCGAGGTTAGCCTTTGCCTCCTCAATCTTAATACGACGGTTCTGCTCTGCCTTGGCAAACTCAGCCTTACCGGCCTGCTCCTGCTGCCAGACGTTGTACTTGGGAATGAGATACATACAACCGCCGATGATGACTAAGATAGCAAAGATGCCTGCAATGATGGATGCAGTGACTGATTTCAAATTTGTCTGATTGTTCATAATTTTATGTTTTATTGGTTAAATATGATTTCAAAAACGATGAATCAAGATGCAAAGATATAACTTCTATCTCAACACTGCTTTCACATTTGTCACCATACCGCTGTGCTTCTCGTCAGGTTCTGTCAACTTTGACGTCAGTGTGATGTTGCCGCCTTTATCTTTTGTAGAGAACGCCCCGGTATAGGTTACGATACTTTTCTGGTAAAGTGTTGCCTCCACGAACACCCGGTAGGTTCCTTTCTGCACAGCTTTTCCTTGTTGATCGGTGAAATCCCAAGTGAAGGTTTGTTTCCCGTTGGCTTGTGGAGTGGCTCCTGTGAAAGCATCCAACTGTATATCGGTGAGATCGTTGGCCTTAGCTGCTTTTACCCAGTTGGGCACACAGTTCGGCCGTTTGATGTATCCACGCATGGGTTGTTCATTGCCACGAACTCGTCCTTTCGTGGTGTATGAGGTGACAAAGAGTGTTTTTACCACCTCGCCTTTCGCATTCTCAATCCATACGGCATACTGATTAGAGCCAGGACCAGCCTGGCGCTGGTAGTCAAACGATACCTCGAAGGAACGAGCCTTTGCTGTCTTTGTTTTTTTACTTTGGGTGACGGCCGGAAGACATACCAGCACAGCAGCGAATAACGCAACAATAATCTTCTTCATAACAGATATCTCTTTAAACGGTTATTAATGCCCAAATATAATGAGAATTCAACAATAACAGGCAGAAAACAACTAATTTTTAAAGTTTTTTCTATATTGCTTCACCCTTATCCGGCTACCTTTCTTCTGGATAAGGATGTCTCTTGTTTCTGTGATAATCTTTGGCAATAATATAGCAGATGGCTTATGTATGTACTTAATAACCGCAACGCGGTTACCGCTCAATAGCCGTGGGTCGTAAGACCTACGGATAAGGTGTTGTAACCATCATCCAACCCTGGAGGGGTTGCCCATCAATAATTATGGGGCACACTTTCAGCGTGCATATTTATTGTTGATACATTCTCCGCAGGTCGTTGACCTGCGGCTACTGAGCGTTGACGCTTTCAGCGTCATGTGCCAACTGCAATATCATTACCTAATCTTATATACTTCTCGTGATTCTTGCCAGATAGTCGTAATGCGGTCCCTCGGCAACTATTTCCGCATGATAGCCATTCTCTGCTGCAACCTTTTTCAGTAGGTCGGCATCGATATATAACCAGGGGAATGGTTCGCCGATGGTGTCTTTATACTGCATCTGGAAATGCTGCTCTCCGTAATACGCCATGTCGGGCATGTCATCTTCAAAGACATAACCGATATCAGAGGAGTCACAGAGAACCTGGCCGCCCGGCGCCAGTATCTTATCGAGCAGCCGGAAGAACGCGGGCATACGGTCTAATGTCCCTACAATGCCGATACCGTTCATCAGCATGAGGATGGTATCATACTCTTCTGTAACCGTGAAAAAGTCTTGTTCAAGCACTTTCCTGATACCTCGTTGTCGCATGATATCTACAGACAGGGGGGAGATATCAATGGCTGTCACATCGAGCCCTCGCTCTTGGAGCACCAGTGAGTGGCAACCGGCGGCTGCCCCCACATCCAGCACCCTGTCTTCAGACATATCCAGTGCTATCCGCTCTATCTCAGGCATGTCCTCATAACTGCGGAAAAGTGTCGTCAGCGGTATCTCATCCTCCTCAAACATAGGTGAGAACACCCTGAGACGACTGGTTTTCTTATGGTTGAAATAATCAGCGACAGCCCTGCCCATGGGATCTTTCTTGTCATCCATCTTGCAAGAACCTTTCAATAACTTACTGATCAGCACATGATCGGCAGGCAACCAGTCAACACTTTCCAGTTCTTCTTGCTGCAGCCACTTTGCAGCCTCATGCTCCTTTAACTCCAGATGCCCGCTTTTGACACGACACCAATAGCAGTGCATCGTCAGGTGAAAGGCGGGGTAATCCCATTCCACAGTATCAATAAGGTGCTCAATGACTATCTGTGTATTCAGTTCTTCCAAGATCTCGCGTTGCAAGGCTTCCTCAGGAGATTCCCCGGACTCTATCTTTCCACCGGGAAACTCCCAATAATCTTTCCATTCGCCGTATCCCCGTTGAGTGGCGAAGACACGTCCCTCTTCATCATGGATAATCGCCGCAACTACTTCTATCTGCTTCATACTCTTTCAAATATCTTTTCTTACCTCATCGATATTCAATCCCGGTATGTTACATGATCAGGCTATCCATCAGATAAACGATGGTACAGCAGATGGCCGCCACGGGGAATAGTCCCATTCCTCGCCAGGCTGCGATGATACCGGTGACGAGTGCAACGATACCCGAAATGGGTGACATGGTAGTCTGGATCATACTGGGGAAGGTCATGACGGCCAGCGTGACATAGGGCACATAATAGAGGAAACTACGCAGGAAACGGTTGTTGATCTGTCCTTTGATCAACAGCATCGGCAACACCCGGATCAGGTTCGTGGTGATGATGGCCAACAAGATACAGATAATGATGCTATGCTTGTCCATGATCCTTCTCTATTTGAATAGGTTTCAACCAGGCGGCAACCGCCGAAATCACGATGGTGAGCACGATGGTTCTCGTGCCGCTGCTCCAGTTGGAGACCCAAGGAGCCACACTGCAGACTCCGCTCAACACAAAACTGGCAATGATGGCATAGAGCACATAACGGTCTTTATGTGCAGGAGGCATGATGACGGCTATGAACATACCATAGAGGGCTACGCTCAAGGCTGCGATGATGTTGGTAGGCAACAAACCACCGGCCACAATGCCTGCTGCACATCCCGAACCCCATAGCAAGCCGGAAAGAAGTGCAGCGGAATAGGTGTAGGCTGGTGGACAGTAACCCTCCCGGGCAATGGAGATGCCGAAAATCTCATCGGTGACACAACAGGCCATCAGCACACGGTGAAGCCAGGAAGTACCAGGGGCAATCTTTTGCGAGAGGGCAGCACTCATCAGCATATAGCGCAGGTTGACCACCAGACACATAGCCACGATCTCAATATACACAGCCTGGGCGGCTACGAGCATATAGACACCATACTCACCGGCAGAAGCACGGGTGAAAAAGCTGCTCACAAAACCGATGGCAGCTGTCAGCCCTGCTTTCTTGGCGATGATGCCCAGCGAAAAGGCCACTGCAAAATAGCCTATCCCTATAGGGATTCCGTCGCGAAGACCTTGTATGATGTCACTACGTCTCATAACATGTATTGAATCTATTTCTTCTTCTTATAACCGGAAAATAAAAAAAGTGACTGATATCAGCCACTTTTTTGTGAGTGTGCTGACGCACTACTTACAAAAAAAGACATTGCCTATCGGCGATGTCTTCTTTTCCTTTGGGTGCCCGGTGGGACTCGAACCCACGACATTCAGAACCACAA
>JAFZPF010000209.1 GCA_017550455.1 Prevotella sp.
TTAGTGATTTTTTTTCAATTAGCACAAGTTAATAGGAGAAAATTATTACCTTTGCACATTGTTTAAAAAATATATACTATAAATAGAAGAATGGACAAACTAAGTTACGGTTTAGGACTGGGTATCGGTCAGCAGCTGGCATCCATGCATATTGAGCAACTGAATCTGGATGATTTTATGTGTGCAATCAAAGATGTTCTCAACAATAATGAACTGAAAGTGAATCACCGTGAGGCACAAGAAACTGTTCAGCGGTATTTCATGCAGAAAGAGCAGGAGATGCAAAAAGAGCGTGAGGAGAAAGGTAAGCTTGCCAAGAAAGAAGGCGAGGAGTTCCTGAAGGCTAATGCTCAGAAGCCCGATGTGATCACACGTCCCAGCGGTCTGCAGTATATGGTACTGAAGGAAGGTACCGGCAAGAGTCCCAAGGCTTCCGACACCGTAAAGTGTCACTATGAGGGATTCCTGATCGATGGTACGGTGTTCGACAGTAGTGTACAGCGTGGTGAGCCCGCTACCTTCCCATTGAATCAGGTAATTGCCGGATGGACAGAAGGTCTGCAATTGATGAAAGAGGGTGGTAAGACCCGTTTCTTCATTCCTTATCTCCTGGCTTACGGACCCAGTGGTGCCGGACAGAGCATTCCTCCCTATGCTGCCCTGATCTTTGACGTAGAGCTCATAGAAATAGTTTAGAGTTAAGAGTTTAGAGTTCATAGTCTCTAGGTCTCCTCGTTTACTCGTTTACTTGTTTACTCGTTTACTCGTTTACTTGTTTACTTGTCAACTTAAAAAATCAAATAAATAATCCAATTAAAGAAAATGAAAAAGTTTAGTTTTTTAGCTGTTGTAGCTATTGCCGCTATTATGGTTTCTTCCTGTACAACAGGAACGCCTAAGGCAAATCTGAAGAATGATGTCGACACCATGAGTTATGCTATCGGTATGGCACAGACACAGGGATTGAAAGATTATCTCGTTGAGCGTCTGGGGGTGGACACTGCTTACATGGATCAGTTTATCAAGGGTCTGAACGAAGGTGCTAATGCCGGTGACGACAAGAAGCAGGCCGCTTACTATGCAGGTATCCAGATTGGTCAGCAGATTGCTAACCAGATGGTGAAGGGTATCAACCACGAGGTTTTCGGTAACGACTCTACCAAGACGATCTCTCTGAAGAACTTCATGGCTGGCTTTATTACCGGTACAACCGACGGTAAGGGTTTGATGACCATCGCTCAGGCACAGGAGACAGCTGAGAGAAAGATCAAAGAGATCAAGAGCAAGGAAATGGAGAAGACCTACGGTCCAAACCGTGAGGCTGGTGAGAAATACCTGGCTGACTATGCTAAGAATGCCGATGTGAAGAAGTTGGGCAACGGTGTGTTATATAAGGTTATCAAGGAAGGTAAGGGTGAGATGCCTGCCGACACCTCTATGGTTGAAGTGAACTACGAGGGTAAGACCATCGACGGTACTGTTTTCGACAGCACATACAAGCGTGGCAAACCAGTGACACTGCGTGCAAACCAGGTGATCAAGGGTTGGACAGAGGCATTGGTACACATGCCTGTCGGTTCTACATGGGAAGTGGTGATTCCACAGGATCAGGCTTACGGCGAGCGCGAGCAACCACAGATCAAGCCTTTCTCTGCACTTATTTTCAAGATTGAGCTCTTAGATATCAAGAAATAAAATAGGTGAACATGAAAAGGATCCTATTGATAGCACTCACTCTTGCAGTGAGTGCTTCTCTTTTCACTGCACAGGCAGATAATAAAAAGGGAAAGAAAAAGAATAAGGCTGAGCAGACAACAGTACAACCTGTTTCCCTCATCACCGCCTCCGACTCTGTCAGCTATGCTGCCGGTATGGCCATGACGAACGGTCTGATACCTTTCTTAAAGAACCAGTATGGTGTCGATGAAGCTTTCATGGATAATTTCATTGAAGGTTTCGAGAAAGCAATGAAAGACGGTGTTGATGATCCTATCAAAGCATTTGGTGCCGGCATACAGATTGCTGCTATGGTGCAAGACCGGATGATCCCCGGAGAGAAAGCCAAATTTGCCGGTACACCCGACTCTCTCCAGACATCTCTTTTCTGCAAAGGGTTTATCGCTGCCTTGAAGAAAGACACTACTTTGTTTAAGTCCACCGAGGCTGAGAGTCTTTACGAGAAGCGTCAGGCAGCTATTGAAGAGGCAAAGAACGAGGCTAACAAGAAGGCCGGTGAGCAGTTCCTGGAAGAAAATAAAATGAAAGAGGGTGTTATCACCTCTACGTCGGGTCTGCAATATAAAGTGCTTACCGAAGGGCATGGTGACGTGGCATCCGCCAATGACAAGGTAACGGTCAAATACGAGGGAAAACTGATCGACGGCACGGTCTTTGACAGTAGTTATGAGCGCACCCCCGACACCATGACTTTCAGTCCGAATCAAGTCATCAAAGGTTGGACCGAGGCACTTACCATCATGCCGGCAGGTAGCAAGTGGCAACTGTTCATCCCTTACTATCTGGCATACGGAGAGCGTAAGGCGGGTGACAAGATAGCCCCCTACTCCACCCTCATCTTTACCGTAGAAGTTATCAGTGTTGAGAAACAATAACAAGAAAAGTACTTTTTTCTAAGGAATAGTTGCTCATTTCATTTTTATTGCTTATTTTTGCTTGACAAAATGTAAGCAGTCATATTAAATAATGTATGAAAGAAATGGAAAGAATTGATAATCTGGACAAGAAAATACTGAGTATCTTATCTAAAAACGCCCGCATCCCTTTCAAAGATGTTGCTGCCGTCTGCGGTGTTTCCCGTGCGGCTATCCACCAGCGTGTACAGCACATGATCGAAGAGGGCGTTATCATGGGCAGTAGTTTTAATGTCAATCCGAAATCTTTGGGATATAACACCTGCACCTATGTAGGCATCAACCTCGACCGCGGTAACATGTACAAGAGTGTTATCGAACAACTGATGCAGATTCCGGAGGTTGTGGAATGTCATTTCACCACCGGTCCTTACACGTTGTTAGTAAAGCTCTATGCACAGGATAACGAGCAGTTGATGAATCTGCTGAATATCCAGATGCAGAGCATTCCCGGTGTGGTGGCTACAGAGACGATGATCTCCCTGGAGCAGAGTATCAAGAGGGAGATACCCGTTATCTACGAGGAAGGTAAGAAAAAATAATGACTATGAAAGGATATAATGTACAGGAGTATCTGCAGGGGATACATGCTCAGTACCCTGCAGCTGAGCGACAGCCCGTTATCGGTATCACCAGTAACTTTACGGATGGGGATGCCTCACTGAGAGACCGTTATTACCAGCAGGTCATCAAGGCTGGCGGTACACCTGTCATTATTCCTCCCGTAGCAGACAAAGAGGTGCTGCTCAACACACTGGACCGTCTTGACGGTATCCTCCTCAGTGGGGGTGCCGACTACGACCCGTTGTGGGCGGGAGAGGAACCGTCGATCCATCTTCATGGCATCAATGCGGTGCGCGACCTGCCTGAGTTGCTGCTTACCCAACTGGCTTACAACCGTCAGATACCGATGTTGGGCATCTGTCGGGGCATCCAGACGCTTGCCATGGCATTAGACGGCAAGGTAGCACAGGACATTGAGGAAGAACGGAAACGGAACACGACCAACGAACTGCTTCCGCATGTCAAACATTCTCAGGATGCGGCTCGTGAAGAACTCACCCACAGTGTACAGATCAAAACCGACTCTATCCTTTACAAGTTGTATCAGCAAGAAACAATATATGTCAACAGCTTCCATCACCAGGCCGTGGCACACCCCGGCAAGCGTTTCCGTGTTACGGCAACAGCTGCCGACGGCACGATAGAGGCGATAGAGAGCAGAGAGTATAAGTCGGTGATGGGCGTACAGTGGCATCCTGAGTGGCTGGAATCCGGACTGCCACTTTTCCAATGGCTCGTGCAACAGGCACAGGAATTCCTGCAGGCCAAGCAGTTACACCACCGTATCCTTACCCTTGACACCCACTGCGACACACCGATGTTCTTCCCACAGGGTATCCACTTCGAGCAGCGTGATCCGAGAATCCTCGTCGACCTGCATAAGATGACAGAGGGACGACAGGATGCCGTCATCATGGCAGCCTATCTCCCACAACCCAAGATCGGACAGTTCTTCTCACAACTGGTACCTTTTGATGTGAAAGGTCCTACAGAATATGCCGACCTGATCTTCGACAAGATAGAGCAGATCGTCAGCGCCAACCGTAACTACCTGAGTATTGCCCGTACCCCTGCCGATCTTTATGAAGACAAGCGGAAAGGTCGTAAGAGTATTATGTTAGGTATCGAAAACGGACTGGCACTGAGTCACGATCTATCTAATGTGGCGTATTTCGCACGCCGAGGTGTGGTGTATATCACCCTCTGCCATAACGGTGATAATGACATCTGCGACTCGGCCAAGGGATGTAACACCCACAATGGGGTGAGCGCCTTCGGTGAAAAGGTGATACAGGCCATGAACCAACAGGGTATCATGGTGGATCTCAGTCATGCCAATGAGAAGAGTTTCTACGATGCCCTGCAGATTAGCAAGACGCCGATCGTATGCAGTCACAGCAGTTGTCGTGCCCTCTGTGATCATCCCCGTAACCTCACCGACGACCAGTTACGTGCCTTGGCAGCCAATGGCGGTGTGGCACAGATCACGCTCTATGCCGGATTCCTGCGCAAGGAAGGCGAGGCAACGATCATCGATGCTATCGAGCATCTCGAACATGCCATCAGTATCATGGGTATCGACCATGTTGGATTAGGTACCGACTTCGATGGTGACGGTGGTGTGAAGGGCTTGGCCGACAGCAGTGAGATGATACAGTTTACCCTGCAACTGATGCGCCGCCGTTACAGCGAACGCGATATCGAGAAGATATGGGGTGGAAACTGGCTCCGCGTGATGGCTACCGTACAGCATAGTTCTTTTTAAGTGAAGAGTGAAGAGTGAAGAATGAAGTTATGAGAAATTTTAGTCTGGTTCCTTTTTGTGGCCTCCTGCTGGTGGCTTTGTTTTGCACCTCCTGCAAAAGCAACAAGAATATGACGAGCACTGTCGATCTTGTCTGTCCTACCCCCATAGGACCTATCTTCAGCGCTGATTCCGCATACGAATATTGTAAGGCTCAGTGCGACTTCGGTCCGCGCACGATGAACAGCGAGGCACACGACCGCTGCGAACAGTGGATCATCGGTAAGTTCCAGCAATACGGTTGTCAGGTAACTCCACAGAAATGCACGCTGACAGGCTATGACGGTACTCCCTTAAAAGCCACGAATATCATCGCCAGTATGTATCCTGAACGTACTTCCCGTGTCTTGCTATGTGCACACTGGGACAGCAGACCATGGGCAGATAACGATCCTGATGAAAAGAACCATCGCACACCAGTGATAGCTGCCAACGACGGCGCCAGTGGTGTAGCAGTGATGATAGAACTGGCTCGTATCATTCAGAAAGCAGACTCCTTGAAGGTGGGTATCGACTTTATCTGTTTTGATGCAGAAGACTGGGGAACACCACAGTGGGACAACAACAATTACGATGGTGACAGTTGGGCCTTAGGCGCACAATACTGGTCGAAGAACCCACATCAAGCCAATTACGATGCGCGCTACGGTATCCTGCTGGATATGGTGGGCGGACAAGGTGCACACTTCTATCAGGAGGGCATGTCTAAGGAGTATGCCCAGCAGATTGTCGATAAGGTATGGGCAGCCGCTAAGGTGGTTGGCTTCGGTAGTTTCTTCCCCGATGCTGTCGGTGGAAAGATCACCGATGACCATATCCCCGTCAACGACAACCGTAAGATTCCCACCATCGATATCATCCCTTATTATCCCGATTGCCAACAGAGCAATTTCGGTCCTACCTGGCATACTGTCATCGACGATATGGACCATATCGAGAAGAACACCCTTCAGGCAGTAGGACAGACCGTGATACAGGTATTGTTCTCAGAAAAACCCTGAAAATCAAAACACAGAAACACAGAGTTACGGAGATACTATTACAGAAAGACTCTGTACCTCGGTAACTCTGTGTTGAAAAATTAGCCTCTCTCTTTATATAAGGGAGGGGCTAATTAATGTATTACTTCCCGAAGATCTCTTCCAACTTTGCTTCCAACTCTTCAGAGTCTAAGCGACCCACGATCTTACCCTCCTTGTCAATGAGGAACTTGGTGGGAATGTAGTGAACAGCATACTTGTCACTGATATCATTCGTGCGGTCGGTCTTAAATGACTTACGATCGAGGATCTTCAATCCACGCATCACGTGATGCATCTTCTGCAAGCCATCCTTCTTGATTGCAGCCTTCAGCTTTGCCTCGTTATTGTCATCATCAGCAATAAAGATGAACTCCACACCCTTCTTGTGATATTTCTTGTACAGTTCCAACATGTGTGGGTTAGACTTACGACAGGGAACACACCATGTTGCCCAGAAATCTAAGATAACATACTTTCCACGGAAAGCAGCGAGATCTACCATCTTACCTGTCACCACATCATTCTTGGCAAAGGTAGGAGCCATCACTCCGGGCTGCACCCTACCCTCAGCCTCAAGGTCATTCTTAATACGCTGAGCCATCTCAGTCTTCTTAGCCTCATCACTCATATTATCATAGAGTGCCTTCTTCTCACTGAAAGGAAGAACAAAATCCTCATTGCTTACGAAAGACATCAACAGCTCCGGTGCAAAGTTACACTTCGGATTCTTCTTCAGATATTCATATGAACGCTGGAAATAATGTTTTCTGAGGGGCACCATCTGCTCTTTGAGCGTCTCACGCTCATCACCCTGTGCCTGATCAGCCTTCACCGACATAGCCTCAAGTTGATCCCTGACATCCTTCAAAGATTCCTCATATTCCATATAAGCCCGTTGCGTTCTACTACCATATACTGTAGGTTTCTTGAAATCCAGCGGATCGATGAGCATGTTCATACTTGCAGGCTCAGCATAGAACTGAGCGTATTGTGCATCTCGGGAATAATGAGTTATATTCTGCATCGATACGGTTACCTTCTGGAACTGGCAACCCAGTTCACCCTTGAACTTAAACTCGCCTTCGCTGATGACGGTACTGTCAACAACCATCTCTCCACCCTTGGTATAATAGAGATAGATGCTCTTGCCATCCCATCCCTTATAGAAGTTATGTCCGGGATCGTCGGTCTCATGATCCTGAACGAATCCACTGATCTGGAAAGAGGTATTCGCCTTCGTATAACGGTCACCGAAATGATTACCATAGATATCGATCAAGCCGGCATCCATCACCGACCCGCGCCAGTTACGCTCCAGGATCTTACCATCGGGACCTACGAGGATGCAGAAGGGAATACCATTGAAGTTGTAAACCTTTGAGAGATCATCATTGAAAGCCTTCAACGTAGAACCTTGTGGCCAGTCCATACCCTCGCGCTTCACAGCTGCCAACCAAGCTGCTTTCCTGTCATCCATCGAGATACTCAGGATCTCAAAGCCCTGCGGATGATAACACTTATATGCTTCTTTCAGATGAGGGATATCTGCACGACAGGGACCGCACCAACTGGCCCAGAACTCTAACAATACATATTTACTCTTACCGCAGTAGTCGCTGATACGGATGGTCTTGCCCTCGGGCGTCTGCAGTTCACAGTCGAAGAACATTGCACCAGGCACACTCATCTTTACACTGTCAACACGACTAATGGTCTTTACACCTAATGCTGTCTTCTTCAATTTTGCCGGCATGGCAGTCTCGAGGTTGTTAATCTGTTCTAAGTTAAGCATCGCTGCATTATTAAAGAAAGCATACACACCGGCAGGGGTAGAAATATTATTATTCAGATAGTTGGCTACATAGTCAACCATCGCCTGCTTCTTCGGTTGGGCGGCACGGATTGCCTCCACACCCTCTTTCAGCGGACTCTGGTTTCTGCGTGACAGGAAATCATAATACGGTTGTTGTGCCTTGCTGTTGTCTTCTGCCAAACTGCGCAATCGGGTACAGAACGCAGCATACCGCTGGGCCATCTCCGAACCCTTCATGTCAACCTTACTATAATCGTAGAAACTCACCCTTCCGTATATATCAAAGTCTTTTGTCAGTTCATCAGGTTTTACACTGGCTTCCACTTTCTCATTACCCATAAAGAGTGGGAGTACCGGACGCATCTTAACACCACCGCCACCTTCTCTCATCATCGAACGACTATCATCCTCAAAGAAACGAAGCGTCAACAACTGTGCTTCTTTCATTTTACCCTTGAAGACCACCACACCATTCTTCACCAATGCACTGTCGATACGGTGATAGTTCAACAGATCATCACCCGTATTCAGATGTACCATCTTACCCTCGTACTTACTGTCAAGCACGTTCACTTTCAGTTCATAGCCGGCAGCCTGTGCTATCGTATAGCATCCTACAACGGCTATTAATAACAATGTTCTTATTGTCCTCATTATATAATATATTAAGATTTTTCGATTACGAATCTGATAATAATCACTTGTATTACACTTTCGAGGGACAAGTGTAATGTTCTTTTACAGTTTTTTAATAAACACTCGGGGACAGGCTCTGTCATGTGCCTGTCCCCGCTGATGTTGTTAACGTTATCTTTATTATTTATCCGCTATCGTGAAATCCAGCTGTCGCTTATCGACATTCGCGCGTGCCACCTGGATACGGATGGGATCACCCAACTGATACTTTCGATGACTATGACGGCCCACCAGACAGAAGTTGCGCTCATCAAACTCATAGTAGTCATCATCCAGATCATGCATCGGGATCATTCCTTCGCAGTGGTTCTCATCGATCTCCGCATAGATACCGTAAGAGGTGATTCCACTGATATGTGCGTCGAACTCCTCACCGATCTTATCAGCCATGAACTCCACCATCTTGTATTTGATGCTGTCGCGCTCAGCCTGCTGTGCCACCTGCTCCATATCGCTGCTGTGCTCGCAGAGCTCCTCATAATGATCCCTGTTGGCAGAACGGCCACCCTCCTGATAACGGGTGAGCAGACGATGTACCATCGTATCGGGATAACGACGGATAGGACTGGTGAAATGGGTATAGTAGTCGAAAGCTAAGCCATAATGTCCGATATTAAAGACGCTGTACTTCGCCTTCATCATCGCACGAAGGGCCACGTTCTCCACCACATTCTGCTCACGGCGACCGTTGCAGTCGTCCATCAACTTGTTCAGACTCTTGCTGATCTCCTCCTTCGAGCCTGTCGTCTTCACCTTGTATCCGAAATTCACCACGAACTGGCGCAGACGCTCGAGTTTCTGTGGATCAGGCTGGTCGTGGATACGATAGGGTAGCGTCTTGGGTTTCTCACCCTTCTTCACCTTACCGATCGACTCAGCCACCTGACGGTTGGCTAAGAGCATAAACTCCTCAATCAGTTTATTGGCATCCTTCGACTTCTTGTAGTAGGCACGTGTCGGTTTACCCTTCTCATCCACATCAAAGTGGAGCTCCTCACGGTCGAACTTCACCGCACCGTTTTTGAAACGTTTCTTACGCAGTTCCTTGGCTAAGGCATCCAGCGCGATAATCTCCTGTGCCAGTTCACCCTCATAGTGTGCTTTCTTCGGTGCCGGCTCTCCGGTACCATCCACCACACCATTCTTCTCTAGGATCTCCTGTACCTCCTCGTAGGCAAACCTACGGTTACTCTTGATCACCGTATGCACCAGTCGCCAGTCTTTGATCTCTGCCTGACCGTCCAGTTGGAAGATCACACTGTAGCAGAGCTTCTCCTCGTCAGGGCGCAATGAACAGATGAAGTTACAGAGCCGCTCGGGAAGCATCGGGATGGTACGATCGACGAGATACACGCTGGTAGCTCGCTTCTGTGCTTCCTTGTCGATCACCGACCCTTCCTTTACATAATGCGACACGTCAGCGATATGCACACCAACCTCCCAGAGTCCTTTCTTCAATTCACGGATACTCAAGGCATCATCATAGTCCTTCGCATCGTGCGGGTCGATGGTGAAAGTACAGACATCACGGAAGTCCTCCCTTCGGGCAATCTCCTCAGGTGTGATCCCCGGATCGATATGGTTGGCAGCCTCCTCCACATTCTTCGGATAACGGTAAGGCAAACCGTACTGTGCCAGGATCGCATGCATCTCCGTATTGTTATCACCCACCTTTCCGAGTACATCGATCACCTCACCGACGATATTCTTACTCTCCTCCGAGGGCCACTCGATGATCTTCACGACCGCCTTTTCACCGGTCATGCCACCCTTCAGTTTACGTTTTGGGATAAAGACATCATGGATAAACAGATTCCCGTCGGGTATCAGGAAAGCAAAATCACGTTCCACCTTCAACGTACCCACCACCTGGTCATGAGCTCTGCGGAGGATCTCCGTCACCATCGCCTCTTTGATATGCTTCTCACGGCGCGCCATAAAGGTCACCCTGACACGGTCGCCGTTCATGGCAAACTTCGAGTTACGCTCTGCAATGAACACCGGCTTGTCAGAACCATCAGCTAAGAAAGAGTTCTTGCCGTTAGCCTTTCGGATGAAGGTACCCTCCTGCACCTGTCCACCGAGATTCAACTGATACGTGTTTTCTGCCACCTTCTTGAGATAGTCGTCCCACGCCATCTCCTCCATCAGGTCCACGGCCAGCATCTTCTCAGGATGCGTCAACAGGTTCAACTGCTTGAAAACCTTCTTGAGACTGAATGTCTCATTTGGATGCTGTGTGAACATATTCTGCAACATGGGTTCCAGTTGCCTCTTGGTCATTCGCTTTCTCTTTGTCTTTCCTTTTCCCATAGCAATGTAGTTTTGATGATTCTTTCTTGCGAAGATAATAAAAAGTTTTGATATTGGTGGTGTTTGTAACCATAATTTTACAATTATTGGGAAATAAAGGATTATTCTTTTTCATCATGTATTATAATACTTCCGATCAAGATGACTATTCCTGTATCAGAAGTAATCACTATCTTAAAAGCAAAACAAGTTGTTTTGGTATGGAAAAGGTTATCAAATCCTATGAGAAAAGTCACCTTTTCTAAAACAATTCAAGTTGTTTTGGTTTTCATGCAATAACCATCCAGATAAGAATGTGTTACATTTCTGAAAAGAAAAAGAATGATTCCTGATAAGTGATAGTAAGACAAAAAGAGGCGGGGCAATCACCCCGCCTGCATATTTACCGACTATTACGTATTACTTAAACAGTTCGTCAAGCATCGTGTAGAAAGCAGGATCCTCACCCACGATCGTCTTGTAGATCTTTCCCTCTGGGTCAATGACAATCTTGGTGGGGAAACCGGTGATGCCATAGTCATCGGTCACCTTAGCGTCTTTCGGACAATACACATGCAGCCACGGCAGTTTGTTCTCCTCCACGGCAGCCTTCCACTTTTCCTCAGTATCGTTACAGTCGACACCTAAGATCTCAAACTTTCCCTTGTACTTCTCGTAGTATTTCTTCATGTCTGGGAATCCCTTGATACACCAGCCGCACCAACTGCCCCAGAAGTCGAGGATGACATACTTTCCACGCAGACTCGACAATGCCAAGGGCTTACCGTTGATATCATTGAGCGTGAAGTCGGGAGCCATGGTTCCGGCAGCCTGCTTCTTGGCAGACTCCTCCTCTTTCTTCTTCTGCTCCTCCATCTGCTTAATGGGAGCCTCGAAGAATGCCTTCACACGACTGTTGCGCACCTTCTTCGACAGCAGCTCCACGGCAGCCTTCATCTTATCAAGATCATTCAACTGCGGGATGATAGCAGCAGAAGCCTCCCAATCGGGATGGTTCTTGATAAAGTCGTTGATGGCGTCATCCACCTTCTTCAACAGCGGCTCCACGCCTTCCTGATAGAGCTTAGAGATAGAGTCTTGTGCCACACCGGCCTTCTGCATATCCTGCAACTTCTGTATGAACTCATTCATCTCCTTACTGGCATCCTCTATAAACATATCAGCCTCATGATACTGACTGTAGAACTTCGATCCGTTGACATCATAACGACCGTCACCAGCATCTGTCAGCAGCACTTCCTCACCGGGAACGCCCGGTATATGATACATTGCACCCGGCTGACCGGCTAACAATTGTGGCTCTACCAAGAATAACATCGTCGGTTCCTTCAGTTCCACATCGAACTCAAAGACACCGTCCTTACCCGCAAACTTCTGCTGATTGTCTCTGTCAGCATCAGCCATCACCACGATCGTGTCACCGATTTCTTTCTTGATCTCCATTTTCACATGCAGCTTATTACTCTTACTGCATCCGGTCAGGGCGAGAACTACCACTGCCAGTCCTAATAAAACTTTTTTCATAACGATATTGATATAATTAAGATAAAATTATTTACATATATAACGTTTATGTGTATAAAATATTCCTATTACACACTATCTTTTATGCTGTTTTAACTAAA
>JAFZPF010000210.1 GCA_017550455.1 Prevotella sp.
AAATGGCATCGTCATATAACTCTTGATACTTCATAATCGGGCATTAAGAGAAGGCTAATAGGCTCAAACCTTCAAGATTTTTCAAAATTTCCAACTCTTCTATGTCATGCAAAGATAATATTTTTTGATGAAAAAGAACTGTTTCTCAATTTATTTTATTACTTTTGCAATTATTATTTAAAGAATAGCATATGCAAACAAGATGTCATCTTTCTATACTAATACATGAGCAGGCAAAGAAATATGGTGAGAAAGTTGCTTTGAATTACCGTGATTTCGGCAGTCTGAAGTGGAAGACTATTTCATGGAACGTATTCTCTGACCGGGTAAAACAGGTAAGCAATGCCATGCTGAACCTGGGAGTGAAAGTACAGGAAAATGTCGGTGTGTTCTCACAAAATACCGTTCAGTACCTGTTTACCGACTTCGGTGCTTTTGGCATACGTGCTGTCACTGTTCCTTTTTATGCAACAAGCAGTGAGCAACAGATACAATATATCATTGTGGATGCCAATATCCGTTTCTTGTTTGTTGGCGAACAGGAGCAGTATGATAAGGCACACCGTGTGTTGCCACTTTGTCATTGCCTGGAGAAAATTATCGTTTTCGACCCCAGTGTGCGTATAGCTGAAGGTGATCCCAGTTCGATGTACTTCGATGATTTCATGAAACTGGGTGAGGGTTATCCACGTCAGTCTGAAGTGGAGATTCTCTGGAGCCAGGCTAATGATGATGATACAGCGAACATTCTGTATACCAGTGGTACGACAGGAGAGAGTAAGGGCGTTATCCTACATTATGGGCAGTATCAGGCAGCCTTTATCGCAAATGATGAGAATCTTCCTGTGGGAGAGAAAGACCGTATCATGAATTTCCTGCCTTTTACCCATATTTTTGAGCGTGGGTGGATGTTCCTTTGTCTTACAGAGGGTGCGGAACTGATTGTAAATACCTATCCGAAGGAAATACAAGACTCCCTGAAAGAGATGCATCCGACTTGTATGTGTTCTGTTCCACGCTTTTGGGAGAAGGTCTATATCGGTGTCATGGAGAAGATAGAGAATTCCGGTGCAGCACAGAAAGCTTTGATGAAGAAAGCTTTGGCAGTCGGCCGTAAGCATAATATAGAATACCTCAGTCGTGGTAAACGTCCTCCATTGTGGCTCCATATGGAATATCAGACTTTCGACAAGACACTGTTCTCCTTAGTGAGAAAGCAACTTGGACTGGAGAATGCAAACTTCTTCCCTACTGCAGGATCGTATGTTTCTCCACAGGTGGAAGAGTTTATTCATAGCATCGGTATCTTTATGATGGTAGGATATGGCCTCACAGAGAGTCTTGCCACGGTAAGTAACGACCATAAAGGTGAACCCTATACAGTAGGTTCTGTCGGTCGTCCGATCAATGGATTGGAGATCAAGATCGGTGAGAATGATGAGATCCTGTTGAAGGGTCCAACCATCACCCGAGGATATTACAAACGGGAGAACCTCAATAAGGAAGCATTTACCGAAGATGGTTTCTTCAGGACCGGTGATGCCGGTTATCTCAAGGATGGTGAGCTGTATCTGAAAGAACGTATCAAAGAGTTGTATAAGACCTCTAACGGTAAGTTCATCGCCCCACAGATGATAGAGTCGAAACTGCTCGTGGATAAGTATATCGAACAGATTGCTGTCATTGCAGACCAGAGGAAATTTGTGTCTGCTCTCATCGTGCCCGCCTTTGCTGAGTTGGAAAACTATGCTAAAGACAATAATATAGAATATTCTACATATGAGGAATTGTGCCAGGACAATAGGATTATCAAGATGTTGTCTGAGCGTATTGACACCTTACAGCAGCAGTTGGCTAACTATGAAAAGATCAAGCGGTTTACTTTGCTGACTAAGCCATTCACGATGGAGGCTGGCGAACTGACGAATACGCTGAAGATCAAGCGGGCAGTTCTGAATAAGAATTATGCTGAGCAGATAGAGGAGATGTATAAGGAATAAGAGAAAAACTCGAAATAAGAAACAGATGATTACACAAGACCAGCTGAAGGATGTCTTGGATCGTGCTGATAAACTGAAGCACTATCTGAAGATTGACGAGAAGCAGATGGAATATGAGGAGGAAGAACTGCGCACACAGGCTCCTGATTTCTGGGAGGATCCCAAACGTGCACAGCAACAGATGAAGAAGGTAAAAGGCATCAAACGATGGTTGGATGACTATCAGGAGGTGCATACGATGGCAGAAGAACTGCAGTTGGCTTTCGATTTCTATCACGAGGAAATGGTGACGGAAGAGGAGGTGGATGAGGATTACAGTAAGGTGATTGACGCCATCGAGAAGTTAGAATTGAGGAATATGCTGCGCCAGAAGGAGGATCCTATGGAGGCAGTCATCAAGATAAACTCAGGAGCAGGAGGTACGGAGGCGCAAGACTGGGCTTCTATGTTGATGCGAATGTACATGCGTTGGTGTGAGGCTCATGGCTATAAGGTTACCGTTGCAGATATCCAAGATGGTGATGAGGCAGGAATCAAGAGTGTTACCATGGAGGTGGAAGGCGGTGAGTTTGCCTACGGATACCTGAAGAGTGAGAATGGTGTGCATCGATTGGTGCGTGTCTCTCCCTATAATGCTCAGGGTAAGCGTATGACCTCCTTCGCTTCGGTATTTGTATCACCACTTATCGATGATACCATCGAGGTGTATGTCGATCCTGCAAAACTCTCTTGGGATACTTTCCGTTCATCGGGTGCCGGAGGACAGAATGTGAACAAGGTAGAGTCAGGTGTCCGACTCCGTTATTGGTATACCGATCCGGATACCGGTGAGGAAGAAGAGATCCTTATTGAGAATACGGAAACACGTGATCAGCCGAAGAACAAAGAAAAAGCAATGCTGCTTTTGAAATCACAGTTGTACGACCGTGCGATGAAGAAGCGTTTGGAGGCAAAGGCAAAGATTGAAGCCGGTAAGAAAAAGATAGAGTGGGGAAGCCAGATCCGCAGTTATGTCTTTGATGATCGTCGTGTAAAAGATCACCGTACAAACTATCAGACCACAGATGTGGATGGTGTGATGAACGGAAAGATTGACGATTTCATCAAGGCTTACCTGATGGAGTTTCCAACAACAGATGAAGAATAAAAAGAACATTAAATATTTATATCTATGAATAAGAAAAGACAAGCACAGCGTGCACGTCGGGCTGCACAGGAAGAGGCACAGGCAAAGGGTATTATCAGATGGATATGCATCGGACTGATTATTATTGCCTTGGCTTATGTGATCTTTACGTTCGTAAGCCTTAATTAAAGACTCTTGAACTGATTATAGTCGTTGGTGAGTGATAATTGCAGCAGAAAGATGCTGCAGTCTTTCTCATGATATTATCTGTGTGGTCATGGATAGTTTTGGTATGTTGTCTATGATAGATATGGGTATTGTCATCCGTTGAATCAATAAATAAGGTATGGAGAAGGCAGATAGGGGAAATTTCGGAACAAAACTTGGTATAATCCTCGCCACCGCCGGTGGAGCGGTAGGGTTAGGTAATGTCTGGCGTTTCCCTTTCGTTACCGGCCAGAATGGTGGTGCTGCTTTTATCCTTATTTATATCGCTTGCGTCTTACTGCTAGGAATCCCAGTTATGCTTTGCGAGATGATCATCGGTCGTCATGCCCATGCGAACACCGCACGTGCATATACCGTCCTCTCTAAAGGTAAACCTTGGAAATGGATCGGATTCTTGGGCGTTCTTACCAGTGCTTTGATCCTCGGTTACTATGGAGTGGTCAGCGGATGGACTCTACAATATGTCTTCACATCCTTGGCCGGACATATCCATGGCACGCCCGAAGCGTTCCAGCAGCACTTTCAGTCTTTTATCACTCATCCGATACAACCGATTCTTTGGCTGATATTGTTGATGGGTATGGCACACCTTATTATTATCAGGGGTGTGGAAGAGGGCATCGAGAAGGCTTCGAAGATCATGATGCCTCTGCTCTTTGTACTGTTGATCGTATTGATGTGTTGCTCATTGATGTTGCCGAATGCATCTAAAGGAGTAGAGTTTCTGTTTAAACCAGACTTCTCGAAAGTAACGGGGAAGACGGTCTTAGAGGCGCTTGGACAGGCATTCTTCTCACTGAGTATAGCCATGGGTTGTCTGTGTACCTATGCCAGCTACTTCACTAAAGAGACCCGGTTGACAATGTCTGCCTTGCAGATTGCGGGATTGGATACCCTGGTGGCCATCCTTAGCGGACTGGTGATTTTCCCGGCAGCCTTATCTGTAGGCATACAGCCTGATAGCGGACCATCACTGATCTTCATCACATTACCGAATGTTTTCGAGAGTGCTTTCGGTAGTATCCCTGTTGTGGAATATCTCGTGTCGTTCTCGTTCTATCTCTTGCTTACGATAGCTGCTCTCACTTCTTTCATCTCCATACATGAGGTATCTACCTCTTTCTTGAAGGAAGAGTTGCATGTCCATAGAAAGAATGCTGCCAGAATGGTGTCCTGTTATGGCATTCTGATGGGTGCCCTATGCTCTTTATCTATGGGTGACCGTTCATGGCTGAGACTTTTCGGTATGAATCTCTTTGATTTCTTTGATTGGTTCACGGCCAACTGCTGTCTGCCCACAGGCGCTTTCTTTACCTGTCTCTTCATCGGGTGGTATGTTGATCGTAAGATTATACGTGACGAAATGAGTAATTGGGGAACGGTTAAGACTCCTCATCTGAAAGCTTTCTCTTTTATGGTGCGCTACGTCTGTCCGCTATTGATATTCTTTATTTTCCTACATCAGTTCGGAATCATCTAATATGGAGCAACCACGGGCCCTTTTTATCTCAAAAATCGGTATTATCCTGGCAACAGCCGGTTCTGCTGTCGGGTTAGGGAATATCTGGCGTTTTCCTTATGAGACAGGCCAGAATGGGGGCGCAGCGTTTATCTTTATCTATCTGATCTGTATCCTGTTTCTGGGTATTCCTGCCATGCTCTGTGAGTTGTTGATTGGTAGGAATGCCAGGGCTAATGCAACACGTGCTTATGGGAAAGGAACTTGGCGACTGGTGGGGTATGTAGGCGTGTTCACGGGATTCATTATCATGGGCTTTTACTGTGTGGTTGCCGGGTGGACGATGCAGTATGTCTATGCTGCGATAGTCGGACAGATGCATGGGGATACCACCTATTTCCAACAGTATTTCACCGAGTTCTCCACCCATCCCTATAGACCCGTAGTGTGGCTGATCCTCTTTATGCTTCTCACTCATTTCGTGATTATCAACGGAGTACAGAAGGGTATCGAGCGTGCCTCCAAGATTCTCATGCCTGTCTTGTTCTTGTTACTCCTCCTCCTGATGACCTGTTCTTTGTCATTGCCTGATGCCTGGAAGGGGGTGGAGTTCCTCTTGAAACCTGATTTCTCGTCGGTAACAGGAGAGACATTCTTGGATGCTATCGGTCAGACGTTTTTCTCTTTAAGTACGGGCATGGCAGCCCTATGTACCTACGCCTCGTATTTTGGTAATCATGTAAATCTCACGAAATCAGCCTTCCAGGTGGCGGCTATCGATACTTTGGTGGCTATCCTCAGTGGACTGGTTATCTTTCCGGCAGCTTTCTCGGTGGGCGTATCTCCGGATGCCGGTCCTTCCCTGATCTTCATCACGCTGCCGAATGTTTTCGAACAAGCCTTTTCTATGGTGCCGGGTGTAGGCTATGTAGTGAGTATATTGTTCTTCCTCTTGTTGGCCCTGGCCGCTCTTACGTCGGTGATTTCCATGCACGAAACTCCCACGGCTTTTGTATCGGAGGAGTTTCACGTAGAGAGAAAGAAAGCAGCGTGGATTGTAACCATATTGGCGATTATCATGGGCACACTTTGTTCCTTGTCTTTAGGGGCTGTTCCTTCGTTGAAACTTATCGGCAAGAGTCTGTTCGATTTCTTTGATTTCTTATCGGCAAATGTCCTATTGACACTGGGTGGTTTGTTAACCTGTATCTACGTGGGATGGGTGATGCCCCGCCGGCAGGTGTTTGACCAGATGACGAATTGGGGAACATTGTCTAATCGTTATTACTCCCATTTTATCTTGATAGCCAAATATATCTGTCCTTTGGGCATTTTCATGATATTCCTCCATCAGTTCGGTTGGATATGACCTGCCCCTCACTAAAACTCACAAACTCATCAACTTATAAACTCATTAACTCAATAAAATATTAACTCACAAATCTATAATACTATGAACATTAAAGAGTTTTTCTATTTCCAGAAATCCGACCGTCACGTGTTGATGGTCTTGTTAGGTATCGCCATTGTCTTTATGTCGTTGGTTTATTTCTTAGGTTCCGATGAAATGGAAGAAAATGAAGCGTACACAGAACAAAATGATTACAACGATCAACAGTATGATCATCGTCACAGGCGAATGAAATCTCGTAGAAAACAACCCTATTATGCGGTGCCAGAGACAAAGACGGAGCGATTCCCTTTTGATCCTAATACAGCCGACAGTACCCAGTTCCTGCGGTTAGGTCTTCAACCCTGGCAAATCCGCAATATCTACAAGTATAGGGCTCATGGGGGTATCTATCGCAAGGCATCTGACTTTGCCAAACTTTACGGTCTTACCCTTAAACAGTATAAGTCGCTGGAGCCATATATCAGAATCTCTCCTGACTACCGTCCTGCTGCCGAGTATTACGAAGAAAAATCCACGGTTTCATCGGCTATTACTCCCAGAGATACAGTATTGTTCCCCAAAAAGCTAAAGGAAGGAGAATATGTGCTGCTAAATATCGCTGATACCACGCTCTTGAAGAAAGTTCCTGGTATCGGTTCAGGTTATGCACGTGCTATTATCCGATATGGAGAGCGGTTGGGTGGCTATTATGATCCCTCCCAACTCTTGGAGATCAATGCTTTCCCGGAAGATGCTTTGCCGTATTTCCGTGTCGCACAAGAACCCATACGTAAGTTGAATGTTAATAAGCTATCATTGGAACA
>JAFZPF010000211.1 GCA_017550455.1 Prevotella sp.
AAATAATAAAACTCTATGCATCATTTTCCATTGCTTTTGTCAATTATCAATTATCAATTTTCTTTTTCAATACCTCACTCTCAATCCTACAGTTATCATCCTGCCCGGTGTGATCAATGCATAACGACGCTTGGAAGTGTCAATACGCCGATCTACCTTATCCAGGATATTGTCGATACCTAAGCTCGGCTCTATCGTCACCTTACGCAACTGGAAGGTATGCGTGGTGTTCATGTTCATGATACCAAAGCCCGGTGCATCCTCATAGGCGGGGAAGGGGGTACGACTCTGGAACCGTCCGTTCAGGTTGACATTCAGACGGTAGTTCCTCCACGTATGACTGTAGTTGGCGGCAAGGGTAGCCACGTTACGCAGACTGCGCTCCACCTCTGCCCAACTGTCGCCAGTCTTACTACGAGCATAGGTATAGGCATAGTTGGCGGAGATAGTCAGGTCGTTGGTGAGGTTATAACTGCTACTCAGTGAAACACCGCGCACCATACCCTTATCACTGTTGATATACTGTCCGAAGGTGCTCATCTTAGCTATCAGTGTCTCATTCAGGTCATCGGGAAACTCTTTCAGCAACATTGCTTTCTCTGCTTCACCGATCTTGACATTATCCCTGATAATCATCTTGTTGATGTGATTCAGGTAGCCCGTAGCCGTGATGGTAAACTTCCGGTTATGATAACTGGCACTCAGTGAGAGATAGTCGCTCTTCTCAGGTTTCAGATCCCTGTTGCCGAAGGTCACCACCACTCTGCCTGCCATCGAGGGGTTCACATAATGATAGTACACCTCATCGAGTGCCGGTGCGCGGAAACCTTTGGAGTAGCCCAACCGGAAGTTAAAATGATCGGGTGCATACATCAGTGTGGCTTTCGGTGTGAGATTACTGCCGAACGTCTCATGTTTGTCATAACGGATGCCAAAGGTAGCCTGCAGTTTTTCAATGATCTGCATGTCGTGTTGCCCATAGACAGAGAGGATGGTGGCATGGTTGTCCAAATCCCCGGAGGTAGCCATCAGGAAATCATTACGCCAGTTGGCTCCAATGATAGTGGTGGAATGTGCGGTATACTTATGGATATCTTTGATCTCCAGGTTATACAGTTTCTGTCGCTTAGTGATGGAGAAATCGCCCTTTGGTGTGGTGAGCGTCTTCTCACCCGTTTTCTTATTCGTAGAGAAGACATCTACCATATATTCCTTTCCATAATGCCAGTTGTCACCATAGTAGTCCAACTGCAGACTGTGTTTCTTCGTAAACTTATACATCGCGCCTGCTCCCCAGCGGGTTGACTTGGTGCGCAGCTCATAGTCGAAGCCACCAGTCCATCCTTCTTCCTTCCTCGGGCGGTCGGTGAGCTTATACGACAATCCTAAATCTGCATAGAAAGACAGTTGTTTGATGGGCTCGTAGGTAAAACGCTGGTTGAGCACATTGGATTTATAACCGAGATACTGAGTGGCTAAGGTGCGCTGTGTCTCAGGCGATTCTCCCTTACCGTCAACATACTCTAAGTCGTTCATACGGTAGCTGTCGGATTCGTCATGCTTAAAACTGGTATAACTGCCGAATCCCTTGTAGTTGATGTTGACATTGGCAGATTGTGAGAAAACACCCTTGCCGCTGACACGAGAGTGGGCATTCACGCTCACCGTCTGCTCCTTGGGGTAATCGGTGATGATATTGATTACACCACCCATGGCATCCGAACCGTAGAGGGCCGAGGCAGCACCGTTGAGCACCTCGATACGTTTGATCTGTCCCATGTTGATACGGTCGATATCCACATTACCGGAGATATCACCCATCATCTTCTTACCATTGACCAGGATGAGGATATATTTGTTTCCCAATCCGTTCATGCGCAGGAAAGAACCCGTGGCACTGGGCATAAACGAGATGTTCGGCGCCATGCGGGTGAGGATATCCGTGAAGGTGGTGGTACCTTGCTTCTGTATCTCCCGCTGTGGTAAAACATGTACAGGGGTGGTGGATGACTGCAGGTATTCATGATGCCCGTTGCCAGTGACTACGATAGGGTTGAGGTTATAGGTCGTAGTAGTCATGTCCTCTTTTTTCTTTTTGCCATTCTCTGTCTGGGCATGAGCTCCCAACGTCAATAATGTCATCATGACGATGACAGATTGTTTAATTTCCATTTTAAGATTGAATATAGAATATCTCGGCCTTTACTCCCGAAGACCGTCTTACGTAGTATTGCAAATGGCAGGTTTCCTGGCTCTCTCCCAAAAGAACACCTTCCCATCGGGCATCATACCCAAACAGTGGTTGTTTTGTTCTTTTGAAAATGGAGATGACAGTAGCGGGCACTGCTCAGGATTCTCACCTGATTCCCTTTTATGGCAACCGGAGCGGTCGCTCATCACCATCGCAGTTGCAAAGGTACAATTAAATGAGCGAAAAGCCAAAATTCATCGAAGAAATTTAGGAACAATGAAAATAAAGGAATATATTCACTTTATTGAATTGTTCCTAAATGAACGTTTTACGAAGTAAAATGTATTTTGACTTTTCCGAGTGGACGTACCTTCGGCGCAGCCAAAGGTACAATTAAATGAGCATATTACTAACCTTTTCGCTATCGCAACAATTTAATTACTATTTATTAATTAGGCAATGATATAGAAGTTGGCACGGGTGGCTCATAATAACCGCAACGCGGTTACCGCTCAATAGCCGTGGGTCGGAACGACCTACGGACAAGATGTTGTATCAATCATCCAACCCTGAAGGGGTTGCCCATCAAATATGTGGGGGCACGCCTTCAGCGTGCATATTTGTCATTGCCACGTTCTCCGCAGGTCACCGACCTGCGGCTAC
>JAFZPF010000212.1 GCA_017550455.1 Prevotella sp.
GCAACAATAATCACTCTTGTTCCTGGGTATTTCCGCTCCTGTGTAATCTCCGCTGTGCGAATGGAAGCTGCATCAAAGATGACACCGTCCTCATCACATTCTATCTGACAAATCTCTGCAAATATCTCCTTCAGTCGAGCAGCATCACGGCTAATCTTCGCTGCCAAGAAGTCAATATCCTGTGTCGGGCGACCCTTCATCCCGTTATAGGCAAAGAGCAACGAACCGCCTTTCAAGAAGAAGTTCTCTCTATACTTACTGACGGATATCCTGTATATCAATCGTTCATGCAAATAACGAACCAACAGCTTCATAAAGCCATCTTTCTCACCATAAGTTTTCGAGATATTCAGGAGCCTCGCCCTGACTGATTTCCCTATACCGTTACTCATGTTACAATACTACTTCAAGATACTTCGACAAGGTGTTGTAAACTCTCAATTGCTTGGCATATTCACATAGACGAGAGATATTACGATCCTTACGTTTCAGGTATTCGTTGATAATTTCCGAACAAACATCCAAGCCAATCTTATTCCGATATTTCACAGCATCGCATACACTTCTCTCCACATCAGTTATCTTTACCTGATATCCGCATATTTCCATTTCTGTAACACCAATTTTCAAATACTCCTTCTTCCAATAGTACAAGTTAATCGGTGGAAACTCAGGGATTGTCACCTTTCGCTTAGCATCAATTGCGATACAATGACCACTTGGAATTTGTGTCGAAAGTTGATAATGAGACCATGCAGAATAGAGGCATACGACACCACCTGGCACAATCTTCTCCACATCAATCATCGTATTTGCCAAAGCCAATTGTTCAGCATATACCCCTTGACGTACTCTTACAAGTGTACCATCTTCTATAGCCTTCCTGATATGCTCATACTCAGCACGGCCTGCAACTTCATCTGTTCTGATGAAGCCTCCGTTGTCTTGTATGGATTCTACCACCTTTGCCGTCTTTATCATACACAATCAATTATTCGACGGTGCAAAGATAGTATTTTTCTCTTAAATCATCAAGGGTTTATGTAAAAAGTTACGGAGAATTTTGATTTTATCCGTAACTTTTTACGCTTTTCCTATCAAAACGCCCTAATTTCTTGGATAATTCAGAACTATTCCCTACCTTGCACCGTTCAGTCCTGGTAGTCCCAGAAGCGATACAAACTATCAGGTGTTTTTTTGCCCATATAACTGACTGAAACCCTGTTTTGTGACAAGACTGTCCCATGTCACTTACGTTTGCAAATTTACTACTTTTCAATTAATATTGTATGCGAAACTCGAAAATGTTACATCTCTATTACAACTTTTTTGTGACACATAATCCTGCCCCTGCGTTCTTCGGAATCAAAGTTTGACTACATAGAATAATTACACGAAATCAAGGTTGCTTATACCCATCTTTCTACACGAAATCAAGTGCAAAGATAAACGTTTTCTGCCAAACTGCAACATTTTATTAAGAATATATTTGCCTGTTTGTGATTTTTTCTAATACGCCTCCCCATACTCCAGCCAGCTTCCAGCCTGCTCCTATTCTGCTCCTAAACTTACTCACGAGTATGGCTGGAGTATGCCTACAGTATACGAATACTATGGCATTCCTCAACTAAGTTCCTACTATACAGTATAGAAAAAACGAAAATGTTACATGCTGGGCACGAAAATTCCCAACCACATTACTGCGATTGGGATTATTTTAGTATCTTCCTTCATGAGGTCATCACTGTCCCCTGGCAGATTTATTAGAAAAGTGGATCACCAGAACCGTCCCGTGATCCACAATTATCTTTTCTCAGAAACGGCTATGAAGGTCATCGGATTCACCCGCGACAGCGATAATTTGATGCGAATTATTCTCACACAGCCTTATGTCCGTTGCCTCCGCCTCGCAACCAAAGAAGAGATTGATACTCTTGTTATAGCAAAAGGCTTTCGTGATAACTGGTCAGGGCAGGGTGTGAACTATATTTCCGACCGAATGGCATTAGAGGACATGCACCCCGCCAATGTCTTCATTGATGAGGTCAGCGGCAGTCCCATTTGTATTGACTGCATTGTAAAGTTTATCGGGTAAGCGTACCTCACAGAGGGTCTGTCCCCCTGTGAGCAATATTCATATTCGTTGTAATTGCTTTATTATCTGTAAACCGTTACATAATGACCACCCTTACCAGCACAAGTTGAACATTTGCCAGAGCCATGACACATTGAGCAAGTTGTAGCTCTATCTCCAATGTAATACCATCCACTACCACCGCATTTAACATACGGACACTGCCCCGAGCCGTAACAAGCCGGACACTGCTGCCACTCTTGTACAGGTATTGGATCATGATGATGCTCTACAACTACGGTTGTTGTTCCACCATTGGAATTAGCTGAACTAGAACTGCCATTGGAGGAAGAAGATGAATTGGAATAGGAAGAAGATAACGATGCGGTCATTCGAATATTGTCTGCCAATACGTTTTCATTAGTTACAATATCACAGAATCTCCCAACAATTATATCTTTTTTGTTCTCTCTATCCCATATATAAAAGTACTCACCTGTTTCTGATGCACTCAATTTTTCATATTGTAAAGGAACTATAATGTGTCCATTACCATCAATAATACCATGTCGCCATTCACTTTCACAAATTCCTACTTCATAATAAAACTTTCCTTTTTTGTAATGTGGTTGTATGTCATCATAATGGCATTGCGCTTCAAATATTTCCTTTCCAGATATATCGCATATACCAGTATTCCCTTTTTCTGAATTTTTACAATATTGGAAACATGCACCGACTTCTTTCGTGTTCCAAGATTGTATTAAAACGAAATGGTAATTTCGTGTGATAGGGATTATACATTTACCTGTTTGAGAATAAACACCAGTGCCTAAATTATCGCTAATTGGCTTTACAAAGAAAATTCCTGGTATTGTTTCTAGAAAATCGTAATATGAAATTTCCTTATATTCACAAGGTACAAGTAATTTGCCAGAACGGTCCTCTGCACCCCATTTGCCATTATTACATACCTTATACCATTCAAAACCATCTTTCCCTACTTGATATTCCCTTGAATCCTTAGGAACAGAAACCGTTGCTTTCCTGACGGGCTTCTTTGTCTGTGCATTTCCATTGATGCTGCACATTCCCAACGCCAGTACCATGATTAATAAAGTCTGTTTCATATTCATTTGTTTTTAAGTTAATACTAACATTTCCATTCAACAAGTTAGCACTAACTCATGGATATGAAAAGAGTGCGCTCCTGCCATATCCGTCACAGGCTCAGCACAAGCCCATAGTTACTATGGAGAGACGCACTCTTAGTGCGTGCTCCAAAATGTAACTATGTCTTCGCTCGTTTTCCTTTTCCGAGGTGCTGATTCGTGACGGAATATGAGCAAATAAAGTCGTGTCTCTTACGAAACACGGTGCAAATATATGAAAAAAACTTCGAATAATGAAAGGAAAAGAGAAAAAAGATTCATCTTTTGTGGATTTCAGAGCTTTTAGAATAGAATTTCGCCAACTGGGGCGGTTATAGTACGCACAGGACGTACTGCCAGTACGCTCTTGACGTACTGCGAGTACTTAAACTTTCTCCGTATTCCTTTGGCGGTTTGCCCGAATGTTTGTATCTTTGCAACACTCATTTCGAATGATCGAAAACAAATATGAGTTATAACAATACTGACCCCACCCCTGCCCCTCCCCTACATGGGAGGGGAGTTGCTATCGCCCTGTCCGCAGGAACTGGGAGGGGAGTTGCTATCGCCTTGCCCGCAGGAACTGGGAGGGGAGTTGCTACCGTCCGGTCTGCAGGAACATGGGAGGGGAGTTGCTACCGTCCGGTCTGCAGGAACATGGGAGGAGAGTTGCTACCGTCCGGTCTGCAGGAACATGGGAGGAGAGTTGCTACCGTCCGGTCCGCAGGAACTGGGAGGGGAGTTGCTACCGCCTTGCCCGCAGGAACTGGGAGGGGAGCGCGCCTCATACCTCCTGCCATTCAGGAGGAAGTGCGCAGTTTTTTCTGTAAGGCAGGCTGGAACGAAGAAGTCCACTTTGACGGCTATGTGGAGGATTATGATTGGTAAGTATGATGACACAGACAATAGTATATTATCTCATTGCCCTCAACATCGTGACCTTCTTTGTCTATGGCATTGACAAGTCCAAGGCTGTGAGTCAACGAGGGCAGTATGCCGAGCGAAAACAGGCTCGGACGAAGTCCAAGGCGAAACGGGCAAAATGGCGCATATCAGAGGCCACCTTGCTTACACTCGCAGTTATCGGTGGCAGCATCGGTGCATTGCTGGGCATGAAAGTCTGGCATCACAAGACGATGCACAAGAAGTTCAAGTATGGCCTGCCGCTGATTCTGTTAGCTCAGATAGCCCTCATATATTTCATCAACAAATAAGTGATATGGTTGATTACGGATTAAAGGACAGAGTGGCCCTGATTACGGGAGCGAACAACCCGCAGGGCATTGGAGCGACTACGGCGTTTGCCTTTGCCCGCGAAGGGGCAAAGGTGGTCTTGGTCTATAAGAGAATCCCAAGACCCTTTGACAAGGCGAAGACTGACAGGAATGGAGCTGACAGATATTTCCAGTCCAATGCGGGGAATGCAGATGTCGTGGAAAGCAAGCTTCAGGAAATGGGTGCTGACTACCTGATCATCGAGAGCGACATCTCCAATGAGGATGGCGTAA
>JAFZPF010000213.1 GCA_017550455.1 Prevotella sp.
ACCGTAGTCGGTGGATATATCTACAAGTGCATTTTTAACACTATCTCCTTGATTAACACTTTTAATATGACAGAAACCATCTTCAGATACCTGGATATTCGCAAGCTCAGAGCATGGGGAGTGCCAGAAGAATCCAGACATATTGACAGGGCGTTGATCGAAGGTTTCCGTTGCTACAGCTACCACCACGGCTGGTTTTCCTTCTTCAAGGGCGAGGGTTCGTTGTGATACCCCTAAGAATGTAGGTAGGTTATGAAGGGGTCTGCCTCTCTCCTGCTCTATCTTCAGGATCTTCTCGCGTACATTCATTGGATCCCACTCATCATTGCCGCCAAGGAGATTGTAGGTGTTGTAGATCGCTTCATCCCCTACCCTCACCTTATATGCCATCAGTAAGGGTTTATGGGTGATGTCAACCGTCACCTCCGGGTGTTCTTCCGACATGCGTGCAGGGCGACCGTTATGAGTGACGTTTGAGACGTAATAACGAACAAACGGTTGTGGATTGGGTGTCCATCCTAACCGAACGCCCTCCGGTGTATGGAAACGGCAGTCAATCAATGTGAGCGGATTGGTATTTCCCTTGATGAGATACTGATGGGTACGACGGATATCCAGTTCAGAAACTATCGTTCGCAAGTCACAGTCGAACATCACAGCTCCATTCTTATTCGTATGTCCAAAGGGCATCGTTCCATAGAAGTCGAAATCGCAGTGCACATAGACGCCATTTGAGCAGAGAGCGTCATCGGTACTCTCGAAATGACAGTTCTCAAAGAGTGTGCGCTTGCCGCCATTCAGCGGACAAGTGTTCAGCCTACTGATGAAGCGACAGTTATGTGCCTCCAGTCGGTCGCCATCGGCAAAAGCCAGTTGTGCCTGGGTGATAGCATCCATACGTTTCTTGCGGTTGAGTGCCGGCAACAAGGGATATTCTAAATCGATATTACAATAGTTGGCGAAGGTGAGGTTGTTCAATGACAGTCCGTCGCCATGGAAATAGAACATCGTGAAGTTACCGTACGAACCCTGCGACTGTCCGCGGTTACTGGCAAATATCACGTTTGCAGGATTTTGTGTCAGTCCGACAATCTTCAACCACGGACAACGGATATGCATGCCGATAGGACTGCCGGAGCCAGATGACGGTCTTCGTATGGCAGGGTCGTCAGGATCATCCACCCAATAGACATAGGGAGCTACATAGAGGGTCATCCTGTCTTTATCGTTGCTGCCGGCTTTCAGATTTGCCACAGCCTCTTGAAAGTTACGAAAAACATACTTGTATTTACTACATTCCTTCGCCGTCAGAGAAGCATCAAGATAGATATTCTTCTCATTCAGGAAGATCTTTTTGTTTTGGTATATGATATACGATCCTTTGAAGATGACAGGATCAGTGGGGTCCAACGAGACATGACTTTTCGAATACCCAACGGCGCATACGAAACAGCAGATGATTATTAAAGATATTTTCCTCATCACGGGTTGTTTTTATTGATGTGATTAATCGGTGATGCGCACCCTACCCTCTGCCAGTTTTAGCAGATCAGGAAGGTCGTAATAGTGTAATGCACCGGGAACAATATTTCTCAGCATGTCGTATTGCATGGGTTGCAGCAGGTAGTCACGCCACGTCTTGATACAACGGGTGAGCGTAGCCCTGCTGATACGGTCATCGAGAACTGCCGCATGGAGGATCACCGGACCGTATAAACCGTCGGCCACCACCTCGATGCGATGATTCTTTAGAGATTCATTTTGCGTACAGAAATTCAACAAGGTGTGCATATCAGTTACCCGCTGTCCGACCAGCGGCCATCCGATATGCAGACTGACAGCAGCTATGCGGTAATCACTGTTCCAGTATTTTGTGAGGTTATAGTTATAAGGATCTTCGGTTTCCCCCACCCCACGGAAGTCAGCTGCCACGATAATACGACCGTCAGACACGAAATCCTGTTTGAGATAGTCTTGCAGATACCACGCTTTGCCTTTCTCACAGAGATGGATCTCTATGGGAGAGTTATCCTTCACAAGATCAGGAATCCATACCACAACGGGTATAGGGAACTGCCCGTCGCAGTTCAGTTGGTAACGATACTCCTGATAGCCACGGTTGTCAGACCGTCCTGTAGGCACTGCTTCTACCTGCTCGTTGAAAGCGTCTATACCCAGGAGTTGCAGGATTTTGTTTCTAATCACTTTTTTATTCCCTTTCAGGAAAGCATCACGCGATGGTTGGGCAGCATCCATCCACGCTGTCGCCATCTGCATGGTTGACTTAGCATCTGCATATTCTGTATTTACCTGTCCGGTCTTAGTACACAACATATTTTCACCACGCCAATAACCACCGGGCAGCGAGGGGATGTCCCGTTTTTCTTTCAACAGCCATTTAGCGAAGAACGACAACATCTGCTGTTGTACATCTTCGGGAGCGGCATGACCATCCTCCGCATAATACTGATGGATACGGTCGGCAAAACCTAATACCTTATACACCTTCTCTACTTCCTTGAAAGCCTGTAGTGCACCCCAGTGATCCACAAAGTCGTATTTACCATCCAACACCAAGAAGGGTTTGGGTGCATTGGCAAGGGCAAAGTCAGCAATCTCTAATCGTGCCTTACTTTCACCGGAGATCTGTTGACAGCCATCCGAGGGTCCTTGTGTCTCTAAAGTACGGGCACGGCTGGAGAAGTATAAACCGATACAACTGGCTCGGATACGATCGTCAATACCTAAGAGATAAGAACACTCAGTGCCACCACCGGAAAAGCCATAGGCACCGATACGGGTGGCATCGATATCCGTGCGACTTACCAAGTAATCGACAGCCCTGCTGTTGTCGAAAGCTATCTGTGCTGCCAAGCTCGTGCCTAAGAGTTCGAAGGCAGGGTTCAACAAGGTATGCTCAGTGGTGACACCACGGGTAAGATCCTTACCATTGTCATCAATCAGTTGAAGGCGCTCTCCCTGGGCGATGGGATCCACCACCATGGTGGCGATACCCATGAGTGCCATGCGGGCAGCTAATCCTGAGCCGTTACCCTTTCCGGTAGTGCCATGTCCGCACATCTCAATGCATGCCGGCAACGGTTGCTGATGATTGTCAGGCAGATACAAGTGGGCAGTGACATAACGACCCGGTTCACTCTGGAAGATTACTTTCTCTACATAGAATCCTTTACCCTGCACACGACCGGTTATCTGTGCATGCAGATCTCCCCGTTGTGGTAGTGGCCCCATCACCTCACGGATCTTTTCTTTTACACTACTGACATATTTCTGGGTGGCAGACTTAGAAGATAAAGCCTGTTGTAGATACTCTGCCCTTTCTTCGTTGTAGCCATGTACCTTTCGCATCAGATACGAATAATAGGCGGTGGGTTGGTTGAAGCGTAAGGCACGACCGGCATTCTGTGCGTATCCTTCGATACCCAGCAGAAAGGATAGGATTAGGAAATAATAACGTGTTTTCATCTTACCTCAATGATAATGTCTTTCTGATTGTTTAACGTAGGACTGACAGAGAGTTGCCGCAATGTGGCATCGTACTTCCAATCTGTTATTGGTTTGCTATTTACCATGACTTGCTGAGGGGCTTCCCCGTCCCAATAAGCAGTCACCTGATAGGTGCGTGTTAAAGGTTTGTATTTGCCTTCTGTAGCATGGATGGTCAGTTTCCAGGATCCGTTTTCCTCCACACTCTCAATCTTGGTCTGTGCATAGATGCCTTTCTGATAGTCCAAGCTGGCTCCGTCATCATCGTAAAGGAGATAGGAGGATGTTCCTGAAGGATATACCAGCAGACTGATTTCCGTCACCGGTTTTTCCTTGGTATATTGCATGGCAGGTTGCTGAGGAACAATAGCCCCTGCCTTGATGAAGATTGGCATCAGGTCGGGTGGTGTAAGGAATGATTTCCATTGACGCCCTTCTATGCGCTCCCCGGTCCAGAAGTCGACCCACTTGTCGCCCGGGAAGTAAACAGGGCGGCTCAATGCTCCTTTGTTTGTGACGGGACAAATCATCATGCTATGACCGAAGAGATACTGGTCGGAGATACGATAGGTGAGTTCATCGTGTTGATAGTCAAACAGTAATGGGGCCATCATCGGGCGACTCGTGCGGTACATCTCGTAAGCATTGCTATAGATATAAGGAAGTAAGGTATATCGAAGGGAGTCGTATTTGATGAAGATCTTCATCACCTCCTCGCCATAGGTCCATGGCTCATGATAACGGGGATGATCCATACCAAAGAGGATAGACACCGGACTGAACATACCAAACTGACACCAACGTACATAAAGGTCGTTATCGTAAGGGGAATACTGTTCGAAGCCGCCCATACAATGTGACCAGTTACCGACACCCGACAGTCCGATATTCAATCCTCCACGGATAACGGGTTCAAACCATTGCCACTCCGTACCCCAGTCGCCTGCCCAGATAAAAGGATAGCGTTGGATACCGGCATAACCCTCACGGGTATGGGTAAAACCGCGTTGATTGTTCTGCTGGATGAATTTCTCGTAGGGAGCCTTGGCATAGGCTATCGGGAAGAGGTTGTGCAACTCAGCGGCAGTGAACGGGCCATCGGGCTGTATATCTTTCGCAAAACTCAAAGCACTGCCTACATCCGTCTTCACAAACTTCACCCCAAGACGGGTAATACGTGACATCGCATGATCCCACCACCAGTCGACCGACTTCTGATCAAAGAAATTGACGATGCCCTCCGTACGGGCTTTGGGGATAAAAACACCCGCTTTCTTACCATCTTCAAATAAGGTGTTGTTGAGGCCGTCATCAAGAATAGAACGGATATGTAGTCCGAACATATCCACATGGTTGGCATAGATAGAATCGATCATTGCCTTCGGGTCAGTAAACTGCGGTTGGAACTCAAAGCAGCAGCCCCCATTGCCATAGCGTTTGTTGAAGGTACGCCAGGTGGAGTCAAGCCACAGCAGATCGAAGGGAATACCCTCCTTGCGCATTCTTTTCACCAGTTCTACGTTATACTGTTGACTGGCTTCTTTCTCGTGTCTCCAGGTTCCTCCACTGTAGCTACCCAGATGCAGTCCGTAGGCAGAGCGTGGCATCATCGGACTGACGCCCGTAAGCGTCTGATAATCATGCAACAGAGAAGTCATCGTCTCACCAATGATCAGGTAATAGTCGAGTGCTCCTGCCGTAGCGCTGTAGGTATAACGGTCGTTATGTGTCCATCCCATATCCCAGTCGGTAGGGGCTGCATTATGGAAGAACAGTGCATAACCCTTACTACTGATAAAGAAAGGTACCGGACAGTAGTTAGC
>JAFZPF010000214.1 GCA_017550455.1 Prevotella sp.
GGCGTGGAATTTGTAGATGTACATAATATATCTGCAGATTTCCTTGACAAGAAGTTTGCTTCCAAAGATGGAGTGAAAAGCAAGAAACGGGCTGCTAAATATTTCAACAACGACCATACTCACACTTCCAAGATCGGGGCTCAGATGAATGCACGCAGTGTGGCCAAAGGGTTGCAATCAATCAATTCGAAGCTGTCGGGATATCTCAAGTAAGTATTTGAATCGTATGTAAAATAAAATAAGGGGCGCAATGAAACGCCCCTTATTTGTTCACAGATTTTACACTATTATACTATTAACACATTACGAGAGATTTTTAATAGCCAGGATTCTGCCATGCTTTCTTCTGCTCCTCGGTAAGGTCACTACCATCCTCGTTCTTCAGTCCATCGATGAATGACTGAGGTATCGGGCGATAAAGGTGACGGTCTTGAACAGCAGATGCCTCTGGGTTGAATGCCTTAGCACGAGCCACGAGTGTCTTGGTACGAGACAGGGTCTCCCAACGCTGCCACTCTCCGATCAACTCACGGGTACGCTCATTGAGTACGAAATTGAGGGCACGAGCCTGCTGACCAGTTACACCTAACTGTTTTAAGATAGCCTCATCTTCTGCAGGCAGATTCTCCCATGTCCAGTTGGTGAGGGTTGAAGCAGCTGTGGTTACAGGCTGATCCGGATTTGACAGATAATAGGTATTCATCCACAGGTTGGAGTTCTCATACATGGTTTTGTTGGCAGTATATAAAGAGTTATTCTCAAAAGCCTTTGAACCGTCAACATAATATGAACGGTTCTCACCATTCTGCCACTGAGCACGAGCACGGATCACATCAATATCTTTCTTAGCTGCTGCATAGTCACCCAGACGTACATAGCATTCTGCACGCATCAGATATGTCTCACCCAGACGAGCCATGATCACATCACGGAAGGAGTCACCCTTTTCTGCCTGACGGGTTCCGTCCACGGTCTTATTGATACCTGCGAAGAAGTTACAGTAAGCATAACCAGGAGTCATGAATGTAGGAGCGACATACTGTCCATTCTGGTAGAGAATAGAGGAGTTAGGAATCCACTGTCCCTTGGTTGATGTCAGATCACCCTTTGTTGCTGTCTGACGTTTACCAGTTTTCCATTCCGGAAGACGACCGGCATCATCCTTGAAGGTAGGATTCTGCTTGTTAGCACCGAAGGTATAGTTGTCATATGTATGATCATCTTTCTTATTCAGAATCATCACGATACCTGGATCACCCAAAGCAACTCCAGAAGCGCCTCCGTCAGCAAGAACATTTGCACCGTATACAGTCTTGAAGGTCTTCCATAGACGGGCATCGTTCACATGATCATAAGCAGCATAGGTATATTCTGTTGGACGACAACGCTGGAAGTCCATATCACCAATCCATACACCACGCTTTACCCAACCATTAGAGAAGTTAGAGAACTGCGGACAGAAATAATTGTAGGTACGGTTACCGAAACGACCGATAGTAGAGCTGGAGTTGTTGAAACCAGCTGCCATCAGAATCTCATCCTGCTGCTCTGTAGCACAGTCAACACCGGTCCAGTTTGCATACAAGTCACTGTAGTTCTTAGACAGTGAGCGGGCGCTGATAGCATAGTTACAAGCCTCGATAGCCTCACGTAAGTCAGACTCCTTGGTAGAACTGTTGAAACCATCGCAACGCTCTGATGCACGGAACAGAAGAGCCTTTGCCAGGAAGTGAGCAGCAGTAGCTTTTGTCCAGGTAACACCCTTTCCATAAGTAAACACCTCACCCTCAAAGAGGTTGTAGGCCTTGCGAAGGTCATCGATAACCTGTGCCCAAGCTTCTTCCTCAGTAGCCTGTGTAAAGTTTCTCACCACACCTGCAGCAGGAGTAATCTGAAGTACCGGACGACCGTATTGAGCTGTCAGACGATAGTAGTTATATCCACGAAGGAAATAAGCGTGTGCCAAACAACGATTACGAACTTTCTCATCCTTGATCACACTCTCAGCTTTGTCGATGATCGTATTACAAGAAGCAATACCATAGTACAACTCATCCCAGAGAGACTCTGTGGCAGGACAGTTCTTGTTAGTTCCCTGCATCACCGGACCGAAACGGTTGTCATATTTATTCCAAGTGTCAGAGGTAAGGTCATTACCATTGGTGAACTCATCAGTACCATACAGTGTGATACCATAAGCCCATTCATAACCAAAATGCCAGCGGATATTACCGTACAGTGACGCAGCCAGTGCCTCCAAGCCCTCCTCAGAGTCGAAATACTGTGTAGAGTATTTAGTAGTCAGCTCCTCATCGAGGAAGTCGCTTGAACAAGAGGTTGTACCAGCCAACATAGTCGTGGCGAGGATTCCGCAGAATATATATTTTTTGATATTCATAATCTTATTCTTTAATGAGTTATCGTTATTTCTTTTTTTCATCTGATATAACAGTTTAGAATCCCAGTTCAAGACCAAAGACGAAGCTACGGTTGAAGATGGTACGACCGGTATCAAGATCGAAGCCATTGACAGACTGTTTCAGACTGAATGGATTAATCACCTGAGCATAGGCTTTGGCGTGTGACAGTCCTGTACGTTTGATAATGTTCTTCGGTACATTGTAGCCAAGAGAAATGTTGCGCACCTTGATGAATGACGCTTTCTTGTATCCCAGGTATCCTGACCATACATCAGCTGATCCGGAAGTAGCCTGTGCAAGGATAGGCTTCTGATATTCTGCATTAGTATTTGTCGGTGTCCAATAGTCAATCTCACGCTGGTTGCCGTGTGCGGTCTCTGCCTCACCACCGGTGTTGAAGATATAACCCATACGACCGAATATCTGAATACCTAATTCAAAATTCTTCCATGAGAAATTGTTGTTCCATCCCAAGGTGGTGCTTGGATTCCTGCGACCGATCACTACGCGGTCATCAGCTGCCGTAATCTTATAGTCACCATTCTGGTCAACAGGCTTCACCATACCTACGCTGAAATTATTACCGTTCTCATTGAACTTAGCCATTTCAGAAGCATCGCTCTCTTGCCAGAGTCCGTCGGTTTCATAAGTATAGTAAACAGAGATGTTTTCACCGATAAACAAGCTATTGTCAGGCATATCACTCATACCATAATCCAACACTACGATCTCATCTTTTTGGTAAGCGATATTGAAATCCGTGAGCCACTGGAAGTCCTTTGTCTGTACAGGAATAGCGTTCAACGTAAGCTCAATACCATGGTTCTTGGTCTTACCCACATTAGATACTGTTGTCGGGAAACCGGTAAGTGTCGGGATCTTCGTATCCATGATCAGGTCGTTTGTACGTGACATATACATATCAATACTACCGAAGATTCTGCTGTTGAGGAATCCGAAGTCAATACCGAAGTTCCACTGCGTGGTTTTCTCCCATCCTAACTCCGGGTTTGCCATTGACAACTGTGTTCCTGAATAGTATGGCTCATTTGTAGTATAACCCAATATATTACCAACACCGTTGAAAGGCAGGAAGATACCTGTGATATCACCCTTGGTACTATAAGGTTCTACAGCAGAGTTACCTGTCACACCAACACCCAAACGTAGTTTCAGGTTGCTCACCCAACTGACATTCTTGATGAACTCCTCTTCACCGATACGCCATGCGAGGGCTGCTGAAGGGAAGAAATCCCACTTGTGTCCTTCTGCCAACTGTGAGGCACCGTCCCATCGACCGCTGACGGTCAAGAGGTAACGCTCGTTGAAACCGTAGTTCAGACGAATCATATATGACTCCAACTGACGCTCAGTAATTCCTGAATTTACTGTTACGCTTTGGTCGGCATTTGTTACGTCCACAGTATTGAAGGCATTCCACAGATAAGAATCTTTCTCGATATTCTCTGCCTTGATCGAAGAATTTTCAATATTCCACTTAGAAGCTGTCTGCAGCAAGGTAACACCCACCTTGTGTTTCTCTGCAAAAATACGATCGAACATAATCATGTTATCGAGTGTCCAAGAGAAGTCACGACGATTCTGCAGACGAGCATAGTTCTTTCCTTCATTACCATTGGCATCCATTTTGTGTACAGAATAACCGTCAATATAGACACCCTCACGCCAATGACGGAAGTCAGGACCGAAGTTCAGTTTATAGCGCAATCCCTTTACAGGAGCGAATATCTCACCAAAGTCCACCGTAGCTGAGAAATTACCCAATGCACGGAAAGTCTGTGATTTCTGCTGTGAGTGCTCCCACTCATCGATAATAGAGTAAACCGTTGTTTCACCTCCCGGATGAATGACACGACTACCATCGGTATCATAAGGAACAGCAAAATTGTAGATAGTCTTGGCAGTGCCGTAGATAGCGTCAGGTACAGAACCTGAACGACCGCCAAGAGTAGAGATACCATAATCTTGCTCTGCCCAAGTACCGTTTATAGATGCCTGAATAGCCAACCACTTGGTAGGATTGATATTCACGCTCACCTTTCCAGTGTAACGATCATACCACTGTCCTTTCTGCGTACCTTTATTATTAAGGTATCCAAAAGAAGCATAGGCATTCATATTCTCTGTTCCACCGCTAGCAGATACGGTATGCTCATGTGAAACAGCTGTCTGTGTTACAAAGTCGGTCCAGTCAGTATTCGTCACCTTTGAAGGATTCCATGTATTGCCAGCCCATCCCTGCTTGATATTATTCCAAGAGGAGTGGTTGTCTTCAGGAGTATCAAACAGCATCTCGTCATTAGCCATAGTTGGAGAATCCGGATGAGCGAACTTCGTTGGATCCTGATTATAGGCAGCCCAACGACGGAAGGTAATCATATCCTCTGCACTCATAGATGGTGAACGGTCAACGATGTTTGATATGGTCATCGTACCGGTATAGTCGACACTCATCTTACCGCTCTTTCCTTGTTTGGTCGTCACGAGGATCACACCGTTAGCACCACGTGAACCATAGATAGCTGTAGCAGAAGCATCCTTCAGGACGTCGATAGTTTCAATATCACGAGGGTTCAGGGTCTCAATAGCAGAAGCTGACATCAGAGGCACACCGTCAACCACATAGAGTGGTGCGTTACTTGCCTTGATAGAGCGCTGACCACGAATCAAGATACTACCTAACTGACCAGGACGCTCATTGGTGGTGATATCCACACCGGCTGCCTTTCCCTGCAAGGCTTCCAAAGCATTGTTCACTGGACGAGCGTTTAACTCCTCAGAGGTAACACTCGACATGGCACCGGTCACATCACTCTTCTTCTGAACACCGTAACCAACTACCACGACATCATCGAGGAGTTGACGGTCTTCCTGTAATGTGATGTTAATGGATGATTTCCCTCCCACAGGAACCGTCTGTGTGGCATAGCCTACATAAGACACAACGAGACTACCATTCTGTGGTACATTGGGAATGGTAAAGTTACCATCTAAGTCGGTGACTGTTCCTGTGCTTGTTCCTTTCACAACCACACTGGCTCCAATGACAGCCTCACCATTTGCATCGACTACAGTTCCTGAAACTTTGTTCTGGGCTAGGGCTCCTGTGGAGCACAGCACCATCAAAGCCAGGATCATCAGTTGTCGGATCAAACATGACCCTGACATCAACTTGTCTGAAATTAGTCCTTTTCTCATACAGTTAAATAATGGTTAATAATTAATATGTAAACTTTATAATATTCTTTCTCACTTTTTGTCCATCCCGAAAACAATCCCTTACCCTTTAAAACCTAATATCCACTAACCAAAACTAAAACACCTAATAATAACCTTACAAAAAACCTAATTAATACTACAATCTAATAACCTAAAAACCTTTAAAAACGAATGTTCCGTCTTTCACAAGGAGGAAATCGTAAGCAAAAGTATAATTATATTAAAAATACAATAAGTGGTTAATCATTCAAAGAACAACGAATAATTATTCATGACGAATTAACCCATGGTTTTTTCGTATTTTTGATTATTTTACCTATCCTATCTGTAAAAATATGCATTCGTTGCTTAGAATGGTATGTGGAAGACAGAGAATTATCGTTAATTTCGTCAAACAGGATAGGTGATTCTGTCATGTAGGAAAACTGAACATAAAAAATTTGATTTATCCTTCAAATTGATTATATTTGCATAATAAAAGAAACTAGTATGAAAAGGATATATATAATATTACTCTTGTATCTCTGTGTTACTGGAGCTGCCGCACAGAACGTTCTTTATGCAGATAAGCATATCGGCATTGAAAACGGTCTATCAAACAATTTCATCATCGACCTGACCATCGACAAGAGAGGACATGTTTGGGTGGCTAC
>JAFZPF010000215.1 GCA_017550455.1 Prevotella sp.
CTGAGTAGTGAGAAGAAGATGGCTCCCAAGGTGAATGTCTTGGGTAAGATCGATCTTGACTCACTTAACCAGAGTACCCGTCCGAAGAAGAAATCCAAGGAGGAGAAACGTCGTGAGCGTGAGGAGAAATCCATGCTGCAGGGCAATGGTGGTAACGAGAAGAAAAAACGTGCCCGTATCACCAAGGAACGTGTGGATATCGATGCTGCTGCCCGTCAGCCCATGAATGGTGGCAAGGGTAACAAGAATAACAATGCTAACAACAAGGTTGACGGTGCGGGAAAGAAGAACAAGAAGAAACGCATCCAGAAACCGTTGGAGGTTAACGAGGAAGATGTAGCACGTCAGGTAAAGGAGACGCTTGCACGTCTTACCAGTAAGAACCAGAATAAGAAAGGTGCTAAGTACCGTCGTGAGAAGCGTGACGCCGTACAGGAACAGTTGCGTGAACAGGCAGCTGAGGAAAGAGCAGAGAGTAAGATTCTGAAGTTGACAGAGTTTGTTACTGTCAGTGAGTTGGCTAACATGATGAATGTCGGTGTCAACCAGGTTATCGGTACTTGTATGAGTATTGGTATCATGGTAAGCATCAACCAACGACTGGATGCTGAGACGATCAATATCGTGGCTGATGAGTTCGGCTTCAAGACAGAGTATGTGAGTGCTGAGGTACAGAATGCTATCACTGAGGAAGAAGATGATGAGAACGACTTGGTAGCCCGCGCTCCTATCGTTACCGTCATGGGACATGTCGACCATGGTAAGACCAGTCTGCTCGACCATATCCGTAATACGAATGTGATTGCCGGTGAGGCCGGTGGTATCACACAGCATATCGGTGCATACAACGTGAAACTCAATGACGGTAGGGAGATTACCTTCCTGGATACTCCTGGTCACGAGGCTTTCACCGCCATGCGTGCCCGTGGTGCTCAGGTGACGGATATTGCCATTATCATCATTGCTGCCGATGACAGTGTGATGCCCACCACCAAGGAGGCTATCGCTCATGCCCAAGCAGCAAATGTACCGATGGTGTTTGCTATCAATAAGATAGATAAACCCGGTGCTAATCCTGATAAGATCCGTGAAGACCTCGCCAATATGAACCTTCTGGTGGAAGACTGGGGTGGTAAGTATCAGTGTCAGGAGATCAGTGCCAAGAAAGGTATCGGTGTGGATGACCTGTTGGAGAAAGTTCTTTTGGAGGCTGAGATGCTCGACCTGAAAGCTAATCCTAACCGTAAGGCAACAGGATCAGTTATCGAGAGTTCACTGGATAAAGGTCGTGGCTATGTTTCGACATTACTCGTGAGCAACGGTACGCTGAAGATCGGTGATGTGGTGATCGCAGGAACAAGCTTTGGACGTATTAAGGCGATGTTCAATGAGCGTAACCAGCGTATTACCTCTGCAGGACCATCTGACCCTGTGATTATCCTCGGTCTGAACGGTGCTCCTACTGCCGGTGATTCCTTCCATGTGATGGATAGTGAGCAAGAGGCTCGTGAGATTGCCAACAAACGTACGCAGTTGCAGCGAGAGCAGTCCTTACGTACCACGAAGACAGTGGGTCTTGATGATATCTCCCATCGTATTGCCTTGGGTGAGTTCCATGAACTGAACATCATCGTGAAGGGTGATACCGACGGTTCTATCGAGGCTCTCTCTGACTCCTTCATCAAACTGTCAACGGAGAAGGTACAGGTAAACGTTATCAGCAAGGCTGTCGGACAGATATCAGAAAACGATGTCATGCTCGCCAGTGCTTCTACCGACTGTATCATCGTCGGCTTCCAGGTCCGTCCTTCTGCTGAGGCCCGTCGTCTGGCAGAGCGTGAGGGTGTCGAGATCAATACCTATTCTATCATCTATGATGCCATCAACGAGGTGAAGTCAACGATGGAGGGTATGCTCGATAAGGTCATCAAGGAGCAGATCACCGGTGAGATAGAGGTGAAGCAAGTCTTCAAGATCTCTAAGGTCGGTACTGTTGCCGGTGGTCTTGTTATGGACGGAAAGGTTCACAATAAAGACAAAGCACGTGTTATCCGTGATGGTATCGTCGTATTTACCGCTAAGATTGATGCCCTGAAACGTTATAAGGATGATGCGAAAGAGGTGGCAACCGGTTTGGAGTGTGGTATCTCGTTGGTAAACTTCAACGATATTCAGGTGGGTGATATTATTGAGACATTCACTGAGATAGAAGTACAGCAAACGTTATAATGAGTGAGAATAATGAGTTTGTACGTCAGGTGGCGGAGCAGAAATATCAGTTTGGCTTCACTACTGACGTACATACTGATATTATAGACAAGGGACTGAACGAGGATGTTGTCCGTTTGATCTCTGCCAAGAAGGGAGAACCGGAATGGATGCTTGACTTTCGTCTGAAAGCACTCCGTTACTGGCAGACGCTCAAGCAGCCTGAATGGGGTCATGTCCATCTGCCTGATATCGATTATCAGGCAATCTCTTACTATGCCGATCCGATGGCAAAGAAAAAGGGTGAGGGTAAGAAAGAGATTGATCCGGAACTGATGAAGACCTTCGATAAGTTAGGTATTCCATTGGAGGAACGCCTGGCATTGAGTGGCACTGCGGTGGATGCGATCATGGACTCTGTGTCGGTGAAGACAACCTTCAAGGAGAAACTGGCAGAGAAAGGTATTATCTTTTGTTCCATCGGCGAGGCGATACAGAACCATCCTGAGTTAGTCAGGGAGTATCTCGGTACGGTGGTGCCTTACCGTGACAATTTCTTTGCTGCCTTGAACAGTGCCGTATTCAGCGACGGTTCTTTTGTTTATATCCCCAAAGGGGTACGCTCTCCTATGGAGCTGAGCAGTTATTTCCGTATCAATGCTCGTAATACGGGACAGTTTGAACGTACCCTGATCGTGGCTGAAGATGACAGTTATGTGTCGTATCTTGAGGGATGTACCGCGCCGATGCGTGACGAGAACCAACTCCATGCTGCCATCGTGGAAATCATTGTCAAAGACCGTGCGGAGGTGAAATATTCTACCGTACAGAACTGGTATCCCGGTGATGAACAGGGTAGGGGCGGTGTTTTCAACCTTGTGACGAAGCGTGGTGATCTTCGCGGGCATCATTCCAAACTGTCGTGGACACAGGTAGAGACAGGGTCGGCCATCACTTGGAAATATCCATCGTGTATCCTCCGTGGTGATAACTCTGTGGCAGAGTTCTACAGTGTCGCCGTTACAAACCATTATCAGGAGGCTGATACGGGTACGAAGATGATTCATATCGGTAAAAACACACGTTCAACGATTATCTCCAAGGGTATCAGTGCCGGACATAGTCAGAATAGTTACCGGGGCTTGGTGCGTGCCACCTCAAATGCGGATAATGCCCGTAACTACAGCAGTTGTGACTCTCTTTTGTTAGGGTCCGACTGTGGTGCGCATACCTTCCCCTATATGGATGCACATAACGATACGGCCATCTTCGAGCATGAGGCAACAACGAGTAAGATTTCGGAAGAACAACTCTTCTATTGTAATCAACGAGGTATTCCCACCGAACAGGCTGTTGGCCTGATCGTGAATGGCTATGCCAAGGAAGTGCTTAACAAACTCCCTATGGAGTTTGCGGTAGAGGCACAGAAATTATTATCAGTAACACTTGAGGGAACAGTAGGATAAATACTATCATGGCTATATACAAATATATAAATATATTAAGATTATCCTTATTCGTCTATTTATTAATATTGGGTAATGTTTCAGTAAGTGGACAAAAGAAATCCACCAAAGATCTATTTCACACAAAAGTTTTTTTGAAAAACGATTCTGTTGCAGAGGGTTATTTGAGGAATTTTCTTAGTCACCCAGGAGTATATTATGCCGATCAAATCAATTCAATGGATTCTACAGTGCGTATTAACCACATGGATAGATTTATTTTAAGAAAAAACGAGAAATATAATAACAGGGATATTGATAGCTTGATAACATGGTATGATGAAACTCCAGATATTAAGATGAAGTGGATACCGATCCCTGCTAATTTAGCATTTGGATTTAATACGCCTGTGATCTATCATTATCCTCTTCTCCTCTGTTTAATGTTTAAGGGGGACTATGTATCAGGTTATCTGGGTTTTGATCCCATGTTAGGTAGTCGTCTATTATATCTGATGGATGGGATGCCGTATGCTAAAGCTTTTATAAGTGGGTCTGGAAAGTTAACCGAGAAAAGAAGAAAGACTTTAATAGACGAGTTCGGTAAGTATCCAGGTATGAAAGATTACATTATGGGGCTGGATAAAAAAGAATTAGAGCAAGATCCACTTGTTATTCTTCGTAAATTAGATGAGTCATTAAAAGGACAACAATAATTATGCTTGAGATAAAAAACTTACACGCTAAGATTGGCGATAAAGAGATATTAAGAGGTATCGACCTGACGATAGCAGATGGTGAGACCCATGCTATCATGGGCCCCAACGGATCCGGTAAGTCAACCCTGTCGGCAGTATTGGTAGGTAATCCTTTATACGAGGTTACCGAGGGCTCTGTCTATTTCAACGGACATGACCTGCTGGCGATGAAACCGGAAGAGAGAGCGCATGAAGGATTGTTCCTTTCCTTCCAGTATCCTGTGGAGATCCCCGGGGTGTCGATGACCAACTTCATGCGTGCCGCTATCAATGAGAAACGTAAGTACGAGGGAAAAGAACCGATGAACGCTGCGGAGTTCTTGAAGCTGATGCGTGAGAAGAGAAAGATTGTCGATCTGGATGCAAAACTCTCTAACCGTTCTGTCAATGAGGGATTCAGTGGTGGTGAGAAGAAACGTAATGAGATCTTCCAGATGGCGATGCTGGAACCGAAGTTGTGTATCCTGGATGAGACTGACTCCGGATTGGATGTCGATGCGATGCGTATTGTGGCTGAGGGTGTCAATAAGTTAGCTACTCCTGAGCGCTCTTGTATTGTCATCACACATTACGACCGTTTGTTGGAGATGATCGTTCCCCAGTATGTTCATGTATTATACAAGGGGCGTATCGTCAAGACAGCAGGGGCTGAGTTGGCGAAACAGATTCAGGAGTATGGCTACGACTGGATCAAAGAAGAGGTAGGTGAGGACTGATGATGAAGAGCGAACAGCAATATATCGACTTGTACCAGCAGGCACAGCAGATGATCAAGGGGCACAGTGCTTCTTGTATGAATGCCGTGCGTGACAAAGCCTTTGAGGATTTCCTTCGTATTGGCTTTCCCCGAAAACAAGAGCGATATAAGTATACCGATATCCCTACGTTGTTTGAACCCGATTACGGCTTGAACCTTAATCGCTTGGATATCCCCGTAGATCCTTATCATGCCTTCCGCTGTGATGTGCCGAATCTCAGTACCTCTCTCTATTTCGTACTTAACGATGGCTTTTACGATAAGGCTCTGCCCAAGAGTAACCTTCCCGAGGGCGTCATCGTTGATTCCCTTCGTGCGGTGGCAGAGAAGCAACCCGAACTGATAGCGCGTTATTATGCTAAAATCGCTAAGACCGAAGAAGATGGTATTACCGCTCTTAACACGATGCTGGCACAGGATGGATTGCTGATCTATGTACCGAAACATGTGCGTGTTGACCGTGCCATACAGGTTATCAACATCCTGCGTTCGGATGTGGAACTGATGGTCAACCGGCGGGTACTGATTATTGTAGAGGAGGATGCGGAAATAAAGATTCTGTTCTGTGACCACACGGCTGATGACTGTCGTTTCCTTACTACACAGGTGGTAGAAGCGTACGTAGCGGATAATGCCCGTATGCATCTTTACTGTATGGAAGAGACCCATGCGAAGAATGTGCGTGTCAGCAATGTGTATATCCAGCAGGAGGCAAACAGTGATGTGAAGCATCATGTCATCACATTGCACAATGGCGTAACCCGTAACAAGACCGATTTGCTTTTCCATGGTGAGGGGGCAGAGTGCTTCCTCTGCGGATGTGTCATCGCCGACAAGAATCAGCATGTGGACAATAATACTTTGATCCATCATCAGGTGCCTCGCTGTACAAGTCGTGAACTCTATAAATACGTCCTTGACGATGAGGCGATAGGTGCTTTTGCCGGTAAGGTGTTGGTAGATCATGGAGCCATGAAGACGGTATCACAGGAGACTAACCAGAACCTCTGTGCTTCCAAGAAAGCGCGGATGTACACCCAACCGATGCTCGAGATCTATGCTGATGATGTTAAGTGTGCCCATGGCAGTACTGTCGGACAGTTGAATGATGCTGCCCTTTTCTATATGCGTCAGCGTGGCATCAGTCTGGAAGAAGCAAAACTGCTCTTGGAGTTCGCCTTTATCAACGAGGTGGTTGATCAGATGGAGCTCGTGCCTTTGCGTGATCGTCTGCATTATCTAGTGGAACAGCGATTCCGTGGTGAACTCAGTAAGTGTGAAGGATGTAAACTGTGCAAGTAAGATGATGTACGATATTGCCAAGATACGAGAGGATTTCCCGATACTCAGCAGGGAGGTGTATGGTAAACCGTTGGTTTACTTGGATAATGCTGCAACCACGCAGAAACCCCGTCAGGTGGTGGATGCGATGGTGGAGGAGTATTACAATGTGAATGCCAATGTGCACCGTGGGGTGCATTACCTGAGTCAGCGGGCTACCGATTTGCATGAGGCGGCACGTGAGAAGGTGAGGGCGTTTATCAATGCCGGTAAGACGGAGGAGATTATCTTCACCCGCGGTACCACGGAGAGCCTGAACCTGGTGGCGAGTTCTTTCAGTGATGCGTTCATGAAAGAAGGCGATGAGGTAATCGTCTCCACTATGGAGCATCATAGTAATATCGTGCCCTGGCAGTTGCAGGCATCGAAGAAAGGTATCGTCTTGAAGGTGATCCCGATGAATGAGAAGGGAGAACTCCTGCTGGATGCTTATGAGCAACTCTTCACAGAACGTACCAAGATCGTGAGCATCACGCATGTCAGCAATGTGCTGGGAACAGTCAATCCCGTTAAGGAGATGATAGCCGTGGCTCATGTCCATGGTGTTCCCGTAATGGTGGATGGTGCGCAGAGTGCTCCCCATTTCAAAGTTGATGTGCAGGATCTTGATTGTGAGTTCTATGCTTTCAGCGGTCATAAGATGTATGGTCCTACCGGTGTAGGCGTGCTTTATGGTAAGGAAGACTGGCTCGATCGTATGCCTCCCTATCAGGGTGGTGGTGAGATGATCGAGCATGTCACCTTTGAGAAG
>JAFZPF010000216.1 GCA_017550455.1 Prevotella sp.
CGAGTATATGATCACACTCTCACTGGAAGCAGGCGCAGAACTTAAGGTAAGAGGTATTGACGGTACCTGGTACCCAGACAACGCACCTAACTATAAGGTTGAGCAAGCTGGTAACTATACCGTCTATTTCCGTCCTGACGGTAGTGGTGGTGATGACTGGCATTACCACGTCATCTATGTGACAGGAACCTCTGGCATCTTCTCTATCAAGGCTGCTTTGGAGAAGGGTGCGGTTATCTACACCTTACAAGGCAAACGTGTCACAGAGGTGCGCAAGGGTAACATCTACATCATGAATGGTAAGAAGATCCTTGTGAAGTAAACCTCGGTCCAGAACCGTTATATGATGAATTCATTGGTGGTGGCTGCTGTATGTTCGGCAGCCACCTTTTTTAAATCATAGGGTAGGGAATCCTTTTTCATATCGTTATTGAGCTTATTAGAAAAGTTTTAACTATATTTGCACAAAGAATATAATCCGATGATATGAGAAAACCTGTTTTCTTTACGATATTTGCCTTTGCGATGTCAGCTACGGCTCTTGCGCAAACCAGTGTTGTTGATTACGTCAATCCGATGATAGGTACTGCGGGAATGGGACATACCTTTCCCGGTGCATGTGCTCCTTTCGGTATTGTGCAACTGTCGCCGGAGACAGATACAATCCCTCATAATATAGACGGACGGTATCAAGGAAAGGTGTATGACTATTGTGCCGGATACCAGTATTCCGACAATACCATTGTGGGGTTTTCTCATACCCATCTCAGTGGAACCGGACATTCAGATCTCGGAGATATCCTAATCATGCCACAGACTGGTTCTTTAAAACTTAACCCCGGAACAAAAGATCATCCCAACGGCGGTTATCGACAACGCTTCTCACACGCCACGGAATATGCAAAGCCCGGTTATTATGAGGTAACCTTGGAGGATAGTAAAGTAAGGTGTCAACTGACGGCCACACAGCGTGTAGGTGTACATAAATATTCCTTCCCTGAAGGTGTTGACCAACAACGTGTTATCATTGATCTGTTACATGGAATCTATAACTATGACGGTAAGGTGCTTTGGTCCACGCTACGGGTGGAGAACGATACCCTGCTTACCGGTTATCGGATTACCAACGGTTGGTCACGTACTAACTATACTTACTTTGCCATCACCTTCAGCAAACCGATCCGGAACTACGGATACCGTGACATGAAACAGGAGAAATACAAGGGATTTTGGAGAAAGTTTGATCAATACCATAACTTCCCGGATATTGCTGGGAAGTCGGTTGTGGCTTACTTCGAATTCAATAATTCTTCTTCTCAGAAGATAAAAGGAGATAACCGCCCATTAACCGTCAAGGTGGCGCTTTCATCAGTCTCTACTGAAGGGGCTATTAAGAATCTGAAGGCAGAGGCAGAAGGAAAATCTTTCGAACAGATCGTTGAACAAACCCGAAAGACATGGGAACGTGAGTTGTCCGTCATCGAATGTGAGGGAACCAAGGATCAGAAGACGATGCTTTACACCTCGTTTTATCATACGATGATCAACCCTTCCATCTATATGGATGTTGACCGGCGATACAGAGGTGTCGATGGGAATATTCATATAGCGAATGATTTTGACAATTACACTGTTTTCTCTCTTTGGGATACTTACCGAGCCGAACATCCTCTCCTCGGTCTGCTGAAACCCTCGCGCAATACCAACATGGTACGTTCGATGATCTGTCATCAGCAACAGAATATTATTGGTATGCTGCCGGTATGGAGCCTGATGGGCAATGAAGGATGGTGTATGACGGGTTATCATGCAGTCTCTGTCTTGGCTGATGCCATCGTGAAAGGGGCGAAGATCCCATATCAAGAGGCGCTCACGGCCATGACGCAGACAGCCAATAACCGTTACCTGAAAAGTCTGCAAGACTATATACGATATGGTTATGCTCCCTTCGACCATGATGCTACGGCAGCCTCCAACACCTTAGAATATGCTTATGACGATTGGACTATTTATAATACCGCCCGGATGATGGGGCATAAAGATGTGGCGGACCAGTTCCTTCAGCGTGCATACAACTATCGTAATACCTACGATTCCAGTATAGGTTTTGCTTCTCCCCGCTATAAGGATGGACGATATAAGGTTGATCTTGACATTTATCAGACTTCCGGTGAGGGATTTATCGAGGGAAATTCATGTAACTTCTCTTTCCATGTGCCCCACGATGTGAATGGACTTATCCAATGTATGGGTGGTGAGCGTTCATTCTTGGAGAAACTCGACCGACTGTTTGTCATGGATCTGCCGGAGAAATATTTTGAGGATAATGAAGATATCACTCCCGATTGTCTGATAGGTGGATATGTTCACGGTAATGAGCCCAGTCACCATGTGCCCTATCTTTATGCTTGGACATCCCGGCCATGGAAGACTCAGGAATGGTTGCGTACGATTATGAACAAGATGTATCGTAACGATATCCGTGGGTTAGGGGGTAATGATGATTGTGGACAGATGTCGGCATGGTATATCTTTACGGCTATGGGATTCTATCCGGTATGTCCCGGTAGTGATCAATATGTGATCGGCGCTCCTTATCTTCCCTATATGAAGATTGTGCTTGAGAATGGAAAAACCATTGAGATGCGGGCAACTAACGTCAGTGACAAGAACCGTTATATACAATCGTTATCTGTTGACGGGAAACCATATCATAAACTGTATCTTACTCACGAGCAACTGACCAAGGGTTGTTCACTTGAATTCAAAATGGGCTCTAAGCCGAATAAGAAACGCGGGTTGTCAAAAGAGGACAAACCCTATTCGCTGAGTTCAGGTAAACCCTAAAAAATAGGCAATAATATAGCAGATGGCTTATGTATGTAGTTAATAACCGCAACGCGGTTACCGCTCAATAGCCGTGGGTCGTAAGACCTACGGATAAGGTGTTGTAACCATCATCCAACCCTGGAGGGGTTGCCCATCAATATTGATGGGGCACACTTTCAGCGTGCATATTTATTGTTGCTACATTCTCCGCAGGTCGTTGACCTGCGGCTACTGAGCGTTGACGCTTTCAGCGTCATGTGCCAACTACAATATCATTACCAAAAAATATTTGACTGGTTTTTGCCAGTAAGCAGAAAGTCTTCTGCTTACTGCCGCAAGATCTTCTGCTTACTGCCGCAAGGCCTTCTGCTTGTAGCTGTGTTCGGGAAAAGTGTCGTTTTAGTACTATTTGTATGTATCCAATGTACTGGCGATAATACTTCCGTTCACCGGAAGAAGTAATTATCTATTCATCTTCTACGGAATTCCACCTTACTCATTGAAAGATAATGCTTTACGATACTTTTTTCCTCAACGGATCTTCTACGGGATTTTCTACGGATTTTTGTTCTTTTATGAGTTTAGGCTTATCCCGTCCCCGCCCCGTAAGAAGGGGTGTTCGATTCATAATGCATTGTCTCTCATCAAATTGTAGGGGCAGACTTCATGTCTTCCCGTTGCTATCGGGTAGGAATAACCCTACCCCTACGAATAATATGAGCATTAGTACTTAAATCCATGAGAAAAGGGTACTACAGGCCCGGCCCGTGATACCTTTTTCACCGACTTTTAGGTACTAATACTCCACTAATTAAGTACTAATTAGTCCAGTAAAGGGTACTAATACTCGACTAATTGAGTACTAATTAGTCAGCTTTTATTAATCAGAAATACACTCCAATGAGGAGTTCTCTGCCCGTAGAAGATCCGTAGAAGATAACTTTGCGGTAATCTACTGAGTGTAAATAGATTAACCCTCTTTTCGTAGAAGATAACCAATTGTTTGATTATTTCTGTCAACTAAAACGGTAACTAAGCGTTTCCCATGTCAACTGTTTTAGGAATATGCATAGTTTTGTTATTTCAACCGGATAATGTCACTCCAGCGGGTGGTGGGGTTCTTACTGCGGAAATCGTGTTTGATGGCGTTAGCAAAAATATTAGCCTTACCCAAACCATCTTTTTGGGTATATTGCTGACTGCCTAAGACGATGGTCTCCGAGCCATTCACTTTGTTGATACGATCGATGACAGCATCCAGCCGCTTCATCTTCTCAAACTGCTCGGCATTATAGTCGAAGAGATCGGGTTGCAGGGGCGATGAGGGTGAGATACCCATCACGATAACTCCCGCTTTTTTATAGCGATAACCTTTCTGGTACATCTTGTGGAGGATCTCCGTGGCTGTCTCTACAATGGTGGTGGTGGAAGAAGTGGGCATCGTGAGGCGTTGCTCCTGGAAGTTGTAGTATTGCGGAAGGTCCTCACGGAAAGCATTGGTATGGATGAAGACGGCCACGATGGATGCGGTGGTTTGCTGCTGCCGCAGTTTCTCCGCACAGCGTGCGGCATAGTTGGCTACATGGGTACGAAGGTCGGTGAAATCGCTGATCATCCCGTTGAAACTCCTGCTGGTACAGATACTCTTTTTCTTAGCGAGTTCTTCATTCGGTACACAGTCTTCTCCATTCAGCTCCCGCCACGTGCGTTCGATGACGATATTCCGGAA
>JAFZPF010000217.1 GCA_017550455.1 Prevotella sp.
TCAACTTGTCTACTTGTCAACTTGTCTACTATTATATAACTTTCAGAAACAGGATACTGTAGCGATGCCTATCGAACATCCCTCCCCATGCCTATGGGGAGGGAACGAGGGAGGGGCATGAAAGTTGCGATAGCGGGAAAGTCGCGATTAAGCGAGAGCAGAGTCAAACTTGTTTTAGCTATGCCGAGCATGAGCATAATTATCAATTATCAATTATCAATTTGTTGCGTAGCAACATTAGCGAGTCCCGCAGCACAGTTTTTCAGAATCGTAATCTGTTCTGACTCGAAGCGTGCAACGAGCTCTCTTTTTGGTTGCTTTTTCTCTGGCGGTGCAGAGAAAAAGAACGTAAAGCCGCCCCTTACCTAGGGGCTCTAAATCTCTTGCGGCAGAGAGAAAAAGAACATAAAGCATGGTTGTGAAAAACATCCAATTAAATCCTTAATCCATCATTGCCTTTGGCGATTTTTCTATTGCTCAGCAGAATTCAAGCAAGCTTGATTCGCATTCGCTTAATCGAAAAATTCATTAAAAAATAGTGAATTGTTCATCTATTCAAAAGATTATCAGTATCTTTGCACGAATATTGTGTCTTGTGGTCAGGTACCCCATACAGCGACCGGAGCAGTTCCGGAGTACATAGGGGATGCATGTGCCTGTCCTCACATCAAATAAAGAACAGAACAGATGAGTCTTACGAGAATCGTACGAAATATCTTTATGCCACGGTGTAAAGAACTGGAGCGCTACAACAATGATGCTGAGGCTATTCAGCGACAGGCGTTGGAATATCTTTTGGAACATGCCAAGGAGACAGCCTACGGGCGTGATCATCACTTCTCCGACATCCGTAACTACAGTGACTTTGCCAAGTCACTTCCCATCACCACCTACGAGGACCTAAAGGGTTATATCGACAGGATGCGCCACGGAGAGAAAGACGTGCTGTGGCAAGGACAAGTGAAATGGTATGCCAAATCCTCCGGTACCACCAACGATAAGAGTAAGTTCATCCCTGTCACTGCCGACGGACTGAAGATGATGCACTACAAAGGCGGTTTCGATACCGTAGCCTGCTACCTCGAGAACAATCCCAAGAGCCGCCTCTTCGACGGCAGGGCACTGATCTTAGGGGGCAGTCATGCATCCAACTACAACCTCCCCCACTCATTGGTGGGCGACCTCAGTGCGATCCTCATCGAGAATATCAACCCGTTAGCCAACCTTGTGAGAGTGCCGAAGAAAGCCACGGCGCTGTTGAGCGATTTCGAAGTGAAGCGCGACCGCATCGCCCGTGAGACGATGAATAAGAACGTCACCAACCTCAGTGGTGTGCCCTCATGGATGCTCTCCGTACTGTCGCGCGTCCTGGAGCTCTCCGGTAAAGACAATCTCTTAGAGGTATGGCCCAACCTGGAGGTGTTCTTCCATGGCGGTGTCGCCTTCACCCCTTATCATAACCAGTATCACGAGCTGATACCATCGGCAGCCATGCATTACATGGAGACATACAATGCCAGCGAGGGATTCTTCGGACTGCAGAACGATCCTGCCGACCCATCACTGATGCTGATGATCGACTACGGGATATTCTATGAGTTCATCCCCCTGGAGGATATCTCCGACGGCGCCATCGCCGACCCTGAGCATCCTCATATCGTTCCGCTCGAAGACGTGAAGATCGGCAAGAACTATGCCATGGTAATCTCCACCACATGCGGCCTGTGGCGATATATGATCGGTGATACCGTACGCTTCACTTCCAAGAACCCCTATAAGTTTGTGATTTCCGGTAGGACGAAACATTTCATCAATGCTTTCGGCGAGGAACTGATTGTGGACAATGCCGAGAAAGGACTGGAATATGCCTGTGAGCAGACCGGTGCAGAGGTGCTCGAATATACCGCTGCCCCCGTGTTTATGGACAACCATGCAAAATGCCGCCATCAGTGGTTGGTGGAGTTCTCCAAGGAACCTGCGAACCTTGAGGAGTTTGCGATGGTCCTCGACCGTAAGCTGCAGGAGGAGAACAGTGATTACGAAGCAAAGCGCTATAAAGATATCACCTTGCAGCATTTGGAGATCATCAAAGCCCGTCCGAACCTGTTCAACGACTGGTTGAAGATGAAGGGTAAGCTGGGTGGACAACACAAGATCCCGCGTCTGAGCAACTGTCGTGAACATATCGAAGAGATGTTAAAACTGAATGTGTGATATGAGAAGTAAGAAAGGATATAGGCTGTCGTGGTCTGCTGTCGTGAACAACGGCGGTACATACCTTCTGTGCCTCCTTCTGCTCCTCCTCTCCTCGTGTGCGAAGATGGGCCAGCCCGACGGTGGATGGTACGATGAGACACCTCCCCGTGTGATCGGTGCTAACCCGCAGGATAAGGCTGTCAACGTGAAGGCGCAGAAGATGAGCATTTACTTCAATGAGTATATCAAGATCAACAATGCTACGGAGAATGTGGTGGTGTCACCGCCGCAGATAGAGGTACCGGAGATCAGAAGCGCCGGCACGAAGATTACCATTGAGTTGCTCGACTCCCTGAAGGAGAACACCACCTATACGATCGATTTCTCCGATGCGATCACCGACAACAATGAGGATAATCCCTTGGGAAACTTCACCTACAGCTTCTCTACCGGTGACCATATCGACACCCTCGAGGTGGGCGGTTATGTGCTGGGGGCAGAGGATCTCGAACCGGTGAAAGGCATCCTCGTGGGATTATATGACAACCTCACTGACACGATCTTCCGTAGTGAACCGATGCTGCGTGTGGGACGTACCGACGGCAACGGCCATTTCGTCATCAAAGGTGTGGCACCCGGGTCTTACCGTATCTATGCCTTGCAGGATATGGACGGTAACTATATCTACAACCAGAAGAGTGAGATGCTCGCGTTCAACCATGATGTCATCGAACCCTCATGGAAGCCGGATATCCGGCAGGATACCCTGTGGCGTGACTCCCTGCGCATCGATTCTATCATGCAGGTGCCCTACACCCATTTCCTGCCCGACGATGTGGTGCTCCGCGCCTTCTCAGTTGTGCAGACCGACCGTTTCTTCCTCAAGGCAGAACGGAAGACAGCAGAGAAATTCACCCTCTTCTACAGTTATGGCGATGCCGATCTGCCTGTGCTCCGCGGACTGAATTTCGAGGCCGACAGTGCCTTCGTGATCGAATCCTCTGAGAAGAAAGATACCATCACCTACTGGCTCAGAGACTCGTTGCTCATCAACCAGGATACGCTGCGTATCGAACTGACGCATCATGTCACCGACACGTTAGGCATCCTCCATACAGCCACCGATACGCTCGATGTGCTGTCGAAAGAACCGTATGAGAAACGACAGAAGCAGCAGAAGAAGGAATACGACACGTGGAAGAAGAAACAAGACCGTCTGGAGAAAAAGGGTGAGCCCTTCGAGAAGGAGATGCCGCTGAAGATGCTCGAACCGAAATATGATGTGGCGTCACAGTTAGACCCTGACAAGAACCCGCGCTTCACCATGCCGGCCCCCGTGGCCCCGCTCGACACGTCGATGATCCATCTGTATGTCAAGCGCGACACGTTATGGTACCAGGCGGCCTACGAGCTCCGTGAGGTGGAGAACATACCGCGGACCTATGAGCTGTTCGGGGAGTGGCGCCCCGACACGGAGTATAGCCTGGAGATCGACTCCGCCGCCTTCCGTGATATCTACGGTAAGGTGTCAAAACCGTATAAGACAGGTTTCAAGGTGCGCTCCAACGATGATTACAGCACGCTCCTCTTCACCTTCAACGGCCTGCAGGGAAAGACCCTCGTGGCACAACTGGTGAACAAATCGGATAAGGTCATCAAAGAGGTGACGACCACCAACGGCACGGCGGAGTTCTTCTATGTGAAGCCCGATACCTATTACCTGCGGGTGATCGTGGATGATAACAACAACGGCATCTGGGATACGGGCGACTATGATGAGGACCGGCAGCCCGAAGCCGTGTATTACTATCCGGAGAAGATCGAGTGTAAGGCGATGTGGGACATCACCCTCAGCTGGGATCCTTCCTCCCGTGCACTCTACCAGCAGAAGCCGCGTGAGCTGGTGAAGACCAAGGACGAGAAGAAACGTACCGTCAAGAGCCGCAATGCTGAGCGTGCTCGGAAGATGGGATTAGAATATATTAAAGGACAAACATTTTAGGAGATGAAGACAAGAATGGGAAAATGCCTGGTGACCATGACGATGCTGATGATCCTCAGTGTATCGGCATCTGCTCAGTGCGCCTTTAAGAATACCGCCTTCAAGGGAGGCGAGACCCTTAGCTACAACCTGTATTACAACTGGAAGTTCGTGTGGGTGAAGGCCGGTTCTGCCTCCATGCATACCGTAGCGAGTAATTACGAGGGTAAGGAAGCCTTCCGGGCCAGCCTGACCACCCGTGGAAACAATAAGGTTGATGAGATGTTCGTGCTCCGTGACACCCTCCTCTGTTATTGCACCACCGATATGGTGCCCCTGTATTTCCGCAAGGGTGCCCGCGAGGGAAAGCGTTACACGGTGGATGAGGTGTGGTACGACTATAAGGACAGTAAGGTGAACCTTCGTCAGCGCCGCATGCGTAAGGACGGTACGGCGAAGACTATCACGAACACCTCCAACGACTGTGTCTATGACATGCTGAACATCTTCCTGCGCGCCCGCAGCTTCAATCCTGAGGGATGGCAGAAAGGGCATGTGGTGAAGATCCCTATCGCTGATGGTAACAGCATCGATGAGGCGATCCTGAAATACCGTGGCAAGAGCACCATCAAGGGTGACAACGGTTATAAGTACCGCTGTCTGGAACTGTCGTATATGGAGATGGAGAAAGGCAAATACAAGGAGATCGTACGGTTTTATGTCACCGATGACAGTAACCACATCCCCGTGCGCCTCGACCTCTTCCTCCGTTTCGGCAGCGCCAAAGCCTTCGTGACGAATATCAGGGGTAACCGCAATGCCATCGAGGCGATAGTGAGATAGTGCATAGTTCATAGTTCATAGTTTAGGGTTTACGACTTTGTCGTGATTATCGGCTGCACCTCAGCAATATGAGTAAACTCTATTGCATTGGATAAATCGTTCACGCTCGGTAATTTAAGAGCAGCTCTTATTACCCTCGCTTAATCACGATTTTCGGTTTGCACGATAATTAGAGTTTAGGGCTGGTTGTCGTTATCGTTATCGTTAACGTTAATGTTATCGTTGAAATTATAAATGAAGAAACTATATATCGAAACATACGGCTGTCAGATGAACGTTGCCGACAGTGAGGTGGTCGCCTCCATCATGAAGATGGCCGGCTACGAGGTGTGCGACACCCTCGGCGATGCCGATGCGGTGTTCCTCAACACCTGTTCTGTCCGTGACAATGCCGAACAGAAGATCTACCATCGTCTGGAGGTGCTCCACGCCCAACAGAAGAAAGGGCATCACCGTATCATCGGCGTGCTCGGCTGTATGGCAGAGCGTGTGAAGGAAGATCTTCTCGAGCACCATCATGTCGATCTGGTGGCAGGCCCCGACAGTTATCTCTCCCTGCCCGACCTGATCGCACAGGCAGAGAACGGACATAAAGCCATCAACATCACGCTGTCTACCACCGAGACCTATAAGGATATCATCCCACAGCGCCTCCATGGGGCGAAGATCAGCGGTTTTGTGAGTATCATGCGCGGCTGTAACAACTTCTGCCACTACTGCATCGTGCCATACACCCGTGGTCGGGAGCGCAGCCGTGATCTCGACAGTATCCTCTCGGAGGTCAACGACCTGCAGGCACGTGGCTTTAAGGAGGTGACACTGCTGGGACAGAACGTCAACTCCTACCGTTATGAGCGCGATGGAGCAGTCATCGACTTCCCCACGCTGCTGCGTAAGGTGGCAGAGACCGTGCCCACCATGCGTGTGCGCTTCACCACCTCCCATCCCAAGGACATGAGCGATGAGACCCTCAGGGTGATCGCCGACATGCCTAATGTGTGCAAGCATATCCACCTGCCCGTGCAGAGCGGCAGCGACAGGATCCTCCATCTGATGAACCGTAAATACACCCGTGCGTGGTATATGGACCGTATCCATGCCATCCGCACGATCATCCCCGACTGTGCCATCACCACCGATATCTTCGTGGGTTATCACAGTGAGACGGAGGAAGACCATCGCCTGTCACTGTCCCTGATGGAGGAGGTGGGCTACGACAGCGCCTTTATGTTCAAATACTCTGAGCGCCCCGGCACCTATGCGTCGAAGCATCTCCCCGACGATGTGGATGAAGCGGTGAAGCTGCGGCGGTTGGCCGAACTGATAGAACAGCAGACACGCCTGTCGGCCGAGCAGAACAAGAAAGACCAGGGTAAGACCTTCGATGTGCTGGTGGAAGGCTACAGCAAGCGCAGCAGAGAACAGCTCTGCGGTCGTACCGAACAGAACAAGATGGTGGTGTTCGACAAACAAGGGCATCACATCGGTGAGACCGTACGTGTGCATATCACCGGCAGCACCTCGGCCACGCTGCTGGGAGAGTTGGTTTAGAGTTTATCGTTAACGTTATCGTTATAGATATGAAAGAATTCCTACAAGTCCTGCGGCGGTTTATCCCGCCCTATAAGAAATACCTGGTACTGACGGTATTGTTTAACATCCTTTCTGCGGTGCTGAACATCTTCTCCTTCGCTACCATCATCCCCCTGCTGAATATCCTGTTCCAGACCGACAGCGGCATGCGACAGTCGGAGTGGATACCCTGGGGAGAGATGAACCTCAAGAATATCACGGAGGTGGTGGGTAATAATGTGGACTGCATCGTGCAGGACCTTGTCATCGACTGGGGCGCTACCACCACCTTGCTGATCATCGGACTGGTGTTGGCGTTCATGACCTTCCTGAAGACCGGCGCTTATTTCCTCTCTTCGGCCACGATCATCCCCATCCGCACCGGTGTGGTACGTGATATCCGTAACCAGTTGTACCAGAAGATCACCGCCCTGCCCTTAGGGTTCTTCAGTGAGGAGCGCAAGGGAGATATCATCGCCCGTATGAGCGGTGATGTGCAGGAGATAGAGAACTCCATCATGGCGAGCCTCGACATGCTCTTCAAGAACCCCATCCTCATCATCGCCTATTTCACCACCTTGGTGGTCATCTCGTGGCGTCTAACCCTCTTCACCATCTTCTTCGTGCCCCTCTTCGGGTGGTTCATGGGTGTCGTAGGCCGTAAGCTCAAGCAGAAGAGCATCAAGGCGCAGTCGCTGTGGAGCGATACGATGAGTCAGGTGGAGGAGACCCTCGGCGGACTGCGTATCGTCAAGGCTTTCAATGCCGAGGAGAAGATGAACCGTCGTTTCAACCAGGTGAACAACGACTACCGTAGCAACATCATGCGTGTGAACATCCGTCAGCAGATGGCCCACCCGATGAGTGAGTTCCTCGGCACCGTGATGATCGTCATCGTGCTGTGGTTCGGCGGTGTGCAGGTGCTCAACAACGCCTCCATCACCGGTCCTACGTTCATCTACTACCTCGTCATCCTCTATAGTATCATCAACCCCCTGAAGGAGTTCTCCAAGGCCAGTTACAATATCCCCAAGGGTATGGCGTCGATGGAGCGTGTGGATAAGATCCTCAAGGCGGAGAACAATATCAAGGACCCGGTGAACCCCAAGCATATCGCCAGCTTCGAGCACCAGATAGAGTTCCGTCATGTCTCCTTCAAATATGGTGAGCAGTGGGTGCTCCGCGATATCAACCTCGTGATTGAGAAAGGCAAGACGATAGCGCTGGTGGGACAGTCGGGCGGCGGTAAGTCGACGCTCGTCGATCTCATCCCCCGTTACTACGACGTGCAGGAGGGTGAGGTGCTCATCGACGGTATCAATGTGAAGGACTTAGGTATCCACGACCTGCGGCAGCTCATCGGTAATGTCAACCAGGAGGCAATCCTCTTCAACGACACCTTCTTCAACAATATCTCCTTCGGTGTCGATGACGCCACGCAGGAGGAGGTGGAGAACGCCGCGAAAATCGCCAATGCCCATGAGTTCATCATGGCTTCCGAGTATCAGTACAACACGAATATCGGTGACCGTGGCGGTCGTCTCTCCGGTGGTCAGCGCCAGCGTATCAGCATTGCCCGTGCCATCCTGAAGAACCCGCCTATCCTCATCCTCGACGAGGCCACCTCCGCCCTCGACACTGAGAGTGAGCGTCTGGTGCAGGATGCCCTGGAGCGGTTGATGAAGACACGTACCACCGTGGCTATCGCCCACCGTTTGAGTACCATCAAGAACTCTGATGAGATCTGTGTGCTTCACGAAGGAATGATCGTGGAGCGTGGCACACATGATGATCTGTTGCAGCAAGACGGTTATTACAAAAAACTGCATGAGATGCAGAGCTGATGATGGGCAGTATCGGTTATTCGTTTGTTTACGCACTCTTCTACGTCTTCTCCCTCCTGCCGCTCAGGGTGTTGTACCTGTTGTCCGACGGTCTCTTCCCGGTGGTCTATCACCTGGTGTGTTACCGTCGTGCCACCGTGCGCCGCAACCTCACCGAGGCCTTACCCGAGAAAGACCTGCAGGAGATCGTGCGGATAGAGAAACGATTCTACCATTGGTTCCTCGACTATTTCCTCGAGACCATCAAGCTGCTGAGCATCTCTTCCGGGAAGCTCCTCCGCCATATCGAGTTCCGCAATGCCGAGGCCCTCGAGGAGTGTTTCGATGAGGGGCAGTCGTGTGCCGCCCTGTTAGGGCATTACGCCAACTGGGAGTATCTCTCTGCCACCGGTCTGTCGATGCGCCGCCATAGCGATGCGGTGATGGGCTTGATCTACCACCCCTTGCGCAATGCCGTCTTCGACCGGCTGTTCATCGCCTTACGCGAGCAGCATGGAGGCACTGCCATCCCGAAGAAAGACATCCTCCGTTATCTCCTCCGTTACCGTCAGGAGCACCGTATGAGCCTCTTCGGCTATATCGCCGACCAGAGTCCTAAGTGGGAGAATATCCATCTGTGGATCCCCTTCCTGCATCACGACACCCCCGTCTTCACCGGTGCTGAGCGTATCATCCGTAAGATGAACAATGCCGTCTTCTATGTTGACATGGAGCGTCCCCGTCGTGGTCATTATGTCTGTACCTTCCGGCTGATCACCCGTGAGCCGGCGCAGTGGGAGGAGCATGAGCTCACCCGTCGTTTCTTTGTGATGTTAGAGGAGAGCATCCGTCGGGAGCCTGTGTGTTACCTGTGGAGTCACGACCGTTGGAAGCGCACCCATGAGGAGTACGACCGTCGTGTGCGTGAGGGATTAATCAAACAACGATAAGATGATGAAGACCATGATCCACCCTTTCTACGAGTATCTGAGTGATTACCTGCTCACCCATCCGGAGCGTTTCGATGCGGAGGGCGAGACCATCTATGCCGCCCGTAACACCATCAAGGTCTTCACCGCCCCCGACGGCACCACGCTCAATGTCAAGCGTTACCATCCCCCGCGGTTCTTCAACCGTCTGGTCTATTCCCTGGGTCTCCGCAAGCCGAAGGGACTGCGTGCCTTCACCTATCCTGAGATCCTTGAGGCGCGTGATATCGACACCCCAGCTCCAGTGGCTTATTTCGAGGAGCGTCATGGCGGCATGCTCGGCTACAGTTATTTCGTCAGTGTGCAGTGTCAGGGTATGCGCACCCTTTATGATGTGGCGGCGATGCCCACCGGTTACGAGCTGTTGGCGGAGGAGCTGGGCACGTTCACTGCCCGCATGCACGAACAGCAGGTGCTGCACCGCGACTATACGCCCGGCAATATCCTGTGGCGTCAGGAAGACCTCGGAGTGTTCACCTTCGTCTTGGTGGATACCAACCGCATGCGCTTCGGCACTGTCAGCCAGCGCCGTGGCTGCAAGAATATCTGTCGTTTCTGGGGCCCCAAGCACTTCACGGAGCTCTTAGCCAAGCACTATGCCCTCTCCCGCGGCTTCGACGTGGAGGACACCGTGAACCTCACCCTCCGCTACCGCCAGCAGTTCTGGAAACGATTCTCTAAACGACATTCCGTACCCTTCGAGCTGGAATACTGACAGGAAAACGTAGAGATCAGAGGCGGAGAAGGAGCTGAATTTGAATGTCCGTGGCTGAAGAATGGTCTATCTGTTGATATCCGCTGCCGATACTGCCTCTGTCGAAATAATTAAGAATGCCAATCTTTCCACAAATCATCCATCTGTCAGATGGTTCATAACGGAACATAAGACTATAACAGATACCTTTTCCGGAGTACATATTAAATGATGAGCTATAGAGTGGTCCTTGCTCGTATTGATACAGTCTGCTGTCGTAATCATCTGTATTAAAATAGGTCATCTGCAGATTAAGTTTCCAATGGCTGGTAGGTTGGAAATGACTATGGTTACTGATGAGGAATCCACGGTGGGAATCCTTTTCTTTTATCTGCACCACTTGGATAATCGTTTGGCTACCCCATGTAGGTTGTTGGTATGATAAACTTATCCTCCCCTTATGTTCAAACTGTGTCATCAGTTGTTTGTCTTTATCATCCTTTTCCTTTTGTTTTAGTCGGTAACGTATCTGAAATGTCCAATTCCTAAGTTGGAAGTTAATGGACAACTGTTGATCCCATGTGTGGGAAGCAGCAGATATCTGATAACGTGGCCAAGGAAAATAAGCATAATCAGTGTAATAGTTCAACATAAACTGTCGTGAGGGATGCCATTCGAATCCCACATATAGTCCACTCTCGTTTTGTATTCTTCCACCCTCGCTGAATCCCCTGCTGAGCAATGATGTGTACTCCTTGCTGTAGAAGCGTTGTAAAACCATGACATCCAATTGTTCAGAAAGAAGAATACTCATTCTGTTTAGGGTTGCAATATTCATATTCTTTTCGATAGCAGTTTCACCAGAAAAGGACAGCCGGCCGTTGAGATACTGATAATCAGTGCTGGCGTTAAAGAAATGTTGTCCATGCGCATAATACCGACGGTAGAGAACTGTAGTGTCAGGCAACAGTGTTCTGGACAGTTGTGAATAGACTCCCGACAAGCCAATCTGTACCTGCTTATAATGCCAGGACAGACGAGCGCCAGCTACCTGTTGGGTGATATTTCCCTTTTTGTCTATCTCTGTCTGTGTACGATGATAACCGGATGTGAGTATTGTTTTGATTTCTTGTGTCTTTTTGTCGAGTGTGGCATCTTTGTGTTGATGAGAAACAAAGATATCCAGTCCTGCTTGTTCAGACAAGCGAAGGGTTGATGCGATGCCTTGAAGACAATAAGCAGACGACGAAGAAGAATGCGGTCGTAATGTATAATGATAATTCTGCATCCCAGACAAGAGAGCAGACTTTCCCAATGACATATCGTTGTTCACCACCAGGCCTGCTCCAATATTCAGTCGGTAGTTACCGATGATGAGATTCTCTACTGCTCCCACCTTCTTTATCTGCAGATAAGATGAGTAGTTGTCATATCCTTTGCTGTTGACTCCCGCAAAAAATGGTTCTCCGGCATCTTGAGCCCCTACGATTCCCATCTTGATGCGTTCTTTATATTGATACTGATAGCGTAATTGATGACGATAGGGATATCCCAGATATCCCTCTTTATCTCCTTTCCTTTCGTACAAAGGTATCTTGCCGGTTAAAAGAACACGATGTTTTCCATAGTGCAGTAAATCCTTCATCTTCAGTTTGGAGGATATTTTCTCCGGCGGTCCTGCAAAGATGAAGAATGTAAGTAGTTTCCTTTTAATATAACTGATGGAAGGAATCATGGCCAGTTCTCCAAGTGATGTGACAGTACCATAGCGATACAGATATTCCTCAATATCCTCAATCTCTTGATCCGTTAAGAAAGGTATCTGGTGAAGATCTTCTCCTGTGGATGCATTAATATTTATAGGATGCAAAGCCAGATCGGCCAGAGACTCTAAAATATCATTCCAATGGTCTGACTCAAAATCTTCATTGTCACACAATTGTTGCAGTAACTCTTCCCACGATTGTGAGAAAGATGGTGTTGCCCAAAGAGAGAGCATGAGCATAGTGGTAAAAATGTACTTTTTCATAGTTGTTATTTAAAGAGTTATACTTCCCTCATTTGCCTTGTACAGCAAATCTTGGACAAAGATAGGTAATATTTCCTAAATATCTAAGGGAAAATATCAGAAAAAGGAAAATATCTTTTACTTTTGCAGTCGTGAAGCAGATAGGCAAGCGTATGATAGGGCTGCTGTGCTGTCTGTGGCTGTTCATCACGGTGTTGATGGCGCAGACGGTGACAACGGAGGTGGTGCGTCCGGAGGACCGTCGTGTGGATATGAACAACCCGACATTCGTGCCGAAGGTGAGGGTGAGCAAGACACTCCACGAGGGCGACAGCATACAGTATGTGGAGATGAACAACGTGTTCGTATATCCCGCCAACCAGTTTAAGAACGAGCGACAGCGTCAGGCCTACAACCGGTTGGTGTATAACGTGAAGAAGGTGCTGCCGATAGCGAAGGAGGTGAACCAGATCATCATCGAGACCGGTGACTACCTGGAGACCCTCCCTAACGAGAAAGCACGGCAGGAACACCTGAAAAGAGTGGAGAAAGGTATCAAAGAGCAATATACCCCGCGAATGAAAAAACTGAGTTATTCACAGGGTAAACTGCTCATCAAACTGATATATAGGGAATGTCACAGCTCGTCGTACGAGCTGATCAACGCGTTCTTGGGTCCGGTGCGCGCCAGCGTCTATCAAGCATTCGCCTGGCTGTATGGCGCCAGCCTGACAAAGAAATATGATCCGGAGAAGACAGACCGCCTCACCGAGCGCGTGGTGCGCATGGTGGAAGCAGGACAGATCTAAGCTTCCGTCACCTCGTCGATCTTCTCGGCGATATCTTCCTTGACATCCTCGACCTTCTCAACGATCTCTTCCTTGACTTCGGCAACCTCTTCCTTGACATCTTCTACCTTCTCAACGATGTCCTCCTTGACTTCGGCAGCTTCCTCCTTGACATCCTCGACCTTCTCGGCAATCTCTTCTTTCACCTCGGCAACGGTCTCCTGGACTTCTTCCTTGACTTCGGCAGCTTCCTCAGCAACATTCTCCTTCACCTCGGCAACGGTCTCCTGAGCATCTTCCTTCTTGTCGTCGAACTTCTTCTTGAGATCATCGGTGAAGTCCTGAGCGGCTTTCTTGGCATCGTCGAACTTCTTCTTGGCGGCATCGATCTCATCACCGTACTTCTCGTTGAAGTCCTTCTTGGCTTCAGCGGCCTTCTCAGAGAGGTCTTTCTTCACCTCCTCGAACTTCTTCTTGGCGGCATCGATCTCATCACCGTACTTCTCGTTGAAATCCTTCTTGGCTTCAGCGGCTTTCTCGGAGAGGTCTTTCTTCACCTCCTCGAACTTCTTCTTGGCGGCGTCGATCTCATCACCGTACTTCTCGTTGAAGTCCTTCTTGGCTTCAGCGGCCTTCTCGGAAAGATCCTTAGCCATGTCACCGGCTTTCTCGGAAAGATCCTTGGCGATATCACCGGCCTTGTCGGCTGCCTCGGCAATGTTCTCTACTGCTTCTTTGCGAAGTGCTTCTAACTCTTCTTTGTTACCGCCCTTGACGGCATTCCATAATTTTGCAAAAAATCCCATAATAATATATTTAATTGATAATTGATAATTGACAATTGATAGGGTGGGGTAGGAATTAGGGAGCCTGTCTCTTAGTGTTGCCCCTCCCCCGTCCCTTTGATATTTCACATCGAACTCGCTCACGCTCGGCATAGCCTTTGCAAGCAAGTCTCTGCCCTCGCTTAATCGCGACTTTCCCCATAGGCATGGGGCAGGGTGTTATCTGATGCAAATATAGAAAAATATTTAAAAAATGGTGACATAATATGGTAAAAAACGATATTTTAAATAATTTTTTGTATTTTTGCATGAATTATGTAACCGAATTGTAGTTATTTTACCTGTCTGACAGGTATTTCCTTGGTTATGTAGCGTGGGAGTGTCCGAGTTATCAGCACTTTATGGCAGAGAGAAGAGATATATGAATAGAGAGGAGTTTATCCAACAATTGAATGTTCATTCAGCGGAGGCATACCGGCAGCTTTATGATGAGTATTATAAGGCGCTGGTGCTCTATGCGGATAAGATCCTTCTTTCTGAGGAGTCGTCAGAGGATGTGGTGCAGTCGGCCTTCGTCTATATGTGGGAGAAGAAGGTGACGTTTGCCTCTTACCCTGCATTCACCACTTATATCTACAAGGCGGTGCGTAACGCGGCTTTCAACACCTTGCGCCACAAGGAGGTGGAGGCCATGTATGTGAAGCATCTGGAAAACAGTTTTAACCCGATGGAGACAGAGGAGAATTTCTACACCGAGGAGGTACACAGGATGCTCCTGCAGGCCATCGATCAGTTGACACCCCGTCAGCGGGAGATCTTCTTATTACGGTTGAACAACAAACGTAACGAGGAGATCGCACAGATGATGGAGATATCGGTGGAGACGGTGAAGACACAGGTGAAGCGGGCGCTGAAGACGCTCCGACAGCTGTTGGGCAGCTATTGGATGGTGATTATATTGGGGATGATGGAGTGATTTTCACAACCACCCCAACCCTTTGACCTTCGGTCGAACTCGCTCACGCTCGGCATTGCCTATGCGAGCATGGCTCTGCGCTCGCTTACTCGCGACTTTCCTTGCCTAAGGAGGGGACTCATCCCTCCCCACGCCCCTCCCATTCTAGGGAGGGGATGTAACCGCTCCTCCTCGTCGCTCTTTCACTAAGGTAAGCTCGACCCATCAAAGGGTCGGCTTGATTGTTTATTTCGCTTCGCTCAAACAGGTCCTCGCCCCATCTTCGATGCCGTTCTCAGTCGTTGCATTCCTTTGCTGCATCTTCGCTATCGCAACCAACGGTCATGGCTCGCTGCTCCGGTAATTGGTTATTGTTTATTGGTTATTGTCTCAAGATTCTTCACTCTTCACTCTTCA
>JAFZPF010000218.1 GCA_017550455.1 Prevotella sp.
AATAATGAGATTTGCGAACAAAATGAGTGAATCAATTATTGCAGAAAGATTATATTGGTGTTCGCGAAATGCAATTTTGTTCGCAAATTGTTCGCAAAACAAAGAAAAAGGAGCTACATTTTTGATGTAACTCCTTGATTTCTAGTGTGGACCAGCCAGGGCTTGAACCTGGGACCTCCAGATTATGAGTCTGTTGCTCTAACCAACTGAGCTACAAGTCCGTGACTTCACGTATTTTTGAAAGTCGGATGCAAAGGTACATTGTTTTAGGCAAATCTCCAAATATTTTTTCATAAAAAGAAATAAAAGGGGACTTATCCACCCACAATCACGCGGATACCATGGTTCTCAAACTGTTGTCGGCAGCGTTCGAGCGTACTGTCGGAGGGTGCTGCCATCAAGAGATGATCAGGATTATACACCGTTCCGCGCCTTCTGTGCTTATCCTTTCCGATATCATGGTAGGGTAACAAGTGTATTCTCTGGTCTCCACCCCTTAGTTTTGCAATAAAGCTAGCCGTACTTTCGATATTTCCCTCGTCGGCATTCACCCCTTCTATCAGCGGCATCCTGAACCAGATACCGCCTTTTTCGTTATCATCTTTTCGTGTTTTTAAGAAATCTGTCAACAAACGGATATTCTCCAAGATCTGTTCATTGCCCACACCCGTCATTTGACGATGGACATCACTGTCCATATGTTTGATATCAATCAAAAATAACTCCGTTTCATCGGCTATCTGCCGTACAGTCTCCCAAGAAGCATAAAGAGAAGTATCCACAGTTCGGTGAAAGCCCTGAACACCCAACTCCTTCAGAAGACTCAATGCATTCTTCCACTGCATGAGCGGTTCTCCGCCGCATAATGTCACTCCCCCGCCACTGTCTGTCATCACATCACGCTCTTTCTCAATCTCACCCATCACCTCCTCTATCGTCCATTCACGGCCGCAACACTCAAGTGCTTTGGTAGGACACACATCATAGGGAGTAAGTTTTCTTCCTGACACAGCCAATACATCCTCCTTCTTCGGTGGAAGATGATCGGGATACCAACCACAGCTGTTGCATCCGATGCATCTTGCGGGTTTGAATAAGATTTCCGGTTCTCTATCCCATGACTCCGGATTATGGCACCACACACAACGTAGCGGACAACCTTTGAAAAAGAGTGTTGTCCGTATGCCGGGCCCATCGTTGATGGCATAGCGTTTGATATCAAAGAGTGTTATTCCCACTTTTAAAGCAATTACATCTCATCATTTTCCGTGCGTGCAATAATCTCGTTCTGCAGTTGTTCGGTCATATCGTTGAAATAATCCGAATAGCCTGCCACACGAACAAGCAGATCACGATAGTTCTCCGGATGTTTCTGAGCATCGAGAAGTGTCTGTGTATCAACGATATTAAACTGAATATGATGGCCGCCGAACTTAAAATACGTACGGATAAGCGAAGAGAATTTCTTCATGTCTTCCTCGCGGCGTAACAGATTAGGGACAAAACGCACATTGAGCAGGGTACCGCCTGATTTTGTCTGGTCGAGTTTACCGAGTGACTTGATCACCGCCGTAGGACCATGACTGTCACTGCCATGTGCCGGTGATGTACCGTCAGAGATAGCGAAATGCGCCAGTCGTCCATCGGGTGTTGCTCCACATACTGATCCGAAGTAGTTATGACAGGTGGTTGACAACATGTTCAGTCGTGTTTTCCCACCACGTGTATTCGGTCGTCCGTCAATTGCCTTTACCAGATCATTATATACCCTCACAGCTATGCTATCCGCATACGCATCATCATTACCGAAGAACGGGGTGTGGTTACGGATATACTGTCGCATGATACGATATTTCTGTTGCTTGTCACCCAAAGCTAAATCCTCAGCACATGCCTCGCCCCAATTATTCTTCATCGCCTCAAGAATATCCCCCATGCCGTATCGGCGTTCCTCAAAGACATGTTTCTTCAATGTGGTAAAACAGTCGGTGATGGTACCCAGTCCGGTACATTGTATATAGGTGGTATTATAACGGGCACCCCCACTGTAATAATCCTTTCCTTTGGCGATACAGTCATCAATGAAGACACTCAGGAAGGTTGCCGGAGCATAAAGAGAGAACATCCTTTCGATGTAGTTGTTCACCGACAGTTTCAGGTTGACGAAATACGTCATCTGCTGATGCCATGCTTCGTAGAGTTGTTCGAAAGAAGTAAACAAACGAGGATCGCCTGTCTGCAAACCCAATTGTTTTCCTGTCTCTGGATCCACCCCGTTATTGAGCGTAATCTCCAGGATCTTCGGCGTATTCAGATAACCCGTCAACAGATAAGCCTCCTTGCCGAAAGCACCTACCTCGATACATCCTGAGCATCCTCCTTCACGGGCATCTTCCAGCGATTTACCATCGCGTACCATCTCCCGGATATAAGTATCGGGGTTAAAGACAGAAGGATAACCATGTCCCTGACGAATCACCTTGATACCCTCCAACAGGAATTGATCCGGTGTGTTGTCGGCAATATGAATAGACAATCCCGGTTGCAACTCGTGGAGCTCCTCCTGCATTTCGAGGATCATATACGAAATCTCGTTGGTGGCACTCTTTCCTTCACGATCCACCCCACCGATATTGATATTCGTAAAATCATTATAGGTGCCGCTCTCCAAAGCAGTCACACCCACCTTCGGAGGTGCCGGCTGGTTGTTGAACTTAATCCACAGACAGGAGATGAGTTCTTTAGCCTCATCACGGGTGAGGGTCCCCTCGGTAATGCCCTTCTCATAGAAGGGATATAAATGTTGATCGAGATGTCCCGGATTCATCGAGTCCCAGCCATTCAACTCAGTAACAGTCCCTAAATGCACAAACCAATACATCTGTATCGCTTCCCAGAGATCACGCGGGGCATGTGCAGGTACCCAACGGCATACCTCAGCGATCTTCTTCAGTTCTTTCTTCCTTTGCGGATTCTTTTCCCCAGCAACCATCTGCTCTGCCAACGCAGCATGTCGCTCAGCGAAGAGGATAGCCGCATCACATGAGATAAGCATCGCCTCCAACTCCTGTTGCTTGTCGGTGGCTTCAGGATCATAGATAAAGTCGAGCGCATCCAGATGCTGCTGAATCCGTTGTTTCACCTCCAGCAAACCCTCACGATACATCTTTCCGTCCATGGCGGTATGTCCGGCAGCACGCTGCTCCATAAATTCCGTGAACACACCGGCATGATAAGCTTCTTCCCATTCCTTTGACACGTGGTTGAAGATCCGTTCACGCTGTGTCTTTCCCGTCCAATAAGGAATCACCTCCCGTTCATATGTATCGATATCTGCTTGTGAGATATGATAGGATTGCAACTCACGGGTGTCGAGGGTATGCAGATCTTCCACTGAGTGACAGGTGAGCTCGGGGAAGGTGGGTACCGCCTTGGGCACCGGTCCGCGCTCGCCCACAATCAGTTCATCATCACCGATATAGATTGTCTTTTTCTTACATATCTCATAGAAGTTCCTGGCACGCAGCACAGCGATGGGCATAGTACCATAATGCTCCTTATAAAAAGCGGTCTCGATGAGTGCACGCTCAATGCTGAGGGTTGTCGGGGTATCGAAATTCTCCTGACGCAAACGACGGATACGGTCGTTCATACCACCCAGATTCTCTGTATTCTTAATTTGGAAGTTCATATGTAATAGTTGACGAGTAGACAAGTAAACAAGTAAACGAGTAGACAAGCTGCCTCTGTCTTTGTCTGTTATTGATTCTTCGGCAAAGATAATGAATTTATGTAATAATTTTTGTTTTTATCTTGTTTTTCTTTATATTTGCATCATTATTTATCAATCTTATCATCATGAAGTACACAATATCAAGACTGTCTTTGCTGCTGTTAGCAATCATCGCCATCATGGGCTGTAACCGTCTGCAACAAAACACACCGGAAGAGGAACTCATCATTCCTGAATGTGTGATTTCCGTCGTACCCGACTCATTAGGGTATGATAAGTTCTATACCAAATATGTGGATGTCAACGGGTTACCGCTCGTCTCCTCATGGCGGGTGCCCGACTCTGCCTTCGTGGCTGCCCACCGCACACTCTATGCGATGACATCCATGCTGCGCCCTGAGATCCTGCAGACAATGATCAAATCCAATGCCAGGGTAGCTATCATGGGGCGCTATGAGGGCACCACCGATCTACCTGAGCACCGGTATCTTGTCAACGATACCACCCTCAACTGGGATCTGCGCGCACGTGGCTTGGGAGGAACCATCGAAGAACCACTCACTTCGTGTGCCGAAGAGAATATCTTAGCTTATCAGATAGATAAATACCATGCTGAGGATATCCTCATCCATGAGTTTGCCCATGCCATCCACCTGATAGGTATCATCCAGGTGGACACAGCTTTCAACACCCGTCTGCAGACACTCTACGAGAAAGCCAAAGCCAGCGGCATCCTCGACAACACCTACCGGATCACCAACAGCGAGGAATACTTTGCCGAAGCCGTACAAGACTGGTTTAATGTGAATGCGGAGATGCCGCATACCGACGGAAAGCATAACTGGTGCAATACCCGTGAAGAACTGAAGGAATACGATTCCGACCTGTATCAACTGTTGTCGGAATATTTCCCCATGACCAACCTGCAGATCAGCAAACACCCGAAAATCAATAAAATAGCAAAATATTAACTCAACATGGAAATAAGTAAAAACACCTACCTACGTCGTCGTAACCAACTGAAAAAGGATGTTGGCAGCGGCATCCTCCTCTTCTTAGGTAATCAGGAAGTGGGCATGAACTATACCGATAACACCTACCGCTTCCGGCAAGACTCCTCCTTTCTCTATTTCTTCGGCATCGACTATGCCGGACTGGCTGCCATCATCGACATTGATGAAGACCGTGAGATAGTATTCGGCAACGAACTGACCATCGATGATATCGTTTGGACCGGTAAGGTGCCTACCCTTCATGAGCGTGCTGCCATCAGTGGGATAGTGGATACTCGCCCGATGAAATCGCTGAAAACTTACGTTGACCAGGCTCTTCAACGGGGTCAGAAAGTTCATTTCCTGCCACCCTACCGCGGTGATCATCAGGTATGGTTATGGGAACTGCTCGGCATTAATCCCTATGAGCAACTGTCAAAAGTATCGCAGACATTGATCAAGGCAATTGTCGCTCAGCGTAACCATAAGGATGAGGAAGAGTTGCGCATCCTCGATGATGCCGTGGATATGTCCACCCGCATGCATCTCGCCGCCTACCGCACCGTGCGTCCGGGCATCCATGAGGCAGAGGTGGCTGCTACCGTAGAACAGACATGTTGTCGTGAGGGGTATACCCTTGCCTTCCCGACGATTGCCACCGTGCAGGGACAAGTGCTTCATAATCATGGGTTTATCCATACCCTGCAAGAGGGAGATATTTTCCTGCTCGATGCAGGGGCAGAAGGACCGATGCACTATGCCGGTGATCTCTCTTCTTCCATACCAGTAGGTGAGCGGTTTTCCGAACAACAGGAGATTATCTACAACATCCATTTGGAGAGTTTCCAGGCTGCCGTCAGCATGCTCAAACCCGGGGTACCTTTCCGTGAGGCGCATATCGCGGCTGCCACGAAGATCTGTGAGGGGATGAAAAGTCTCGGACTGATGAAAGGTGACCCCGAAGAGGCGGCTCGTATAGGTGCATATGCCCTCTTCTTCCCCTGTGGCTTAGGACATATGATGGGATTGGATGTACACGACATGGAAAACCTCGGAGAACAATATGTAGGATACAGTGATGGTGAAGAGAAGAGTAAACAGTTCGGTTTCAAGTCGTTACGACTGGCTCGGAAATTAGAACCCGGCTTTGTCTTCACCGTGGAACCGGGCATCTACTTCATTCCCGAACTCATCGACAAGTGGCAGGCTGAGAAGCAGTTCACGGATTTCATTTGCTATGATCGTCTTGATCCATGGCGTCATTTCACCGGACTGCGTAACGAGCTCGACTATGTCATCACCGCCGATGGTTTCCGACAGCTTGGTACTTTGAAAAAGCCGATGACCTTGCAAGAGGTGTATGCAGCGAAAGAAAATATTCATGAAAAATAGCGTTTGCCTTCATTTTTCGTGTAAGACATTTGTAGTCAATATGTTGAACGGATGAAGGCAATTTTTTTGCCTTCATTTGCCTTCATCATACCAAAACAAGTTGTTTTGCTTTAGAATTGGTGGTCTTGCTCATTGGACTTTATCACCTTTTCCATACCAAAACAAGTTGTTTTGGTCGCAAGATGGTGATTATTTCCCAGCGATATGCCACTCCATTTATTTGTCTGTGATATACTCCAGTCATCAGGTTTATTACAAAGACAAAACAAAAACACAAATAAATGATTGGGATGATGAAATAATTTTGTAACTTCGCATCTGAAATAATAATAGCAGAACATGAAAAAGATTATTAGATTTACATTACTTATCTTACTGGCATTCGCCGGTGCAGGTACAGCAGATGCCAATGACGGTGTTTATTTCGCAAATGGCAACCAACTGATTCCCATCCACGAGACAGATATCTCCGTACAGAAAGAGACGCTTACCATTACGCTTGGCGACGACGGTTATGCCGCAGTTGATGTCTATTACGAGTTTTTCAATCATGGCAAAGCGAAGACCGTACAGATGGGGTTCGAGTCGATGAAACCCTACAATACGACAGACGAACTGAATCCGGCAGGCATCCACCCATATATCAAAGACTTTACGGTGGTGATGAATGGTAAACCACTCAGTTATCATAACGCAGTGGTGGAACCCGGATTGTTAGACACCCCCTATACCGGCCCGAAAGACGACCGCCCGAAGGAGTTTGAGCAATATGCCTATGCCTATTGTTTTGAGGCATATTTCCAAGAGGGCCTCAACCAAGTGCACCATACTTACCGTTACCAGATCTCCTATGGTGTGGGGCGTACCTTCGAAGTACCCTATTGGCTGAAACCGGCGGCACGCTGGAAAGGTGGTAAGATTGATGATTTCACGCTGCGTATCCGTGCCCTTAACACGGCCAAGCATTTCATCCTCGCCGACTCACTTTTCACCGATCATGAGTTTGTGGTGACGGAGGGCAAAGGTAAGATCCGCCATTCGCAATACGGTTGGAGTCCGCGTCTTGTCGAGGTAGCCCTGCGTGATGGCACGGTGGAGTGGCATGGTAAGGATTTCATCCCCTCTGACAATATCAACATACAGTCGGCGGATACCTATATCGCTTTCAACGATAAATATCCCGTCGGCACCTTCTACGACCGCAGTGAGCGTTACATCACCTGGCCCCCGGAGCGGAAGATACCCGCAGAAGTTGCCCGTAACCTGCCTTTTGCCAACAGAGGATATGTCTTTAAGAAAAAATCGTTGAAGAAACTATTCAGTAAGTTCTGGTGGTACATGCCCGATCCCTCCTACCAGTCATCAACCGATGATTTCACGCCGCGTGAGTGGAGACTTCTCCGGGAAGGGAAATAAACGATGGAAATGATATATCTGATAGCACGACAGATTATCTGAATTTTAAAAAAAGATCATATGAAAACTAATAGAATTCTTTGGATGTTCACCGCCATCCTGTTCTGCGGTGTCAGTGTGTTTTTCTGCGGTTGTAAGAGTGCGAAAGCAAGTTATCCGCTGGTGGCAGGAACGCTCGAAGAGGCATTGCCGGCCGACAGTGCCCCGGCAAAGGTGCTGGAGGCTATCAACAGTGCTGCCCGTTTCCATCAGCATGAGATCCTGAATGACACCGCCAATGATGTCGTGGTGTTCTGTCTCGATGAGGTGGATAACACCTCCACCGAGGGATACGGCATTGTTGTGGTGAAGGGATCCACCTCCACTACCTTACCGAATATCCGCAACACTCGTCAGCCATTGGCCAGGTATGACCAGGCAACGGGCAACCTGTGGCTCACAAGCAGTGCCATGGAAGGTACCGGCATCCAGGTGGAGTGGCTTTATCTGTTGCGTTTCAAAGACGATAACACGGCTTATGTTGCCGCCACCGTCAATCCCTACGAGGTGCAGCAGGCACTCTGTCAGCGACTGGGTTACGTCATCAACGGTCAGGAGATAACCCTCTATGACGGTCAACGACAAATCGCTGTTGCCACCAATACCGTGACCGACATGGGCGGCTTCGATGCAGATCAACCTTTATGGATCGGTGAACAGATGTGTTACGATATCAGTGGTGAAAAACCCACCCTGCTCGTCACTCCCGGTGTGAAATACACCACCGGACTGGTGCTCACCTACGATGATATGCCGATAGTGGCGGGTAGTCTGACGATCGATGAGAAAGGACAGATCCGTATCGGTGATCTGGAAACGATCGCCCGTCCTTTTGAAGGCAGTTATCTCGATCAGGATAATAACGAACCGAATTTGCTGATCAGCTATCGTCGTAATGATGGTAAGTATGATGTGAGGATCGGCATCTTCCGGTTGACGAACCTTGACGATGGTATCGGCACGATGAAAGAAGAAGGGTTGGATTTCACGGCTACCGATGCTGCCGGCAATCCCATCGGCGGAGTGATCACCCTGCATAGCGACACCGCCGTGGTAACCTTCACTCGTTCCACATGGGGGTTGCTCGAGAACGGTGCTGCGTTTAGCTATACGCGAGACCCCAACCCCTAACCTATGAGCCAACGCTCATGGCATCTCTTCACGTGAGGCTGTCAGTATCCCGATAATTTTTGACATGTGTTGAAATAATAATGTAACACATGTTGCTTACATTATTGATTTTTTAACGTCTTGTTTATATAAAAGAAGATTTTACAAAAAATCAATAAAAATAACCTCACAATGAAGAAAATACTTTTGTTGTTCGTGTGGTTCGCATCTCAGACGATGCAGGCACAGAATATTGACTTCGATCTACCGGGTAAAACAACACCGGGTAAAGATACGGAGATTAATTACATATCATGGGCAGTGCCCCGTGCTGCAAGCGACACAAAGACGTTTGACAACGGGATGACCATTACCATCAGTGCGGGAGGCGCTGCTACGGATGTGGGCAGCAACTGGAGTAAGACCGATGTGGAAACCAACGGACTGCGATTGATAGCCGATCAGGTGTCGGCTACCGTTATCGTGGATGGTAACATAACAAAGATATCTGACGCCTCTACTTCGTTGATCCTGACGATTTCCGGCATGAGTGCCGGACAGCATAGCCTGAAGGCTTACCATAATAATTCTGACAAAAACCAGACACAACCCGATATTGAAGTACTGGTCAACGGTGTGGTAGCCGCCTCAGGAATCACCTTTACTTCTTCGGCTCAGAGTGTTGTGGAAGCCGGCACCTCATTTATCACATTTACGGTGGAGGAAGGAAAGGATGTTGTCATCACCTATCGTACGGTGTTGGAGGAGGGAAAGACTTATACGAATACCCGTACGATGATCAACGGACTGGAGTTTGACGCAGCAGCTGTCGTCGCTACTGATCCACAGCCAAGCAACCATAATTTCCATGCCGGGACAGAAGACGGAACGATTCGCTTTTCATGGACGGCAGATCCGAAAGCCGTCAGTCATAAGTTGGTCTTGGGCACCGACTCCACAACGGTGGCTGAGGCAACATCGTATGAGTATGAGGGTACCGCGACAGAATATGTGAAGACAGGCTTGTCTTCCATGCAGCGTTATTGGTGGCGCATCGATGAGGTGGATGCGCAAGGTACTGTTCATAAAGGCATCGCATGGACGTGTCAGCCTTGTCATCTCGCCTTCCCCGAGGCAGAGGGTTACGGAAGGTATGCCATCGGCGGCCGTGGAGGTGTGGTCTATCATGTGACCAACCTGAACAACGATCACAACCCTGGTTCATTACTCTACGGACTGGTGGATATGACGGGGCCGCGTACGATTGTCTTCGATGTCAGCGGTATCATCGACATGGGCTTTGCGGCACAGTTTACGAAGCCATACGCGACCATTGCCGGTCAGACAGCACCGGGCAAGGGTATCTGCATCAAATCATCCAATATCAATATCGGCTCCGATGTGATATGCCGACATATCCGTTTTAAGCGTGGATTGGGTATCTATGGTGAGACAACCGGTAATGCCATGGGTATGAGCGGAGCCAACTATTCCATCGTCGACCATTGTACGGCGGCATGGGGTACGGACGAGACCGTGTCGGGTCGTGGTGCCCAGAATGTGTCGTTCCAGTACAGTGTCATCAGTGAGGCGTTGGGTATCACCGGACATGGTCATTATTCCGACGGAACGAACCATGGTTTCGCCGCTACCATCTCCGGTAACATCGGCTCCTGGCATCATAACCTGTTGGTAAACTGTAATGGCCGTAACTGGAGTATGGGTGCGGGCATGGACGGACAAAACCGACCCATCGGCGGTATGGATCTGTTTAATAATGTATGTTATAACTGGAAGGGGCGTACCACCGACGGCAACTGCCATGCAGTGAACTTCGTGAACAACTATTACAAGATGGGAGCGGATACAGACAGGAAAGTGCTTTTCACCCAACAGTTTGAGGATGGTATCGCCGCTGACGGCATCGACCAGGCGTATATCAATGGAAATATCCGGGAGGAAAAGAATCACTCTATCGTCATGCAGGAATATGCCCTTGACAAACGTGGAAATATCTTCAATGCCTCAGGCAATATCCCCACGAATTACGAATATCAGCTCAGTGAACCGATGTTTGAGTCATACGCCACCATCCACACTGCCAAGGATGCACTGAAGATTGTGACCAGTTATGCCGGTGTCACCATGCCGATGCGTGACGAGCACCATACCCGTAATATCCGTGAAACGCTGGATGGCACCTGGACCTACAAAGGTTCTAAGTCGGGTATCAAGGGTGAGATAGATACCGAAGAGGATATTACTGAGCATGCAGAGGGTAAGGGATGGGAGGTATATCCCGAGGAGACACGTGCAGCCGATTGGGATACCGACCAGGATGGTATGCCCAACTGGTGGGAGAAGACCATAGGCAGTGATGCGAATACCGCCAACAACAATGATGATCCTGATCATGACGGTTATACGCTGTTGGAGGATTATCTGGAATTCATGGCCCATCCTTATGTGGTGATCCAGCCGAATGGAAGTGGCAGCATGGATCTGAAGCCTCACTTTACCGGCTTCTACGGCCAGAATGGTAATACGGTGACACCTTCCTTCAGTATCGAGGGCGGTGATGCAAACGATACCCTTACCCCCTCCGTGAATGACAATGTCTTAACGGTCAAGAGCAATACCGACAGGAAAGGCATCTATCAGCTGAAGATCACGGTCAACGATGGTGAGACCACCTTCACACAACGGTTCGGCGTAGCTGTCACAGCGGATGCCACCACAGCCATTCAACCCGTATGGAGTGAGAAGAATATGCAGGTAGTGAAAAGAGAGTTCTTCACTCTTGACGGGAAAAAGGTATCTTCACTCAAGTCTCATGAGGTGTATGTGATGAAGGTGACGGATGCCGACGGGAAGTCTCATAGTGTGAAGATCATCAAGAATTGATAATAAGTCAAGAATATTATTTATCGATAGTAAGTCATTGATTATGAAGAGATTGTTGTTGTTTTGGATGGTTGCAGTGTCTGTCAACATCTATGCTCAGTACCCGCAGATTTCTGAGGAAGCGATGCGTCAGGCGGCTTCTTCGGCACGGTTCGACAGGCTTCAACGTGATTCCGTGTGGGCAG
>JAFZPF010000219.1 GCA_017550455.1 Prevotella sp.
GGCACCGCGCACACGGATTTTCGGAGCTGTTCCGAAAGTACCGGAAACGTTCTGTACAGAGACACCTGCAGCACGTCCTTCAAGAGATCGGGATATATCGGCTATACCATCGATCTTGGCTTCAGAGGCATTTACTTTGGTGGTGGATCCTGTGAAGAGTCGTTTGTCTACTTTAAGCATACCCGTAACGACCACCTCGTCGATGGTTGTTGAACTGGACTGCATGTGGATTTCCATGGTTCTCTGGGCTTTCACCTCCTGGTTCTCATAACCGATGAATGTTACCACGAGGGTCTTTCCCACTGCATCATTCAAGGTAAACTGACCGTCCATGTTGGTAACAGTACCGATCTTTGTTCCCTTGATCATGACGGAGGCTCCTATTACAGGCTCTCCGTTCTCATCCAATACAGTACCTCGCACTTGATTTCCTTGTGCGAGTGCTGCCACTGTACACATCAATGCACAGATGAGAGTCAAAAAGATTTTCTTCATAAATTGTTTTTTAAAGTTCATATATTACTCTCTCAATAAAAAAGTTTTCAATTTATAATTATACGTTTCCTTTTTTTTGTATGATAGAATGGTTACAGTAAATCGCTATTCAACTGCAAATTTGAAAAATATTTTAGAAATAAACAAAAAAAAGACAAAAAAATCAAATACATATTTATATTTATTATAACTATCGATAAATACACACAACTCCTTATTACTTTTGCATAAATGACATATTTTTTATATCTTTGCAGACAGCGTATATAATATAATAAGGTGTGATGAACGAGGCAACGAAGAGATTTGTTGATGCACATCGTGCGGAGGATGTACGTGCTTTGGCTTTGCAGACGGTAAAAGATCCGGCTGTGGACTTGTCGTTTGCCCTCAATCAGATCAAGGGATGGCAGATAGCAAGGAAGAAGATTCCTACCTGGGCGGCAACTGATAGTATCCTTTACCCCGTACATCTCTCGATGGAGCAATGCTCAAGTGAACAGACTGCCAGGTATAAGCAACAACTCTGTAAACGGTTGCTGGAGCATCCTTCGGTGCCTGGTGAAACAACTTTAGTGGATCTTACCGGTGGTTTGGGTGTTGACTGCTCGTTTATGGCAAAGATGTTTGACCGCACCTGTTATGTGGAGAGGCAGGAAATGCTCTGTGAACTGGCGGAAAACAACTTTCCCTTGCTACAACTTGAGAAGGTGAAAGTGGTATGTGCTGATGCGTCGGAATATCTCAGAACCTGTCCACCGGTAACAATGTTTTTCCTTGATCCCGCCCGAAGAGATGACCATGGTGGACGTACCTATGCCGTCACCGACTGTACCCCGGATGTGTTGGCTCTGAAAAACCTGTTGTTGGAGAAGTCTGTCTATGTGCTTTTGAAACTTTCTCCGATGCTTGACTGGCATCAGACGGTACAACTGTTGGGTGATGTGCTCGAGGTACATGTCGTCTCTGTGGGTAACGAGTGTAAGGAATTGTTGGTGGTGCTGTCAAAAAAGTTAAAAAAAGAGATACAACTTTTTTGTGTTGATGACGAAAGCGTATTCTGTCCGACACAATCTGAGATTTATAGCCTTCAAAAAGAGTCCATTTCATCGGATGATTTTGCGGAGTGGAAATACCTGTACGAACCTAATGCCTCAGTGATGAATGCAGGATGCTTTGATGCGCTGTCAAAATCTTTCAGAGTTATGCAGATAGCTGCCAACAGTCATCTGTTTGTCTCTGACCGACTCATTGACAACTTCCCTGGTCGGCATTTTGAGATAACCGGTATAACCACCATGAACAAGAAGGAACTGAAAGGATTCCTGACAGACTGTTCACAAGCCAATATCGCCGTGAGAAACTTCCCGATGTCTGTTGTGGATTTGCGCAAACGACTGCATCTGAAAGAGGGTGGTGACTGTTATCTTTTTGCCACTACCACACAAGACCGGCAGCATATCTTAATAAAGACACGAAAGATTCTGTCATCGTAAAACCCTTGTAAAATGACAAAACATGTGAAAAACAAATAGCATATTTGGGTATGTTGTTTTTTTTTGTTAGTTTTGCACGATAAAACATTTCCATTTACGCTATGGCTGTAGAAATTAAAAAGGTTGAAACGAAGAAAGATCTCAAAACATTCATTGAATTTCATTACGATCTGTATAAAGGTAACGAATACGACGTGCCCAATCTGTTCAGTGATGATATGAACACGCTGAGTAAGGACAAGAATGCGGCTTTCGATTTTTGTGAGGCAGAATATTATCTGGCATACAAAGATGGCAAGCTTGCAGGACGTGTGGCTGCAATCATCAACCACCGTGCCAATGAGAAGTGGCAGTCGAAGAGTGTACGCTTCGGATGGATCGATTTTATCGACGATCTCGAAGTCAGCGGTGCCCTCTTCAAAGCAGTGGAAGATTTCGGTAAGGCGCATGGCATGACACAGATGATCGGTCCCCTTGGTTTTACGGATTTCGACCCCGAGGGTATGCTGATATGGGGCTTCGACGAACTGGGTACCATGGCGACAATCTATAACTATCCCTATTATCCTGAGCACATGGAGAAACATGAGGGTTTCGTGAAGGATAATGACTATGTGGAGTTTAAGATCTATGTGCCGGAGGAAGTGCCAGAGAAGATGAGGAAGATCTCCGAGATGATCATGAAGCGATACAACCTCCATATCCGAACATTGACGAAGAAGGAAATCTTCGAGGGCGGCATGGGTAAGAAGATCTTCGGACTCATCAATGACACCTTCAAGGATCTCTATGGCTTCTCGGAGTTGTCTGAGAAACAGATCGATCAGTATGTGAACATGTATCTTCCTTTTGCCGACCTGAATCTCATCCCTGTTGTGGAAGACTGGACCACCGAGGAGCATAAGCTGGTGGGAGTGGGCATCACCATCCCGTCGCTGTCACGGGCACTGCAGAAATGTCGCAGAGGCAGACTGTTGCCTTTCGGCTGGTGGCATGTATTGCGTTCCCTGAAGATGCACAAGACAAACATTGTCGATCTGGAGATGATCGGCGTGCTGCCCGAGTATCGCTCAAAAGGTGTCAACGCACTGATGTTCTACCATCTCATTCCCTGGTACAATCGCTACGGCATCGAGTGGGGTGAGAGTCAGGTAGAGATGGAGTCCAATGAAAATGTACAGAGTCAGTGGTCATACTTCAACACCATCAACCATAAGCGTCGCCGCTGCTACAAGAAAGAGTTTTAGAGATCATAATCCTATAGGTACTATAGTCACTATAGTTACTATAGGAACTACAAAATACTATTAATGAGCGAGATAAAGAATCAAGATCCGGAAATACAGGAAACGGTAGAGTATGTAGACGATGACATCAAGCATCTGTCTGACATGGAGCATGTGCGTACACGCCCCGGTATGTATATCGGTCGTCTGGGTGACGGCACGATGCCCGAGGACGGTATCTATGTGCTGCTGAAGGAAGTTATCGACAACTCCATCGATGAGTTTAAGATGAATGCCGGCAAGCGGATAGAGATAGACATCGAAGATAATCTCCGCGTTACCGTGCGCGACTATGGTCGTGGCATTCCGCAAGGCAAACTGATTGAGGCTGTCAGTATGCTGAACACCGGTGGTAAGTACGACTCGAAGGCTTTTAAGAAGAGTGTCGGTCTGAATGGTGTCGGACTGAAAGCCGTCAATGCCCTGAGCACGCATTTCGTCGTGAAGAGTTTCCGTGACGGACAGGTGCGCAGCGCTTCCTTCGAAAGGGGCGAACTGAAGAGCGATACCACTGCCGCAACGACCGATGAAACCGGCACATTTGTTTATTTCGAGCCTGACAACACCCTGTTCAAGAACTATTCCTTCCACGATGATTTCGTGGAGATCATGCTCCGTAACTACACCTATCTGAATACCGGCTTGATCATCATGTACAACGGCAGGAGAATCCTCAGCCGTAACGGTTTGGAGGATCTGCTGAATGATAATATGACGGTGGATGGCATCTATCCGATTATCCATATGAAAGGGGAGGATATAGAGATCGCCTTTACGCACACCAATCAGTATGGGGAGGAATA
>JAFZPF010000220.1 GCA_017550455.1 Prevotella sp.
ACCAAAGTAAATGCCTCTGAAGCCAAGATCGATGGTATAGCCGATATATCCCGATCTCTTGAAGGACGTGCTGCAGGTGTCTCTGTACAGAACGTTTCCGGTACTTTCGGAACAGCTCCGAAAATCCGTGTGCGCGGTGCCACCTCTATCTACGGTAGCAGTAAACCGCTGTGGGTCGTTGACGGTGTCATCATGGAAGATGTTGTGGAGGTGGATGCTGACGAGTTATCATCAGGAGATGCCGCTACATTGATCTCGTCTGCTATCGCCGGTTTGAACTCAGATGACATCGAGAGTTTCCAGATTCTGAAAGACGGTTCCGCAACATCTATTTACGGTGCCCGGGCCATGGCCGGTGTGATTGTCGTGACGACCAAGAAAGGTAAAGCCGGACAAGCTAAAATCTCTTATACCGGAGAGTACACCATGCGACTGGTTCCCAGCTATTCCACTTTCAACATCATGAACTCCCAGGACCAGATGGCTATTTTCCAGGAACTTGCCCAGAAGGGTTATTTGAACTATGCCGAGACATCAAATCACAGTGATTACGGTATATACGGAAAGATGTATGAGCTGTTGAACACCTATGATCCTGTGACGCAACAATTCCTTCTTCCTAACACAGATGCCGCGAAGGCTGCCTATCTGCGTGATGCCGAGTATCGTAACACCAATTGGTTTGATGAGCTTTTCGACAACAGCATCCAGCACAACCACTCTGTAAGTATTTCTGCCGGTACCGACCGTGCACAGTTTTATGGATCATTGAGTGCCATGTTTGATCCGGGATGGTATATACGGTCAAAAGTGCAGCGTTACACGGCCAATATGAACACCACCTTCAAAATAAACAAACGGTTGACATTGAACATGATCACCAGCGGTTCATTCCGTAAACAGACAGCACCAGGAACACTCAGCAGTGATGTGGATGCCGTAAATGGTGAAGTAAAACGTGATTTCGATATTAACCCCTATAGCTATTCGCTGAATACTTCACGTGCCATGGATCTCAACACTTACTATACACGTAATTATGCTCCGTTTAATATTATCCATGAATTGGAGCACAACTACATGGATTTAGGAGTTACTGATTTCAGAGGACAGATAAAGCTTGATTATAAGCCTATCCGTGAGTTGGAGTTAAGCGTGTTGGGCGCTGTCAAATATTCGACAAACTCACAGGAGCATTATATCCATGACAACAGTAACCAAGCTGAAGCATACAGAGCCATGGGGACAACAGTGATCCGTGACAACAACCCGTTTATCTACAAAGACCCGGATCCTGATAAAGCATATGAACTGCCTATCACCGTATTGCCCGACGGAGGTATCTATGAGCGTAATGACCGAAACATGTTCGGATGGGACTTCCGTGCTTCTGCACAATACAACAATGTCTTTGCTGAGGATCACATCGTAAACCTATATACCGGTTTGGAGACAAACAGCGGTGACCGTCATTCTACCTGGTTCAGAGGTTGGGGTATGCAATATGAACTGGGTGAGATAGCCAACTATGCTTATCAGGTATTTAAGAAAGGTGCCGAACAGAATACCGAATATTATACATTAACGAACAGGCACACACGAAGTGCTGCCTTCTTTGCCAATGCTACTTATTCCTGGAAAGGAAGATACACCATCAACGGAACCTATCGCTATGAGGGTACCAATGGTGTAGGACATACCCGTCAGTCACGATGGTTACCCACATGGAACATCGCAGGCACCTGGAATGCGCATGAAGAACCCTGGTTTGAAAGATTATTCAAGCAACGAATCAGTCATCTGACCTTCAAGGCTAGTTACTCACTGACAGCTGACCGTCCGTCGGTAACCAACGCACTTGCTATTTTGCGAAGCCGTAACCCATGGCGTCCGTTTGCCGGTGTAAAGGAATCAAGTATTTACCAGAGTTCTGCCGGAAACTCAGATCTTACCTATGAGAAGAAGCACGAGCTGAACTTAGGTTTCGAAGCCGGTTTCCTGCAGAATCGTATTAACTTTACGTTCGATTGGTATACACGTCGTAACTACGATCTTATCGGTCCGACCAGTACAGAGGGTGTCAGCGGTTCTGTCACACGATATGGTAATATCGCTTCGATGAAATCTAACGGTATAGAGTTGAGTCTATCAACAACAAATATCAAGACCAAGGATTTCAGTTGGACCACCAACTTCATCTATTCTCATACACATAATGAGATCACAGACTTACAGAACGTCTCTCGTATCATCGATCTCGTACGTGGAAACGGTTTTGCCAAACAGGGATACCCGGTACGTGCATTGTTCTCCATTCCTTTCAGGGGACTGAACAACGAGGGTCTTCCCACCTTCCTCGATCAAGACGGTAATGTATCGGTAACAGGTATCTATTTCCAGACATCAGATCCTGAAAAACTCAATTTCCTGAAATACGAAGGGCCAACCGATCCTACAGAAACCGGGTCGTTAGGGAATATCTTCAAGTGGAAAGGATTGACGATGAATATCTTCGTAACCTATTCATTCGGAAATGTCGTACGTCTTGATCCTGTCTTCCGAAGAAGATACAACGACCTGATGGCAACACCTAAAGAGTTCCGTAATCGTTGGATGACAGCTGATGATACGGGTAAGACCATTATCCCGGTTATTGCCAGTGCCCGTCAGAACCAAAATGACTCCCACCTGAGCTATGCCTATAATGCCTATAATTATTCTGATGCACGTATAGCCAAGGGTGACTTTATCCGAATGAAAGAGATTTCATTAGGCTATGAGTTCCCGAAAACTGTCATCAAGACCATGGGATTAACGAATCTTTCTCTCAAGTTACAGGCAACAAACCTGTTCTTGATCTATGCTGACAAGAAGTTGAACGGACAAGATCCGGAATTCTTCAATACCGGTGGTGTGGCATCACCGATGCCAAAGCAGTTCACACTGACCTTAAGATTAGGACTCTAACATTAACATGAAAGGAAATGAAAATGAAGAATAATAATATATTATACATGATGATGGTGTTAGCCATCTCACTATTCTCACTAAGTTCATGTGATGATTTCCTGGACGAGACACCTGATAGCCGTACAGATATCGACAATGAGACCAAAGTGATAAAAATACTGGTAGAAGGCTATCCGCGCACAGCCTATATTCAGATTAATGAGTTGATGAGTGACAATCACGACAATTACCGTGAGGATAATCCCAACACTTCCCGTTACTATGATGAGGTATGGAACTGGAAGGATGTCACTGAGACCAATAATGAGGCACCTCAAAATATATGGAGCAATGGTTATCAGGCCATCGCTAATGCGAACATTGCCTTAGAGGCTATAGAGCAGATGGGTGAACAAGGGCTGACCATCAAGATGAAGGAGTGTAAAGGTGAAGCCTTACTATGCAGGGCTTACGGACATTTCATGTTAGCGAATGAATTCTGCATGGCCTATAGCAGCAAAGACGACAAACAGTTAGGTATCCCTTACATTGAGCATTCCATCACAGAGCTCAACCCACACCATGAGCGTGGCACTATCGGTGAGCTATATGCCAAGATTGACAGGGACATCCAAGAAGCCCTGCCACTGATAGGTGAGAGCCACCTCACAGTTCCCAAATACCATTTTAATGAGAAGGCAGCATATGCTTTTGCCGCACGTTTCTACAACTATTATGAGAAATGGGACAAAGCACTCCATTATGCAAATCTGTGCTTGGGTTCTTCTCCTGCCACAGTGCTCCGCAGTTATAAAGCACTGGCAGCCTTAGGACAAGGTTCCTCATTCTATGATGAGAAGACCAACCTGTATATCGACGCTGAACAGAACTGTAATCTATTGCTCGCAACGACACGTAGCAATCCCGGTTCTGTTCTTGGCAATACAAGTACTGCCAAGAAATATGCCCATATTCCTTATATCGCGAATAATGAGGATATTGCAGCAAGGAATATCTGGGTGGACGGCAGTCAAAGCAGTGTGTCGAACTATTGGATTGACCGATATGGTTCTTTCTCTGGAAATAGCATTTATGTTATCTTCTACAGACTGCCCCGTCTATTCGAGTATACAGATCCTGTTGCCGGTAACGGATATAACTCATCTGTTTATCCTATCTTTACTACTGACGAGTGTTTACTCAACCGTGCCGAGGCAGAAATTATGCTTGGTCAGTATGAGCAGGCTGCAGCAGACTTAAATATCTGGATGCATAACATTGTCAGCACGAAGGTAGAGTTGGATCCGGAGGTGATTACCAATTTCTACAACAAGGTTAATTACTCTTTTATTGAGACAGACGATGATCCCGATGCTATCGGTTCAACGATCAAGAAACACTTGCACCCGAAATTTGACATCGATGAAGAAGGCAGCACACAGGAATGTATGCTTCAGTGTCTGCTTGGCTTCCGCCGTATGGAGTGCATGCACATGGGTATGAGATGGTTCGACATCAAACGATATGGCATAGAGATTCCCCGCCGTGTTGCTAACGCACAAGGTACCCCCATTAAGATTATCGACTGGTTACGTGTTGATGACCCACGTCGTGCGGTTCAGATACCTCAGAAGGTCCGCGAAGGTGGCATGCAAGCCAATCCGCGTAAATAATTGTTTGAACAAAACATTCTAAATGGATACAAATATGAAAAAGAATTATTTATATATAGTACTTGGCTTGGTGATGACAACACTAACGTTTACGGCCTGTTCTGAAGAAGAACTTGATCCTGAGAGCGTCATTACCATAGACAAACAGATTGTAACGGAGAATGCGTTTGACAAATGGCTGGATGCCAATTTCCTTGCTCCTTACAACATACAGATCAAATACAGATATGAGGACAATGAATCGGATATGGATTTTTATGAAGTCCCTTCCCGTATCGAAGATGCCAACGCATTGGCTCATGTCTTAAAATACTGTTGCCTGGAGGCTTATGATGCCACCGTCGGTATCGACTTCACCAGGAAGAATTTCCCGAAACTGTTCTTCTTTACCGGAGAGTGGCGCTATAAGAATAACGGTAGCTTCACACTGGGAACAGCAGAAGGAGGAAAGAAAATATTCCTCTTGGGAACACGTTATATCTCACCGATCTTACAGGGACAAGCAGGATATGGCTCTTTCAGTTTCCAGTTTGGAAAGGATGTCATTCGGAATCTTAACTATTATTATCTGAAAACCATCCACCATGAGTTTACTCATATTCTGAATCAAACACAGCCATACCCCATCACGTACAAGTTGACAACAGCTGATACGTATGTTGCTGACACATGGAATTCAGCTCCCAACAATACAAAATATCTGGGAAGAGGATATATCAGTTCCTACTCACAGAAAGAAGACCGAGAGGACTTTGCTGAGATTATGGCTATGTATGTCACCAACAGTGACAAGCAATGGGAGGCATGGATGCAACAGGCAGAAGAAGAGACTGAGGAAGGAAAAACCAGCGGACGTGAACTTATTGAGCAGAAACTGGGAGTCGTACGTGAGTACATGCTGAAAAGCTGGAATATCGACATGGATGTATTACGTGCGGAGATACTCAGGAGACAAGATGACATTGCTTCCGGAAATATTGATTTGACGGATCTAACCATTCACTAATAAGAAGGAGGAAAAACAATGAAAAAAACATTATATTTATCGATCTTCACGATGCTGTCCATATTGACGATGCAGTCGTGTCTGAAAGATCAGGAGGATGTGTTTGAGAGGCCATCTTCACTCCGTTTACAAGATGTTTTGGAGAATACCCATAACACACTGACAACCCAAGGGCTCTGGACCCTTGACTTCTATCCAAGGGCAGAATATTATTATGGTGGCTATCCGATGATCTTCAAATTCGAAAAGGATAAGGTTACCGCTTGGAGAATCAAAGAAGAGGAAGAGATGGGAAGCGATGCCGATGATATCATCCTTTCCGATGAGAGTGAGTATAAGATGAAGGATGATTTTGGTCCGGTACTTTCTTTTGACACATATAATGACGTGATTCATTATTTCTCTACACCACGCAACACATCAGCATGGTATCAGGCTATGCAAGGTGACTTTGAGTTCGTGGTAGATAGTGTAGGGAAAGATTGTATCAAGGTCCATGGAAAGAAATCCCAGAACACGATGTACTTACGTGCTTTCACGGGTGATCCAAATGATTATCTTACCAAAGCAGCCTACAATAAGGATGAGTTTATATACGCCGGTGCAAACATAACCGATGGTGGACAGAATGTTCCCATAGGATTCGATCTCGACTACCGTCAGGTTGTCTGGAACAAAGGCACGGAGAACGAACGTGAGATAGCTTTCTGCTTTACCGGCGACGGCATCAGACTCAGTAAACCGATAACCATCAACGGACAAGAGGTTGACGATTTCATTCTTGACCTCAATGCACAGACACTTAAATCACGCTCAGGAAGTGTCACGTTACCATTGGAACGTACACCAGGCTATATGAAATACAATGAATGGCTTGGAGAATACACGCTCACTTACAGGAATGCCGCCGGGGCAGCACCCAGGGACACCACCTTCACACTTGTCGCCACTCCTCAAAAGAAAACATTTATCTTAAAGGGACTGGTGGATGCCGTCGATCTCACTGTTCAGTACAACCGCTCACTTGGCACTATAGAGTTGCTGGTTCAACGACTCGTGACAACACCAGAGGGGTATATTCTCTTAGCAGTATGGGATTCTGCCACTGGAAGCGTATCCTATACGACAACCTATGGTATGAGAGCTGTATGGAACGAGAACCGACAGTTGTATGTTTGGACCGACCGTGGTGGATGGTCTGGACATACCATCACGGGATTTATCCCATACGAATGGTATAACGGAACACGATATGCCGTAACCTCAGAATACTATGTGGCTAAGACAAACAGATTCCTTCCATTAACAATTAAAAAAAATAATTAGTTATGAAAAAGATATATGGTTTTTTCACATTAGTGGTACTGGCAGCAATGGTTTTCACTGCGTGCAGCAATGATACTACTAATCCTTACGCACAGGGGAAAAACATCAGTATTGTAAATGCGGATGTACAATTCTCTGCCTTGCCAGGTACCGGCTCAATAACCGTTTCTGCGCCTAATGGTATTTCGGAGGTACGTAAGAGTTCTGACTGGCTTACTACATCTGTTAGCGGCAATACCATAACGGTAAATGTAACAGCGAACGAAAGTCTTGAGGGACGTTCTTCTCGTCTTACCATATTCTCTGGTAACGATTTTGTAGAAGTAACCGTACAGCAGATGGGTATTGATGTCGTTGTTGTCGGTCCTTCCGAAGTAAAAGTAGAAAGAGCTGCCCAGGAATACCGGATACCTATAAGACATAACGTTCCTGTTGAACTGGGGGAGACACCCGATTGGCTAACAGCTACCTTGGAAGGTGATGAGATTGTTCTTACTTTTACAAAAAACACGGGGGATGAACCACGTCAATGTGACCTCTCCTATACTGCCGGTAATGTATTGGACAACAAAATAACCATCATACAGAACTCCAAAGAGTCACTCGCGGGTGATTATGTCTTTGAGTATCAGACATCTGGTTCTACCACAGGAACAAAGTACAAAGCTGAAGCCACCATCGTAAAAGACAGTGAGGGTTACAAACTGATCATTAAAACCGATGCAGCCAAGGACTATAGTATTCCATTAGTGGTAACCAATACAGAAGATGGATATATTGTGAATATCTACTCTGCAAGTTATATGAATGGCAAGTACAACCTGTCTGGTACCGACTATGATGTCGTCGCACTGATCATGGGTTATGCCAGTTCTCCTACCAGTGTCACCAGGACATATAGCAATACCATATCCATAGAGGCAGAAACACAAGAGTTGACAGGGGAAGAATACAGATTCAAATATGCTTTTGGAGATAATAAATGTTGGAATGGCTATACCATCCACGGTATTCGCATTGCTCTTTTCTCCGGAACGCCATATGCTTCCAAGACTTATAACTCCACTGTATTAGCTACCTATTATTATCCCACACTGTATAAGAAATAGTGTTTTGATAATACCATCTTAAGGGGCGTGTTCAAAAGACATGCCCCTTATGATTTGTGGTTATAATAAGCCATACCATTATCTATTGGTAAAAGGCCACTAATCTATTAGTAAAAGTACACTAATTCAGTAGTAAAAGTACACTAATCTACTAGTAAATAGTTGACTAATCCATTAATAAAAGTGCACTAATTAATAGTAGATTAGTCGAGTTTTAGTTACTAAGACTCACAGCAATAGTGATTACTTTACATAGAAGTAATCATCAAGACTCATAGAAAAACCCATCAGAGGAAACGAATAGAAGAAAAGACTATCTTCTATTGATGACAACCTTCTTACCGTTCATCAGATAAATGCCGGGGCGTAAACGACTGACATCTGTTCCTGCATATCGCCCATCGAGGGTGTAGATACGGTTGTTTTCTTTCAAGGAGGTTGCGTGAATCTCTTCAACACCTGTGGATGTCGGGCGGATCACCAATACCTCATCTAAGAAGAAACGGTCAATACCGGGTACGAAAGTGATCTGCAAATCCCCGGAACCCGTGAATGTCGTAGCGCAATCCGTCCACTTCTTGGCAGAAATACTAAATGATTGGGGAGAGCAACTGATATTATCATTACTCAGATTAAGCGTCACATTCGAGGCACTACTTCCCCATGGAGCAGCCTTGAAATACAGACGGTCGTTATTCTCGATCTTGATCACCGGAGTAGTAACTATTCCCTTCTTACTACCAATACCCTGTATAGCACATTGGCTGCCACCACGCACGTAGTTGCATTCCCAATCAGCATGATCCGGGGTGTAATTGGAATTCTCATGAGCATTGATACCACTCCATAAATCATCATTACCCCCTTTTCCATTACACTTATCATAACTCTCATAGAAGAGAGTGTCTCCCGCCACTATAAGGCTGTCAACTATCGGATCATCAAAATCGAATGAGAATGAGACACTTCCATCTTCATTCTGCGTGATGTCATATACCTTTTTATTGAGATATTTCTGTCCGTCGGTATTCTTGTTATAGTGCGTAGCAGCAGGTGTTGTCGTATTCCCGAAACTATTATTGTTGCCGTAAGGATAGGTGTCATTAGTCATACCTGAGAAATCATAGTATCTTACGCCTTGGTATGTCGTATATTGGTATTTATTGTCTGCCGCTATCCATGTCATGCGCTGACGATTGGTCACATTATTCACGGTATTCTCTTCCCAGGCTTTCGCATCATAGTCAACATGTAGGATGAGTAGTCCCTTACCGGGTATGGCTTCATCCCAATGTGTCAGCTGGCGGTTTTCCAACAGATAATACTCATTGTTATTACCATCGTTATACATGATATAACTGTCACCACCTTCACTCAGCGCTTTCAGATTAGAAACAGTAGTAGGCTCAGAGAGAATGATAGGCTCCTTCCATCCGGCCACCCAACGCTCATAACTGGTATATCCCGAAGGAAGAAAGCCTTCACCGTTATAAGCACCACTATCCATCAGATCCCAATAACCCATACCCTGACCGACAGCATTGGTTCGGGTATCATAGAAATCTGGATAACCCAGACAATGGCTGAACTCATGACAGATCGTACCGATACCATCGGTTTTCCAACTGTTTACATCCCCAGACCAACTTACCTCATCCGGCTGCAACTCACAACCACAGGCATAAGTATTGATGAGCACTCCATCTAATGTCAAGGGCTCGTAACTACCTTCAAAAGCTTCCTCTAAAGTCCATTCATGCGGCCATATAGTATCATCATCACCGCCATTGGCTTCCCCGGGACCGGCATACAGCAAGAACACCTGATCTACTTCCCCGTCACCATCCCAGTCGTATAGGGTGAAATCCACAGAGTCTTTGACCGCAGAGATGGCTTCATAGGCAAATTCTCCATCATTCTTGTCATCACCAAGTTTGTCATTAGCACCATAATAGGAATACGCCTTCTCCAGTTTTACCGGTCCTACGATATCGAAAGTAAGCTTGAACAGTCCTTCACTCTGGGCATAGAAATAATCATAGATACTACCTTGGAAGCCATCGTCATGATGGAAATTCTTCTCGTTGGCAATTCTTTCATAATACGCTTTATCATGATTCTCCCAAAATGACTTATCGGAAAACTCCACCAAGATAATCAGTCCTTTCTTCTCACCCGTCAATCCGCCACTGCCTTTAGCGCTTTTTGCCAAACGTGCATCTCTACGGATACGATGCGCCGTATTGAGTGTTTTCGCACGTGATACGATATGATCCTTGCTGATCAACTGGTAATAACTCATGTTTTCTACCCGTTGATAAGCGTTTCCAAAGGAATCCTCCATATAATGAGCATGCTCATCACCTTTCAGGACCACCCTTGCACGTGATCCGTCGGACAACGTTATCATGCGCCACTGACCAGGCTTAGCAGGTATCGCAAAGATATCTGCCGCCATAAAAGCCAAGAACAGGATGATGATATAAACTTTTTTCATGCTATGATTATATGGAATATGACTGCAAAGATAATTATTTTTTTGAATTATTCATCCATCATGATAAGAATAAGATTCATTTCTTATCATATTACCCCCTGTTGATAAATATTTAAGATAGTTTTAGAAATATGCTCCTTAAAAGCCTCATCACCGAGAATCTGTATATCCTCAAACAATCCCATCACGAATCGGGTAATACCGGTATAGCTGCATACTTCGAGATGGCAGCGCCAGTGCTGGGCATCTTCCTGACGTATAAATCCCTCTGACTGAGGGTATTCCTCAACAAGCAGATGGTATGACAATAATCCCAGGCGCAAGTCAACGGGGAACACCTCTTCACCGGAGAACATAAAGAAATCCGTATACATCTGACGGTGCTCCTGCTCATTTAGCCAATTGTCGGATAACAGTTCCACCTCTCCGATACGGGAAATCTTGAAAGTCTTGTTCATCTTAGAGGCAGGCTCATAGACACGTATCTCCTGATTGTTGTTCATCAGCAGGAAGGGCTCCACAAGTCGGTCACGCTGACTGCCGCCATGGGGTGAGGAATAGTTCTTCAGCACGGCCATCTGCTTATATTTGACAGCCTTGCTCAGTGCCATCACCTTGGCTGCTTGTTGTTCTGTCAACTGCGGATCACTCAATGTGTTTAGATCATAATAACGATTCAGTTTGTTTTTCAGGTTGCGAATAATCGCATCCTCACGCGTCTTGTTCAGTAATCGGTTGATGACGATAGCCTCATCGTCAGTAAACGAAATCCTTTCCACCACCTTTTTGAAGAATGGGGAGTCACGGTCGATGGAATACACCGACCCTCTTTTCTCTACGATGAAGCCTGCATCACGGAAGAACTCCAGGTAATAATAGAAGTTCCGGCGCGAGAGATTCTGTCGCTTACACAACTGTTCCACCGTCATACTCGTATTCTCTGCCAACAGCAGCAAGAGATCGAGTTCACTCTCCAACTTACTATGTCGCATAACTGTAACTAAAAATCAAAAGGGATCTCCAACTGTCCGTCACCCAACAAATTATAACTCTTTCGATGATATGGCGTGATACCATACTCTTTGATAGCCTGACGGTGTTTCTTGGTAGGGTATCCTTTGTTTTTCTTCCAATCGTACTGCGGATACTCTTCAGCCAGTTGGTCCATGTAATCATCACGATAGGTCTTAGCCAAGATGCTCGCAGCCGCAATAGAGAGGTATTTCCCATCACCTTTCACGATGGTGGTATAGGGCAGATCTCCATACGGTTTAAAACGGTTACCATCGACAATCACAGCCTCAGGACGTACTTTCAGTTGATCAAGTGCCCGATGCATCGCCAGGATACTCGCATTCAGGATATTGATCTCGTCGATCTCCTCTGCCGTAACGATACCCACAGCCCAGGCTACGGCATCACGCTCTATGATCGTTCGCAATGCCTTACGCTGATGATCGGTCAGTTTCTTGGAGTCATTCAACTGTTCATTCTGATACCCCAAGGGCAAGATGACGGCTGCCGCATAGACACTTCCTGCCAGACAACCACGGCCAGCCTCATCGCATCCAGCCTCTATCAAACCTTCGTAATAATGATCTTTTAACATACCTATACCTTAATATATTATACAAGGGAAACTTTAACATTCGTTTTCGAAAATAGTTGTACCTTTGAACTATTTGTGCACAAAGATACAATATTTTTGCAGCAGAAACAAGAAATAACAGAAAAAAGAACAGATATGGAAAGACAAATGACTATCAATATGCAGCAGACGGTCAGCAGCAGACTGGCAGAGAATATTCATAAGATGACTGAAAGACTGAATATGCCTATCAGAAAGTTGTCTCAGTATTATTCAGCCGTGTTGGAGCGTGACATCAACAGCAGACAGACATGGGCATTGTTAGAGGCACAGGCCGCACTCTTCTTAGGCATATTACCGGTAGGTTATGCCCTCACCGTACGACTCATCGCCTTAACTTGGCTGCTGGTCGCACTCAAAAGATGTAAGCAGTTATTTTAAAACAGAGAATCAGAACATACGTGCCACACGCTGAACACCTGCAACAAGAGCATCCACTTCCTCTTTGGTATTGTACAACGCAAACGAAGCACGCACTGTTCCTAATATTTCTAAGCGGTCCATCAATGGTTGTGCACAATGATGACCGGTACGTACGGCGATGCCTAAGCGGTCGAGCAGCGTGCCCATATCCAGATGATGGATATC
>JAFZPF010000221.1 GCA_017550455.1 Prevotella sp.
AGAATTTCTCGAAGGAGGCCGAATAATAGCCGTTATTGGCATTACCCATCCCCTCAAGAGCACTCTTCATCGAGAGTGTTGTCATGGTGAATGTTCCACTCTGCGTCATCGGCATGCCGGCATACATATAGTGTATGCTTTTGGCACGTGTCTCCGTACGGTTAGCATTCAGATCGATACGGAAATTCTTCATCGGTTCTAAAGTCATGCGGATCTGCAGATCCGATGTCTTATTCATCGTGGCAGGCGTAGAGATGCCATCGTCTATCAGGAGCCAGTCGTTTTCTACAGCCTTGTTGATATAACTGTCATCGGTCAGTCCGAAGGCAAAGTCAAGACCAGGAGCCAACAGACCGTCACGTCTCTGTCCGAAGACATCACCGGCCATAGGCATGAAGCCCGGTATCGACATCGCATTCTGCTGACGATACGACAGACTGACATTCCTCACGAGCATCAGTCCGCGGGCTATCACCTGTGCGGTCTTATACCACGACAATTGCTCATTGGGCACCTTGGGTGTCACGGTGAGTTTCAGTTTGGTAGCAGAGTCAACCTTCGAGGTAATCTGTATCTTGTTATTATCAAGCACCTTATATTTCAGTTTGAAGACCTTCCCCTCGTTGGTCTTTGCCACAATATCCAACCGGTTACTGTTCTTTCCATGAGCCACCGTCAGTGTCGTATCCGGCAACAGTGTTATCTCCTTTTCGAAACTACGCTGGTTTCTGGGCAATGCTCTCCTGTCGCGATTATTCTGGTTCGTATTATTCTGATTGTTCCTATTTGCATTACTCTGGTTGTTCCTATTCTGCTGATTCCTGTTCTGTTGATTCGGACGAGTTGAGGTTTTATTAAAACGATCATTGGTCTTCTTCAGGAACGGGATATGATTATACAGCCGTTCGAGGTTGAATGATCCGTTCAAGTTAATCGAACGGTCATTGGAGATTACATTACCCAATGATGTGCCATCCTCCAAATCAGTACCTCTTACCCAACGATAAGAAGAATCGAAACTCGCGTCGGCATTTACCCAATCGAAAATGGGCAGCAGGTTCAGTGGCAACTGATAGGAAGCCCTGAAACTCTGCTGATAATCCAATGGGGTACCCATCTGTTTCAGGCTGGTCCACACAGAGTCCTTCCATGCCTCATACTGTGTAGGATAGAGATCTTTATTAATAGGTGTGTAGGGCTCCTCTATCTGCGCATGGGTAGCACTACTGAAATTCATGTGGAGGTTACGTGTGAGATCCCATCTGATGGCAAAATCACGATTCCACAGGAACTGCTCGCTAAAGGTTATGGGTAACTCAGGATTTTCCATATTCTCCATATCGCGTTCCTGTAACTCATAGTAATTACGCGTGATATCCGTGTTAAAGGTGATGTTCTGCGGCAACCAGTTCAGTCCGAAACGTTTCAGGATATCCACCCACTTACTCTTATTTTCTGCAAAGATCTTCTTGAAAGGCTCGAAGGTCTTATACACCGGCGTATAACTATAGTTGAGGGATCCTCGCCAGTTGTCTTCATTCTCAAAGACCGTTGTCTCACCCGACTGATGAGAATGTGAATGACTGTATGACACAGAGAAGTTTCCGGGGTCGTAAGGCATAGGATGCCGTTTCGTAGTGATACCCACCCTGACGTTCGACAAAGAGAAGTTGGTTGTGGTCATCTCTTTCACGGCAATCGATTTGATAGAGTCTTTCTCATGCTTGTCAGCGGCAGCTTCGAGGGCATCATCCAACAGCATATCGGTATCCAGCGGATTATATTTCGGACTGGATTTCTCTTTCGTTACCGAATAATAGAGAGGAGCAGAAACTTTCGCCTTGGTGGGGAAGAACTTTCCGAGTTCCACGCTGGTGGTGACACTGTACGAACCGTAATTGTCGGTACTACGCTGACTGACGCCATCCTCAAGACCGCCGAAACCTTCCGACGTATAACGACCACTCATATTCACGCTTCCCACATCACTCAACTGCATGTTCAGCGCTCCTTGCGCAGCCCATCCACCCTCGTTGTTGTATTCCTTCAGGCGCATTTCATTAACCCATACCTCACCCGACTTCACACTGCTCGACAGGTTCCTGACACCGATAATCATCGTCTTTACCTCTCCCAGCGAGGGGTTACCCATCACACTGATCCTGTTCTGCGGTTTGTCTTCAGTATAATAGGAATATTCCTTATTATAGGATGCAGCTCCTGCCGCCTTGGCAATGTTACGTTGTTTTTTCAATTCTGTAAACACCGTGAGCGGCACATCCAGCATATTCTCCTCCGGCCAAACCTTACGCTGGTCGGAAGCCGAATAACGATTGTATTTACTATTCGGCTCCGTGAGTTTCAGTGGAATCTCATATTCGTAATAGTTATTCTTATAGTCTGAACCCAGACGGACGAATACTGCCAATTGGTTGTCCGTGAGGTTCGTGACATTCTGTTGCATCGCATTGGCATGCACAAACATCTGCAGACGACGATACTGTCGGAGATCGAGGTTCGTATTCTTATACACTGCCTTAGCTCCTCCTGAAGAGAGTTCGGTGACCACAATATCTAACGCTTGCTCGTTACTCTCCACCAACTGAGGTTGCGTGGGGTCTAAATCTCTTCTGATGCCCGGTGGCAATACATAGTTGACCGGCTCTTTATCATTATTCTCTTCTATGTTTACTGCACTGACAGCCATCCTTCCTGTCTCACTGTTTCCCGAGAGGTTCTGCTCATACTGTCGCCATTCTCCTCTTACCAGATCAAGGCTGCCGAAACGGATAATTATCGGTTGTTCGAATCCTGTGAGGAACATTCTCATGAAACGGATAGAGGTGAAATCACTGATAGAACCCATACGCCGTTCATATTCTTTTAAAGGAACACGGAACTGATACCAGGTTACCGAGTCTCTTGCCTCGTTGCGGAGAGAGACGGCACTCACTCGCTTATCCACGATATAATTGTTTCCCACCACCAGGTCTTCGGGTCGGATACTCACATGATACTGATAGTATTTCTCATATTCGTTCAGGGTATAGTCCTGGTTGATATCCTCCACATCGGGTGTTGACTTATAGGCTGTGCTGTACGACTCCCGGCTGTTCTCGTTGTCGGGAGAGTTACCCTGCGGCATGTTGATACGTTTGTATCGCTGAAGGATAGGAGCCTCGATACGGTCATAGTCAGACCCACGGAAATAATGGTAGTTATCGTTGGCTGGGTCGCTCTGGATACTGTCAAACACAGCAGCAGATACCTTCCCCTGGATTGCCGACAGATATTGTTGATAAGCACCGAAACTGCGCTCCTCATTGTCTGTCAGACCGTTGTAACCCACATCCTGCTGATCTCTTGACCCACTTGTTGTAGCAAAGGCATAGGTGACGGTCGACTGTGTGGGAATCTTTCCCCACTGTGTGGTGGTATAGTTACTGCTGCCATCTACAGGCATGCCACTCTCGTAGAATTTCTTTCCGTCACGGAGGATATCCTCACTGATATCTCCTAAGTTGATATACAAGTCACCGCCCAAGCTGCCTGCCTGAGGGGTGTTTCTGGTATAGATAAAGGGGTCGAGCATCCAGAACTCGATATATTCGATATTGGCAGCCTCAAAATCGTTGGTATCTAACTTTCTCATCATACCACCCCAGCGCTGCTTCGGATTCGGCAAGGTGCCGTCGCTGTTCAGGTTCACGTCGAGGTTGTACGGTCCACGCTCACTGGGGTAATAGGCAAGGTTAAGTATCGGCAGTGTTGCCGTTGCTCCATTGTAATTGCTCTGGTCACGGTTTGGAAACAGTTCTTTTACATATACCTCTCGCACATAATGATTGGAGAGTTGTGTCAGATCACCTTTAATATGACTGGGAGTGAGTGAGGAAGAACGGCGTGTGAACAGCGGGTCGATGGTGTACCAAGAGAGGAGTGCACGGTTATATCCGCTAGACACGTCGCTCTTGTCTTGCGACTCTCTGAATACCGACGGTACACTGGAGATGATCCACGAGGTAGGGGTACTCACATCGATAGCATTCTTGGTATTCTCGAAGTCATCAAGATAGGAGGCATTGTCCTGGGTACCATGTGACTGTCCTGCTATCAGGTGTGCAAACTCACCGGTAAACGATATCTGTGAGGGTAACGTACAGTGGAGACCCGGCAACTTCGCCAGCATATTTGTAAGCCACTGACTCTCTTTCTTCCAGTTGATATTCACACCCCACAGGGTATTGTTCAGGGGCTCGCTGCCCATCGACACCTTTGTGGTGAGTGCCTGCTCGGACAGATGCTGCAAAGTACCGCTGAGCTGGAAATCTTTCGTGAAGTCATACTCCCAGTTTAACCCCACCATCGTCTTTCGCTGTTGCGCATAGTCGGTATTACTCTCCAGACTGACATTCACCGGTGTTCCCGCATCGATGATACTCTGGTTGAGAATAGTCACCTCACCGGCAGAGTAATCCACGCTATAGTCAGAACCTTCCGTGAGGGTGACGCCACCAGCGGTGACCACCACACTGCCCTGCGGTACATTATAGGTCCCCAAAGAGATCACATTGGCAGAAGTTCCACGGTATTGTCCAACCATGATATACTTATCTTTCTCAGCAATCTGTTTGGCAACGGTCTTGGTGGAGTCGTACAACTCATAAAAACAGTATTTCTCCGCCGTTGTCGACGAGATGCCTTTGCTCGTCAGGTAACTGTAAAGATCATCACCGAAAGGCTCTGCCTTCGGTAGGAACACACGACCGTTATTGACAGTATATCCTTGTACATAGTCAAAATATCCGTTGGGATGGGCATTATTATTGTTATCCAACCGGTCGGCTCCCACCACTTTGATAAGGGTCTGGTCTTTCACCTGTGTCTCAGGGATATACGACAGATAGACACCGGTGGTATCACTCTGGTATTTGATATCGAGTCGGAATTTCTCTCTCTCCACTGATGAAGCAAGGTAATACACGTTCTTCATCATCAAGTCCCAGTTTGGTTGCGATGGATTGTTGCTGGTATTCTTCAGCGATTTCACGAACAGAGTCTGGTTCACATCTGTGATATCTCCGGCAAACTCTCCCACCTGGTAGGTCTGTCCGCCATAGGTATATTCAAAAGCGACAGCCACCACCTGGTCGGTTTGTATGTTCGTCTTCAACGATACATATCCCAAAGCATTGTTCAGGGTATATTCTGATGCGTTAAGCAGGCGCGCACTCTCGAGTTTCTCATAATCGACACCCCCGATAAATCCCGGTATGGCATCGAGCACGGTTGATGAGGCATCGATACTGCGAGCCTCGGCATAGTTGTTAACCATTGCGCTATACTCGGTATTTGCCTGATTGGCAGGAACCTGTAGTCCGGTAACAGTCCAGTTGGCATTGCTCACCTTGGTATTCTCTCCCAGATCCGACAGAGCAATGATATTACGAGTATTAGTCGTCGTTCCGGTCTTGTTGGTGATCCATATCTCCACACGGTTGATAGTAACACCCGTGGTAAGGTTCGGTAAGGTGGACATCGCGTTGGCATATTGGTCACGGAAATACTGTGAGAGGAAGAAGTGGCGGTTTTCCTCATAGTCGGCAGCATCGATCTCAAAGGGCGTCGTCTGTACGCCACCTTTCGAGGAGACACTCTTCGAGGATGATTTCTTCTGTGACACTACTGTCTGTAGTTTAAGTTTTCCGAACTGCAGGTCAGTGCGTATACCGAAGAGCGAGGAGGCTCCCCTTACTAATGAGGAGTTGCTTGGGAATGACACATTACCGCCTTCCACCAGTTTGATGATCTCATCTTCCTTTCCGTCGTATTTCAGTTTCAGACTCTGGGCATCGAAGTCGAACGTAGCATCGGTATTGTAGTTCAGATTCATGTTCACCTTATCACCCACCCTGCCGTTCACACTGAGGTTGATCTTCTCATCGAAGTCCATCGTGGTAGTCTTACGGTTACGTATCGGCAACGACGGGTTGTCGATATTCTTCATCGTTGCGCCGAACTTCAACTCTGCCGTACCTTGTGTCTTGATACGTACCCCACCAGGGCCGAAGATCTTCTCTGCAGGACCTAAGTCGAAATGCATGTCGGTGAAAGAGAATTTCTCTTTCTCTTCCTCTTGGGCCGTCTGTTCATTCTTTGATCGGTAGAACTTCCTTCGTAATTCCCGCTCACTCCATCGGTCAAACTCCTCCGGTGTCATCCACATCGGAGTGCCGATATACGAAGAACCTAATTTAGAACCTACGAAATAACCATCCAGCGTATCGTTATAAACAAACTCCTGTTTGATATTCTCAGGCATCCGCAGGTCGGCCGCGTTCTTTTGCAGGTCATCAAGGGTGATAGGTTGTGTGCGTTGTATCTTCCATCGAGGATTCAGCAGTGAGTCGGGAATCGTATCCTCATCTTCGAAGATCGGTTGGGCGGTGATCGGTTGCCGTGGTTTTTTATCATCTCCATTGCCCGTCTGCTGCTGGGCATTCTGTCGTTGTTGTCGTGTCCGGTTATCCTGCTGGGTATTCTGCTGTCTGCGTGTCCGGTTATCCTGTTGCAGGGGCGCAGCACTCCATGCCAACACCTGAATGCTGACAAAGATAATGGTCAATATCATTAAATGCTTACGTACCCTCATTTCTGTTTCTTAACCTCAGGGACACACCTCTCAACTCCA
>JAFZPF010000222.1 GCA_017550455.1 Prevotella sp.
AATCACACCACCGGCGATAACCATGATATCCTCACGACCGAGTTTCTTCAACTCCTCGATCAACTGAGGAATAAGTGTCTTATGACCAGCGGCCAGTGAAGAAGCACCAACGATATGCACGTCATTCTCGACAGCCTCGCGTGCAGCCTCCTCTGGAGTCTGGAACAGCGGACCCATATCTACGTCGAAGCCACAGTCTGCATAACCGGTAGCAACAACCTTTGCACCACGGTCGTGACCATCCTGACCCATCTTTGCAACGAAGATACGTGGGCGGCGACCCTCTTTCTTAGCAAACTCTTCTGTCAACTCACAAGCTTTCTCAAAGTCGGAGTCGTTCTTTGATTCTGAACTATACACGCCTGAAATTGTTCTGATTACTGCTTTATAACGACCTACGATCTCTTCGCAGGCATCACTGATCTCACCAAGTGTACAACGCAAGCCGGCTGCCTTCACAGCAAGAGCCAGCAGGTTGTTCTCACTCTTCTTTCCTTCTGCAAACTCACGTACGCATTCCGTGATTTCCTTAAGTACAGCCTGACATGCAGCCTCATCACGATGAGCACGCAGTTCCTTAAGACCTTCTACCTGCTGCAGACGAACAGCGGTGTTGTCAACCTCAAGGATATCGATAGGATCCTCGTGATCCAGACGATACTTGTTAGTACCTACGATAGTCTGAACGCCAGAGTCGATACGAGCCTGTGTACGAGCAGCAGCTTCCTCGATACGCATCTTTGGAACACCGGTCTCAATAGCCTTAGCCATACCACCCAGTTTCTCAATCTCCTGGATATGCTCCCATGCTTTGTGCACGAGCTCATTGGTCAGTGTCTCAACATAGTAGGAACCTGCCCATGGGTCGATCTCCTTACAAACCTTTGTCTCGTTCTGGATGTAGATCTGCGTATTACGAGCGATACGGGCGGAGAAGTCGGTTGGCAGAGCGATAGCCTCATCAAGTGCATTGGTGTGCAATGACTGTGTATGTCCAAGTACAGCTGCCATAGCCTCGATACAGGTACGTCCCACATTATTAAACGGATCCTGCTCGGTGAGTGACCAACCAGAAGTCTGTGAGTGAGTACGCAATGCCAAAGACTTAGGATCTTTTGCTCCGAAGCTCTTCACGATCTTTGCCCACAACAGACGACCGGCACGCATCTTGGCGATCTCCATGAAGTGGTTCATACCGATAGCCCAGAAGAATGACAGACGTGGAGCGAACTTATCCACAGGAATACCAGCGTTCACACCAGTACGGATATAATCCATACCGTCAGCCAAGGTATATGCCAACTCGATATCTGCAGTAGCTCCTGCCTCCTGCATGTGATAACCGGAGATAGAGATAGAGTTGAACTTCGGCATGAACTGTGAGGTATATTCGAAGATATCAGCGATGATCTTCATGGAGAAGGCTGGCGGATAAATATAAGTATTACGCACCATGAACTCCTTCAAAATATCATTCTGGATAGTACCCGCCATCTCTTCCAGCTTAGCACCCTGCTCCAGACCGGCATTAATATAGAATGCCAAGATAGGAAGCACACCACCGTTCATGGTCATAGAGACAGACATCTTGTTCAATGGAATACCTGCGAAGAGCACCTTCATATTCTCGAGGGAGCAGATAGACACACCTGCCTTACCCACATCACCCACTACACGTGCGTTATCCGGGTCATAGCCACGGTGTGTAGGAAGGTCGAAGGCAACAGACAGACCCTTCTGACCGGAAGCCAGGTTTCTACGATAGAAAGCATTAGACTCCTCAGCAGTAGAGAATCCGGCATACTGACGGATAGTCCACGGGCGGAACGGGTACATCATTGAATACGGGCCACGGAGGAATGGAGGAATACCAGCAGTGAAGTCAAGATGCTCCATGCCTTCCAGGTCTTCTTTTGTATAAACAGGACGAACCTCGATATGCTCTGGAGTCTTCCAGTTATATTCGATATTGTTCTCCTTCAGCCAAGCATTACCATCTTTAGGTTGGATACCGGCAAATATATCTACATTATTAAATTGTTTTCTCATAATTCAGTTATTTTTAGATACCCAACTTTGCATTATACTCTTTCATAGTCTCGAGCACATTACACTTCACATGGATGAAGTTCTCTATGCCGGCAGCCTTCAGGTCTTCCATACATGCAGGAGCACCAGCTACAACAAACATAGCACGGTTGTCGAGATACTTATAAGCAGGAATAGCATACTCTGCATATTCATCATCAGAAGAACAGAGCACCACAACATCTGCGCCAGCCTTCAAAGCTGCATCAACACCTTCCTCTACAGTGGGGAATCCGAGGTTGTCGATAACCTTGTAACCTGCTGTTGCGAGGAAGTTACAAGAGAACTGAGCGCGTGCCTGACGCATTGCCAGGTTACCGATAGTCAGCATGAAAGCAACAGGAACCTTTGTCTCCTCTGTGTGGATACGAAGATCCTCAAAGTCAGCAGCCAGACGAGTACTCTCGATCTTCTTGAAAGATGCCTCGCAGTTGTCTTTACAGCCACATGCCTTATCTACCGGACGCTTACCTTCGCTCTTCTCTGTGAAGTTCGGGAACTGGTTGGTACCCAGCAGGAACTCCTTGCGCTTAGCTGCATCCCCATGACGTTTCACATTGGTAGCATTGATATCATCCTGGATTGAACCTGCTTTGACGGCAGCCTGGAATCCACCTTCCTCTTCTACCTTCAGGAATATCTTCCATCCCTCAGCAGCAAGAGAGTTCGTCAGATGCTCAATATAATAAGAACCAGCACCTGGGTCAACCACCTTATCGAAATGGCTCTCTTCCTTGATCAGCAACTGCTGATTACGAGCGATACGCTCAGAGAAGTCGGTCGGTTCCTCATAGGTAACATCAAACGGAGTAACCACCATTGAGTGAACACCACCTAAAGCAGCAGACATAGCCTCAGTCTGAGAGCGCAGGAGGTTAACATAAGAGTCGAACAATGTCTGGTTATAGGTTGATGTAACGGCATTTACGCACATCTTACAAGCATCGTCATTCTTCGGCTCATATTGCTTAACGATCTGAGCCCAAAGCATACGGGCAGCACGGAACTTAGCCAACTCCATGAAGTAGTTTTCTGATACGCCCATGTTAAACTTGATCTTAGAAGCTGCAAGATCCACGTAAACACCGGCATCCACCAACTGCTGCAGATATTCGTTACCCCAAGCAAGTGCATAACCCAGTTCCTGAACGATATATGCACCGGCATTGTTGAGAGATACCGTATTCACTGCGATGCAACGGAACTTAGGATAATCCTTTGTGATCTCAACAAGCTGAGGAGCTACCTCGAGCAATGCTGTTGTATCCTTACCCTTCATGAGCATCTTCTCCATTGGGTCGAAGGCAACAGATGCATTCACTTTATTCTTGTCAACACCTTTTTTATTAAAGTAGTCAACCAAAATAGTTGCCAACTCTAATGTGTGACGTGGACAGGTGGTGAAGTTAACCTCCACGATCTCTACATAGATATCTTTCAGAAGTGTTTCGACAAACTCAGCACTTACCTTATCACCAGGAATACGGAATCCCAGAGAGTCGATACCTTTATTAAGAATGTCAAGGGCTTTGGCATTAGCGGCTTGTGCATCGTCGGCAACGATATCCTGACGGACAAACCATGCATTGTCTTTCTTGTTGTTACCACGTACGAAAGGGAACTCACCGGGGAGTGAATCCGGTGTTTTCATCTTTAGCACGTCTTCTCTACGATAGAAGGGCTGTACATTAAATCCCTCATTAGTTCTCCATACCAAACGTTTGTTAAAATCAGCGCCTTTCAAGTCAACTTGAATTTTATCAAGCCACTCTTGAGTAGTAGGAGCTGTAAACTCGGTAAAGAGCTTTTCCTTACTGTTAGACATAGTTGATTGTATTAATTATATAAGTTAATAAAGTAATTACTCATAATTATCGTGCAAAGATACATCTTTTTTTCTATATGATAAAGAAAAAACGGAGAAATAAATTTTTAACCGTAAAAAATTCATAAAAAAGCACTTTTATAGAATAAGTTTCACAACAAATCCCATTTAAACAACAATTTTGGGTATACTACCAGGAAATCAAAGTTTCTTTATCCCTAAAAAAATAAACGAGTTTATTTTGTTCTTCTCTTGTTTTTTCGTAACTTTGCACCAATTTATTCATATTCGATTTTAATAGATAGAATAGGCAATGGAATGGTTAATTAACTTACTGACATCAACTGACAGTGTAGCACATATCGTGTTACTCTATTCTGTCGTTATTTCAGTAGGTGTACTCTTGGGAAAAATTAAGGTAGGCAGTATTTCACTTGGTGTAACATTTGTCCTTTTTGCCGGCATCTTGGCTGGTCATATCGGTTTTACGGCTCCTACACAGATACTCGATTTTATCCAAGAGTTCGGACTAGTCCTTTTTGTTTTCATGATCGGTATGCAGGTGGGTCCGAGCTTTTTCGAGAGTTTTAGCCACACGGGAATCCGTCTGAATCTTTTAGCCACCATTGGTATCATCTTGAATATCGTAGTGATGTTTGCCTGTTACTATCTCTTTTTCAACACGTCAGACTCCACGGCTTTGCCGATGATGATCGGTACTCTTTGTGGCGCTGTCACCAACACCCCTGGATTAGGAGCTGCTACCGAAGCGCTTAATAATGTTTTCAGCGGTGAGATTCCACAGATTGCCTCTGGCTATGCCTGTGCATATCCGCTCGGCGTTCTGGGTATCATCGGCGCTACTATAGCCGTACGTTACCTGTGTAACATCCATTTAGATAAAGAAGAACTACGTCTTCAACAGTTGGAGGAGGCAAATGCCACGATAAAGCCCTGTCGGTTGAAATTGGAATTAAGCAATAAATACCTTGACGGTAAGACCATCATGCAGGTACACAAATTTTTGAATCGAGATTTTGTTTGTACACGGTTGTTACATGATGGGCACGTAAGTATACCCAATAAAGACACCATTTTGCATTTAGGTGATAAGATGTTTATTGTAACATCCGAAGCCAATGCTGAGGCTATCATTGCTTTTATCGGTCCTGAGGTTGAAATCGACTGGGATCATCAGGACCTGCCTTTGGTCAATAAGCGTATACTCATCACCCAACCGTCTATCAACGGAAAGACACTTGGCTCGATGCATTTCTCTAGTGTATACGGGGTTAACGTTACTCGAGTTACCCGTCAGGGTATGGATATCTTTGCCAGTGTCGGTTTG
>JAFZPF010000223.1 GCA_017550455.1 Prevotella sp.
GGTAAATACCGTTATCCGTCATACGTGCAGGATATCATGGGCCCGATGTTCTTCGACTATGGCTTCGGCCCGTTCCGTTGGGTTTGTTCTTCCGGTGATCCAAAAGATCTGGAGATGACCGATAAGTTGGCAGCACAGGTGCTGGAGGAGATCTGCAAGGAGGCTCCTGCAGAGATACAAGGACAGATGAACGATAACATCCATTGGATCAAGGAGGCAGGAAAGAACCATCTCGTGGTGGGTTCTCAGGCGCGTATCCTCTATGCGGATGCTGAAGGTCGTACGAAGATTGCATTGGCTTTCAATGATGCTATCCGCAAGGGAGAGATCAGTCGTCCTGTTGTCTTGGGTCGTGACCATCATGATGTATCAGGTACTGACTCACCTTTCCGTGAAACGAGTAATATCTATGACGGTTCACAGTTCTGTGCCGACATGGCTGTGCAGAACGTCATCGGTGACAGTTTCCGCGGAGCCACATGGGTAAGTATCCACAACGGTGGTGGCGTAGGCTGGGGAGAAGTGATCAATGGTGGCTTCGGTATGGTCATCGATGGTAGTGATGAAGCCGAACAACGCATCCGTAAGATGCTTTTCTGGGATGTGAACAACGGTATCGCCCGTCGCTCATGGGCCCGCAATGAGGGTTCTATGCATGCCATCCAACGGGAGATGGACCGTACCCCCGACCTGCAGGTTACGATGCCGAACCTCGTAGATGATGAGATCCTGAACAACATTTTCTAATTAAAACCCAAACAACGATGACACATTATATCAGTGCCGAACATCTGACCATAGAGAAAATCGGTGAGATTATATATAAAGGTTATAAACTGGAGTTGAGCGACGATGCCAAACAGCGTATCCGTCGCTGCAGAAGTTATCTGGATAAGAAGATTGCCCGTAATGGAGAACCTATCTATGGCGTGACGACAGGCTTCGGATCCCTGTGCAATGTCTCCATCGGTCACGACCATCTGGCACAGTTGCAGATCAATCTGATCAAGAGTCATGCCTGTGGCGTAGGAGAGCGTGTGCCTAACGATATCGTGAAGATCATGATGTTGCTGAAGATACAGTCACTTAGCTACGGCTATTCCGGTTGTAAGTTAGAGACCGTACAGCGTCTGGTGGCTTTCTTCAATAATGAGATCTATCCTGTGGTCTATAAGCAGGGCTCTCTCGGTGCTTCCGGTGACTTGGTTCCTCTGGCACACATGTGTCTGCCATTGGTAGGACTGGGAGAAGTGGAATATCTCGGTAAGGTGATCAGTGGTGAGGAGATCCTACGCAGAAAACGCTGGAAGGCAATAGAACTGTCGAGCAAAGAGGGATTGGCACTCTTGAACGGCACCCAGAATATGAGTGCGTTTGCGGTATGGAGTATTCTTCAGGCACAACGGCTGAGCCGTTGGGCTGATAATATTGCGGCTCTCTCGCTGGATGCTTATGACGGTAGGATAGAGCCGTTCACGGAAGCTGTTCATCTGGTACGTCCACATAAAGGACAGTTAGAGACAGCTGCCCGTATGCGTGAACTCTTGGAGGGCAGTCAGTTAATTGCTACCTCTAAGGCACATGTGCAGGATCCATACTCTTTCCGTTGTGTTCCTCAGGTGCATGGCACTGTGAAGGATACGCTGCGTTATGTGCGCTCCGTCATCGATACGGAGATCAACTCTGCTACTGACAATCCTACCGTTTGCCCGGATGAGGACCTGATCATTTCTGCAGGTAACTTCCATGGAGAACCTATCGCACTGCCGATGGACTTCCTTGCTATCGCGATGAGTGAACTGGCTAATATCTCTGAGCGTCGTATCTACCGACTGGTATCGGGTACCCGTGGACTGCCCAGCTTCCTGGTAGCTAATCCTGGTGTAAACAGCGGTTTTATGATTACGCAATACACAGCAGCCTCTGTGGTGAGCCTGAATAAGTCATTAGCTATGCCGTCATCAGTGGATAGCATTCCTTCTTGTCAGGATCAGGAGGATCATGTCAGTATGGGGGCCAATGCTGCCATTAAATTATATAAGGTTGTGCAGAATACGGAGCGTGTGCTGGCCATAGAACTCTTCAATGCCGCACAGGCACTCGACTTCCGTCTGCCGCTGAAGACATCCCCCAAACTGCTGGAGATCTACGATGAGTACCGTAAACAGGTACCGTTCATCCTCAACGATGAACTGATGTACCCGTATATCGAGAAGTCTATCCAGTTCTTGAGGAATAAACTGTTTTAATGTTATGTTCTTTTTCACAACCACCCCAACCCCTCCTTGCCTAAGGAGGGGACTCGATTCCTCCCACGCCCTCCCTTCTCCAAGGGAGGGATGCAACCGCGCCTACTCGGCGCTCTTTCACTAAGGTACCGCTCCCTTATAAGCGGTCGCGGTGATCTTTTTTCTCTCCCCTTTGGGGAGGATAGGTGGTGCTCTAAGTGTTGCGATAGCGGGAGAGTCAGGTAACGGATACGATGATTGAAAAACGGTGACGGAGTCAGTGCGAGGACTGTCTGAGCACAGCGAGTTCCGCAGCACAGTTTTTCAGAATCGTAATCTGTTCTGACTCGGAGCGTGCAACGAGCTCTCTTTTTGGTTGCTTTTTCTCTGGCGGTACAGAGAAAAAGAACATAAACGTAGTAAATAATTTTATTTTATGAATAAGATCATCAACAACATCGGCATACTGGCCGGTATCGACGAAGAGAAGAAAGAACGGATCTGTGGTAAGGCCATGGACCAGATGCACTGTATCAACAACGCATGGCTGTGGGTAAAAGATGGCTGTATAGCCGGTTATGGCCCGATGGAATCGTTGAAAAATCTCTCTCCCGAGGTGTTAAACGACGCAGAGATCATCGATGCTGAAGGAGGTGCTGTGCTCCCTTCTTTCTGCGACAGTCATACACATCTGGTATATGCTGGTAGCCGTGAACAGGAGTTTGTGGATAAGATCCACGGTCTGAGTTATGCGGAGATTGCCCGTAGGGGCGGCGGTATCCTGAACAGTGCCGACCGTCTGCATGAGATGACAGAACAACAACTCTTCGAACAGGCCATGGAACGTGTCAACGAGATCATTCACAAAGGCACGGGAGCTGTAGAAATCAAGAGCGGCTATGGACTGAACACTGCCGATGAACTGAAAATGCTTCGGGTGATCCGTCGTATCAAGGAGACAGCTCCTATGAAGGTGGTCAGCACTTTCTTAGGAGCTCATGCCGTGGCAAGAGGGATGAGTCAGTCGGCATACGTCCGTCAGGTTATCGATGAGATGATACCTGCCGTGGCGGCAGAGCAACTGGCAGATTATGTGGATGTGTTCTGTGATGAGGGCTTCTTTACTCCCGAAGAGACATCCGCTATCCTTGAGGCCGGAATGAAATACGGTATGCGCGGTAAGATCCACGGACAGGAGCTGGCACCGTCGGGTGGCGTAGAGGTGGCTGTCAAGCATCATGCACTGAGTGTGGATCATTTGGAGAGCATGACGGATGAGGATATCCAAATGCTGAAACGAGCAGACACCATGCCGACAGGATTACCCGGTACCTCGTTCTTCTTGAACATGCCGTTTGCCCCTGCAAGGAAGATGATCAACGAAGGACTGGCTGTTGCTTTGGCATCCGACTATAACCCTGGCTCCACTCCCTCGGGCGACATGAAGTTTGTGGTGTCATTGGCATGTATCAAGATGCACTTGACACCCTTTGAGGCGCTGAATGCGACAACACTCAATACTGCCTGTGCCATGGGACTCAGCAACGACTACGGTTCGATAACAGTGGGGAAGGTGGCTAATTTCTATATCACCAAGCCCATCCCTTCCCTCGATTTCATCCCTTACGCCTATACCACCCCCATCATCCAGCGGGTGTTCCTGAAAGGTGTAGAGATTCTATAGTTTTATTTCATCATGTGATTGGGGACAGGTCTGCAAAGCGGCCCTGTCCCCAATTTCTTTCACTCTACACTCTACACCCTTACTTCACGCTCCACTCGAAGAGGCCGGCAGAGAGGTTGGGGGAGATTTTTACTTCTAACTTCAGCGCTTTTGTGGAAATCATGTTGAAGTTGACTGTGCAGGGATTGCCGGCGATGATGGGATATTGTTCCACACCTGTGACGGGCTGCCACTGTCCCTTCTCATCCTTATAGTAGATCTTCCAAGATGTGGGTAATCCGCAGCCGCCCCAAGGCTGATCGTCAAACCAATAGACGGTGCTGCTCTTCACAAACATCTCTTCCGGGAGTTCATATACCAACCATTCTGTAGCATCTTTCTTCGGCCACCAGTCGTAGTAGGGGATGGAGCGGTCGTTCTTGTTTTTGGGTACCAGTCCGTCACTGACTGCCGACAGAGCGGATGTCTTCGTGGATGCTGTCAGTTTGCTCTTACTTGCCAACGATGGCGGTGTGGCTGGTGTGATACTACTCAGATCCTGCGACAGCCATACTCGCATCTTACCACTTCCCCGATGGCACCAGGCATAATAGGGGATGAGTGTCAGGTTCTCCTCTTTTGTCGTCAGCATCCCTTTATCGTTGAAGCTGAGCTGCTGCACTTTGGTAGAGAGCGTCTTGACGGTGGTGCCTGCTATCTCTTTCTCTCCCTCAGTGAAGACTGGATGTTGATTAAGGAGCGTGCTCATGATATCGAAGTTGTTGTCAGGATGCTCAGCGCAATACACCAACGGTCCGCGCTCAATGCTTACCATACCCTGGTCGGCTGTCACCTCATTGTTAGCCCGTACCACTCGCGGTTCCATACAGAAATGAATCTGTATTTTATCCCCTTTCTTCCATTTCCGTTCGATGGTGATATATCCATCGTCCGTAAGGGCGGCTTCCCTTTCCTCATCATAGAATTCCTTGTCATTCACTGCAAAACGATAGACTGGTTGGGCGTCATCCGTATAAAGGTAGAGGTCACTGGGCACCACTTTGTTTCTCACCCAACCGGGGATGCGGATCTTCAGTGCAAACCGTCCGGCTTCATTCTTGTTGATATGGATGGTGATATCCTCCTCCCAAGGATAGTTGGTGGTTTGTGACAGACTGATTTTCTTTCCAGCCACAGAGAGATCAGCTTTGTTGGATAAGAAAAGGTTGACATATACCGAACGGTCTTTCACTGCATACACATATCCCGGCAGGGAGGGGATAAAACGGCAGATGTTTGATGGACAGCAGGCACAGCCGAACCAAGGTTGTCTTTGATGCTGTCCCATGGAGGCTAACGGGTTGGGATAGAAGAAGCCGTTGCCTTGCAGGGAAACACCTGAGATCAGTCCGTTATAGAGCGTGCGCTCCAGTACATCATAGTATTTTGACTCTCCATGGAGGAGGAACAGTCGGTGGTTGACATATACATTACCGATGGCGGCACATGTCTCACAATAGGCACTCATATTTGGCAGTTCGTAGTTCTTTCCGAAAGCCTCGCCGTTGTTGGTGGCACCGATACCACCAGTGATATACAGTTTCTTCGATACGATATTATTCCAGATAGCGTCGATGGCATGGATATATGCCGTATCACCTGTCAATGCAGCCACATCAGCCATACCCGCATACATATAGGCTGCACGTACGGCATGCCCTACCGCCTCTTTCTGTTGGATGACAGGGAGGTGAGCCTGGGAATAATCGTGTTTGATCTCTGTCTTACCACGATAGTCTAAAAAGAATTTCGCTTCATCGAGATATTTCTTGTCGCCGGTAACGAGGTAGAGCTTTGCCAGTGCCATCTCAGCTATCTGATGTCCCGGCACCACACATGCCTGACCGGGATTGGGTCCCACCTCACGGCAGACACAGTCAGCATAACGGATGGCGATATCCAGGAATTTCCTACTGCCGGTAGCCTGATAGTGGGCGATAGCTCCTTCAACCATGTGTCCTAAGTTATATAACTCATGACTGAGGTCCTCTTCCTTGACCCATCTCTTTTTGCCGGACCAGTTATGTGGCTTATCCGGATTCTGCGTTCTTGCCGTATAGAGATATCCGTCAGGTTCCTGTGCCGCACCGATGATGTCGATGATGGAGTCCACATAATGCGCCAGTTTTTTATCGGGAAAGGTCTGTAAGAGATAAGAAGCTCCCTCGATAGTCTTATAAGGATCTGTATCATCGAAACTGAAACCACTCACGGGGAAGGTCTTGGAGGGATCCTTCATGTGCTCAGTGGCATGGATGAAGTTCATGTAACGCCCTGTCTCCTCGCACTTACTGAATGCGAGTGGTACCGTTGTCGTCCTGCTGGCTTCCAACCGTTGTCCCCAGAATGTTCCGGGAGTAACCTTTACGGCGGTAAATGGCACGGGATTGATAGGATAACCGGTATTTTGTGCCCGACAGATTGGTGATGTGATGATTATCAGCAATAATACAGAAATTCCAAGATGTCTCATACGTAAATTATTTTTATTAATGTATTCATTAGAATGATTTAGCAAAGATAAACATAAAAGTGCGAAATCGGAAATATTTTTTATAATAATTACGAACATAAGGTTAGCAATATGAAGGTATGACAGAATCTGTCACCCTTGCAACAGCAAACTCTATTCCTATTTGGTCATCTGATTTGTCTTTTCCTAAAGATTTAGAAAAACTTCATTTTTGAGCAAAAAACTTTTTACGGTTGCAAGCAATCGGAAGAATTAAGTTGTGTTCTTTTTGGTAATTTGGGATTAGCTTTGTAATTTTGCAACTTATTAATGTGATTGTTATGAATAAAGGACAATATACAGAGAAATTGCTCGCAAGAGGATTGTCGCAAGCTGAGGTTGAGTGCCAGCGGCAACTCTATGGGGAGAATGTGCTTACTCCTCCCAAGAGCCGTTCTCTCTGGCGATTGTATCTGGAGAAATATCAAGATCCTATCATACAGATTTTGCTTTTTGCCGGTATTGTATCGCTGATTCTCGCTTTTATCCACGGTGAGATCATCGAGACCATCGGCATCTTCCTGGCCATCTTCCTGGCTACCACAATCGGTTTTTATTTCGAGCGCGATGCTGCAAAGAAGTTCGCGGTACTGACTGCTATTGGTGAGGAACAGCCGGTGAAGGTGAAGCGTGAAGGACAGATGATGCTCATTCCCCGTAAGGAGATTGTTGTGGGTGATGTTGTCATCATAGAAACAGGAGATGAGATTCCTGCTGACGGTGAATTGGTGAAAAGCATTGATCTGCAGATCGATGAGTCGTCGCTGACGGGAGAACCGATCGTAGACAAGTACGCTGATGAAAGCCTGAACGATCCGGAGAGTACTTATCCGTCCTACCGTGTGATGCGCTCAACGATGGTGATGAACGGCAGGGGAGTGATGGTTGTCACAGCTGTGGGTAATGCCACAGAGATCGGTAAGGTGGCAAAGAGTGCTTCAGAAGATACTGATGTAGAAACCCCTCTGAACATCCAACTGAAACGCCTGGGGAATATGATCAACAGAGCAGGTTTTATCCTATCTATCTCTGCCTTTATTATTTTCCTGACCCACCATATCGTCACCCATCCCGAGCTATGGCACAGCAATGATTATCTGGAGATGGCAGAGGTGGTCTTGCAATATTTCATGATGACCGTCACGCTCATCGTGATGGCCGTCCCCGAGGGATTACCCATGGCCGTAACCCTCTGTCTGGCCCTGAATATGCGGAGGATGCTGGTGAGCAACAACCTTGTGAGAAAGCTCCATGCCTGTGAGACGATGGGCGCCGTGACCGTTATCTGCACGGACAAGACCGGTACTCTGACGCAGAATAAGATGACCGTGGCGGATATGAGCCTGTTTCCTTCAGAAACACCGATGGACGACAAGTCCTTCCTGGCTACTGCGATCGCCATGAACAGCACTGCCTATCTCGGGAAGGACCATCAGGGAATAGGTAACCCCACCGAGGTGGCACTCTTGGAATGGGCTCATCAGCAGTTTGTCGGCGGAGAGGTGGCACACGATTATCAGACGATCCGTCAGCAGACAACCATCCTTCACCAGCAACCTTTCTCTACACAACTGAAATACATGACGACGACCGTACAGA
>JAFZPF010000224.1 GCA_017550455.1 Prevotella sp.
ACGATCACCCTTCGTTGGACGCGCATAATCACCATTCTTTGCAGGAAGGTTGAACAACCAACTGTCTTGTACTTTCTTCCCGAAATACAAAAGGTAATAACCATCACCTGCCGTCGAGGTTAACTCATCCCTACTGACATCCGACATCATCAATGGGTGTGGCATATCTGCCAGGATCTGGCGCATGAAAGGAATTCGTTTCCATGATTCACCACGCCACGGTCCGCCTTTAGCCCAAAAGATCGTGTCATAGTCACCCTCATGATATTGATAACACTCTCCATGGGTGACATAAGTTCCTCCGACAAGACCATTCCACATCCGGTATAGTATCTCCTGACCACTCAGACGCCCCCAACGACTTTTCAAGTTGCCCTCGTACGCCACCTCATCAAAAATCACCGGTTTAGGATAGATACTTCTCACGATAGAGGAGCGTCCTGTCTCTACGACAGGTCCTTCATCCTGAATACTGGTATGGGTAATCCGGTCGTCCATATAATTAAAATAGGTAGCCGTACTGCCATGAACGGATAACAGATGACCATAAGGATCATTCTCCTTAACCATATCTATAAGTGAATTCCAATCGGCCAAACTCTTCCCTTTTACATAATCAAACTCATTAGCCATCGACCACCACACATTACTGAAGCTTGATAGCCGTGCTTGTAAGTAGGACAGATAGAAACGATTCTGTTCCATTGTCATCTGGTCAAACCCCCAATACCCTTTATCATACGGATGGAAAAGGATAAGATCAGCTTCACAGTCAATGGCAGCCAATTGGTCAATACGTTTCTCTAAATTAGCATAGAAAAGAGGATTAGGACGGGTAAAGTCAAACTCATAACGCTCTCCGACTTTTTTCTTTAATACAAAAGGATATTCTTCCGGCAGATCCATACATAGTGAATAATGCTTGGGGAAGACACACATACGGACCTTATTAAACTGTGCTGCAGACAACGAGTGTACCGTCTGCTCTTGTACCTCAGGTGTCATGTGCACCCAGGCATAGGCTGTCGTACCTACAGGATAATAAGGGTGACCGTCCTCATACGAGAATGCTCTGCCAGAGGCAAGTACTCTGCCATGTGCTGACGAAGAATCCACACAGAGAAACGAACCTTGTTTCCCATTTAACTGGGATGTATTACTGTGAGTCATATAGTGCCAATGACCCGTCTGACAAGGCATGAAACGAACGACAAACACTCCATTGCCATCATAAAAACCGTTGACACAGACCGTATCACCGCCTTCCAACCAGAAAGAGCCTGTGATGCTGACGTCTTTGAATGGATTACCAGAACGGGGACCTTGCAGCCTGACCTCAAAACGCTGCCAACGTTCAATACGGCTACTTTGATTTCCCCGTGGCACTGCAAAACAGTTTATACCAGCTAACAATCCCAATAAAAACAAAAAATACTTTCTGCAATTCATACACATCCTATTTACTGACCTTACAAAAATAATAAAAAAGTTTTATATTACGAAAAATTATACATTTTTCCGATAGACTAAAAAAGAACTAACCCATCTTTTCTAAATAGTTCCCTCTCATAGGAAATAAAAATGATATATGGCATCTCAGCATTCTGTTAATAAAACAAAAAAAAAACAATGAAAATAAAATACATTGCCATAAATATCTTAACTTTGCAAAAAATACTACTAAGATAACTTTTAATCTACGTATAACTAAAAACTACATTTATGCATTTTAACATCAAGCGAGCCTCTATGGCTTTATTCCTGAGCCTGATTTGTTTTGTGGCATATGCACAGAAAACAATTACAGGTAATGTGAAAGATGCTACCGGTGAACCGTTGATCGGTGCGACAGTATCTCTTGGCGCCGGCCAAGGTGCAGTAACCGACTTCGACGGAAACTTCACACTGCACAATGTGAATCCCGGTGCTACCCTCACAGTATCGTATGTTGGTTGTAAGACACAACAAGTGAAGATTGGTTCGTCCAATTCCTTCAACATTGTCCTTCAAGATGACAATAGCAGTCTTGATGAGGTGGTGGTCATCGGTTATGGTACGGTGAAGAAACGTGACCTGACAGGTTCTGTATCTTCCGTCGGTCACGATGCTCTTACTGCCAACCCCGTTTCCAACGTTGCAGAAGCTCTGCAAGGAAAGTTAGCCGGTGTCTCAGTCATCTCACAGGACGGTCGTCCGGGTGCATCCGTTTCCATTAAAGTTCGTGGTGGCGGATCTATCTCACAGAGTAACGAACCGTTGTTCGTTGTCGATGGAATGCCTGTCAGTGACATCTCCGATATTCCAGCCGACCAGATTGAGAGTGTGGATGTCTTGAAAGACGCTTCTTCCACCGCCATCTACGGTGCCCGCGGTGCTAACGGTGTCATCCTTGTCACAACGAAAGGAGCACAGGAAGGAAAGATCAATGTTGCTTATAATGGATATTTCCAGGCAAAATGGGCAGCCAAGACATTGGATGTCCTCAGTGCACAGGAATATGTTGGTTTACAGTGGGCCTACACGACTGCAGGAGGATGGAGCCCTGATGCCATCGCAAAATATTTCGGTCTAGGAAGCAAATACGGTAATCACTATGCCGATTATGCCAACGTAGATGCTCATGACTATACTGACGACATGCTGCGTACCGCCACAGGATGGAACCACAATGTATCCATCGCCGGTGGTACCGATAAGACGAAAGTGAATTTCTCCGCCAACTACGTCAACGACGAAGGTATCAAGATCAACTCTAACTTTGAGCGTCTGGCTCTCGACCTCAAGCTCCGTCAAGAACTGGCAAAGAGATTATTCTTTGATATGGACCTCCGTTACGCCGATATGAACATCAAGGGACGTGACGCTGTCGTTTCTTCCCGCGGTTCTTTGTTATCCTCTGCCTTCATGTATCGTCCAATCGACAATCCTTTCGGAACCGACGACTTTACCCTCTTCGGTATGGGTGCCGGTAACATCGATCCCCTGCAGAATCCGGTTGCCATCACAGAAACCCTCTATAATCTGAACAAGCGAAACCGTCTGCGCGGAAACTTCGCTCTTTCATGGGAACCCATCAAGGGATTGACGCTGCGGACAGAATACGGTGTAGGACGTTCATGGGGACAGAGTAAGTTCTACGACGACGGAAGCATCAACAGCGGATTCAGTTACACCAAAGGACACAAATACGCCAGCCTGAGCAAGAGCAACGGCAAGAACTGGCGCTGGGTGAGCACCATCAACTATGAGGTGCAGGGACTTGGAGAAGATCATAGTCTGTCGTTCCTCTTAGGTAATGAGGAATTGAAGAGTTCCAGTGAGACTGCAAAAATGTACGGTGGTGGATTCCCGAACTCTGAAGCTTGGACGATGGACCGTGTCTTCGGTATGATCCACATGGGCGACGCTACGGCATATCCCGCAGAAAACTATTATGAGAATGTTTACGATGTTCCTGAGACTACAGAGTCATGGTTCGGTCGTATCAACTATTCCTACAAAGGACGTTATCTCGCCACGGCTACCATGCGTGCTGACGGTTCTTCGAAGTTCGGTCCGAACAACCACTGGGCATACTTCCCCGCAGGAGCTTTGGCATGGCGTATCTCTGACGAGCCGTTTATGAAGAGTGCATCTGATTGGCTCGACAACCTGAAACTGCGTATTTCCCTCGGTACTTCGGGTGCTGACAATATCAGCTCCAGTCTGTGGCATGAGACATGGTCTGCTACAACAGGCGTATGGGCAGAGAAGAGTGTACAGATCTACAAGCCCAGCGGTCTGAAAGAAAATCCCAACCTGAAATGGGAGACGACGATCTCACGTAACATCGGTTTCGACTTCGGTTTCTGGAATCGCCTGAACGGTACTTTGGACTTCTATTGGAATACGACCAAGGATCTGTTGATGAATACTCAGATCGACTCTTCCTCCGGTTATACGAATATGTTTGACAATATCGGTCAGACGTCTAATAAGGGTATTGAACTCGCACTGAACGCTGCCTTGGTAAGAAGCAAGGAATTCAACCTGAACATGAACCTTACCTATAACCTCAACTACAACAATGTGGATGAACTGGCAGGCGGTAAGGATATTCAATATGGTTCTAACTGGGCATCTGCAGGACAGTCACCATCCAACGACTTCCTTCTGAGAGAAGGAAAACCTGTAGGTCTGGTACGTGGTTACACCAGTGACGGCGTGTATACTTTGGATGACTTCGACTATTCCAATGGTGTATATACTCTGAAGAAAGGTGTTCCTGACATTTCTTCTGTATCCTATATCAACTATCCGAAGGGTGCTGAGTGGGATGCTGCTGTTCCCAAGGGACAGAATGCTTTCCCAGGTGCCTTGAAACTGAAAGACCTCAATGATGACGGTGTCGTTGACTCTGAGGATATCGACATCATCGGTGAGTTACAGGCACACCATACCGGTGGCTTCGGGTTCACAGGTAATTACAAGAGTCTTGACTTCTCCGCTAATTTCACCTATCAGCTCGGCGGTAAGATCTACAATGCTTCTGCCATGTGTGAATATACCGGTGGTAAGGAGCCGGGAATCGGTAAGAACCGTCACGCTATTGTCAGTGAGTGCTGGAAAATCTATGATATCCAGAATGGAGAACTGGTCGCAGTGACAGATCCTACGGCATTGGCCGCACTGAATGCCAAGGCATCACGTCCTGTTCCATTCTATGAGAACAATGTCGTAGCTTCTGAGTTTATCGAGGATGCCTCTTATCTCCGCTTGAGCAATATCACCGTGGGCTATACACTGCCAAGGAACTGGACCAGGAAGATTGCTATCCAGAGTGCACGTATTTATATGACAGCTGCCAACGTATTCTGTCTGACAGGTTATTCAGGCATCGATCCTGAAGTAAACACCGACCCGAATAAGAACAGCTACTATCCCACGCCAAACATGGACTATGGTGCATATATCCGTCCGAGAACATTCACTATCGGTCTTAACGTGAAATTCTAAAACCTAAATCGAAACAAGATATGAAAAAGATATTATATAGCATAATGGGTGTAGCACTGCTACTGGGGACTGCCGCTTGTTCTGATTTCCTGGACCAGACCTCTCCATCACAAGTTGACAGGGAATTCGTCTTCTCTGATCCTACATCCGCACAAGCTGCCATGACCAATGCTTATCTCAAATGGAGAGCTGACGGTGGTGTGCATGGCAACGGTAGTTTCTACAATTTCATCGTTTCCAGCTCTGACATTGAGTGCCAGCCGGAGTCTTATGCAGGACAGTCTGGACGCTGGGTTCCTTCCAACTTCTATGGATATACCGATGGTACGTTCAGCAGTTCCGGAACAGAGAACTATGACCCGTTCGTCAACGGCTCTTTCGAGTCCACTTGGACCAATGTGTTCAGTATCATCGCATTGACGAATACGATTATCAACAACTATGAGCAGGCTGAGAATTACGAGGAGATGATCAATTCACAGAAACCGACTGAGTTGAGCCAGGTATACGGTGAGGCCGTCTGTCTGCGCTCTACCTGCTACTATGAGTTGATGCGTCACTTCGGAGACGTTCCTCTGCAGCTGGTTTCCGGTGAGGTGGCTACTCATCTTACCTGTCGTGATTCTATCGCTGAGTATATCCTCGAGGATCTGAAGAAAGCCATCCCGGTGATGTATCGTCCCGGTGAGAACTCTTCTATCGACAAGACCCACTTCAACCGCACCTATGCAGAAGGTCTTGTAGGCCGTATCTGTCTGTGGGAAGGTGGTTATCAGACCTGGCGTACCGACCTGGGTGATGATTTCTACAAAGGACTTGACGGTAATGTGATCAGCTTCGAAAAGGTAAACTCCAGCAGCAGTCGCAAGTGCTTCTATGGAAGACGTTCTGACTGGAAGAAATTCTATAACCTGGCTGAGACTTATCTCGCAGCAGCTATCTCCAATCCCGGTGATGTCATTCTCCAGACAAATGACCCGCGCAGCGGCAACCGTTATGGTAATCCGTTCCAGTATGTCTTCCAGCAAATGATGGCAGGTTGGTCATCTGAAGAGAACTTCACCAATGAGAGTGTCTATGAGATTCCTGAAACACACGCCAACGGTAACAGTGAGCGTCCATACGCTTTCGGTCGTCCGTCTGACGGAGGTAGCTCTGCTTACTATCCCTGTAAGTCATATGGTCAGTCACGTTTCCATCCGTTGTATTACTACGATGCCTTTGACCCGACTGATCTCCGCCGCGATGTTACTGTAGCAGTAACAGGTTCTAAAGGAAACGGTTCTGAGGCCATGTTGAACTTCACGAAGGGTTCACGTCTTTCCGGTGGTCTGGCTTTGAACAAATGGGATGAAAACCGTATGACCAATCCATGGACAGCCAAGCAGCGCCAGAGTGGTATCAACAATGCTTACATGAGATTCTCTGACATTATCCTGATGCAGGCTGAGATCAAGGCTGCTTTGGGAAAAGATGCTGAGGCCCGCAACCTGTACGACCAAGTGCGCAACCGTGCGTTCGGTGGAGCTTCAAAAGCCAAGACCGATGCCTTTATCGCAAAATGCGGTTCTCTGTTGGATGCCATCATCGAGGAGCGTAAGTTTGAGTTCGGAGGTGAGGGAAGCCGTAAGTTCGACCTGATCCGTACCAATAAGTTGGAGAAGGCAGTTGCAGAACTTCATACGAAGGCAACGGCCATGATCAAGGGTTTGAGTGACAACGGTTACTATACCTTCGAGAATGGTAACCAGATTTCCTGCTATATCTGGACTAAGTTGGTGGATGCCAAGACCACTTATGGCTATCGTCTGACAACTCAATGCCCCGAGGGCAAAGAGAATGATCCTGTGCTCTACCCCTCATGGCGTGGTCAGAACGACGACTGGGCTGCAGTCGCCAGCAAAAATGACACCAAGACATCATCGCTCACAGCCGGTAACAATACAAACCTTGCCATCAAGGGCTTGTTCAACTACATCGATCCGAACGGAGCAGAGGCAAAGGCTTTGGAGGCTGACGGTTATACAAAGACCAAGTGGGGCATTGACATCGTCAGCAATGCCGATCAGTATAACAGTCTGATCTACAACGGATTCAAGTCAGGAGAACCTCCAATATATCTATTGATGATTGGTGGAAATACCATCAAGAACTCTAATGGTGCTTTCCATAACGGATATGGTTTCAGAGACCAATAGTATCTAAAGGTTTTCCAAAAGTTTAGAATTACAGGGGCTTACTATCGTTGTAGCCCAAAAGTTGGGGACAGGTCTTGTCTATGCAGGCCCTGTCCCCATTGTATTAACCGGTAGTGATATTATTAACATATCCATTCTCATCAAGACATTCTTTGTCTCAGAAAAGGGCATGACCCCAAGAACCCTGTTAGAAGATTCTAAGAGAATGAGAAAACAAAAAAGAGGATGCGATGCATCCTCTTTTTATGATGGACAAACTGATTGTCTGAAAAACAGTTGAATTACTCAGCCTTCTCCTCCTCAACGGGAGCCTCAACAGCCTGCTCTGCAGGAGCCTCTGCAGCCTTTTTCTTACCACCACGACGGGTACGCTTAGCAGCTGTCTTCGGAGTCTTAGCCATATTCTCATCAAAGTCGACAAGCTCAATAAATGCGATATCAGCACCGTCACCTTTACGAGAGCCTAACTTTATCACGCGGGTATATCCACCTGGACGATCACCAACTTTCTCTGCTACAACTTTGAAAAGCTCTGTAACGGCTTCCTTATTCTGCAGATAACGGAATACTACACGACGTGAATTAGTGGTATCCTCCTTACAGCGAGTAATCAGTGGTTCTACATATTTCTTTAAGGCCTTAGCCTTGGCAAGGGTCGTAGTGATTCTTTTGTGCATGATCAGCGAGATAGCCATGTTGGCCAACATAGCCTGACGATGGTCTGCAGTACGACCCAGATGGTTGAATTTTTTATTGTGTCTCATTGTTTTTTACATTTTACCGATAGATATTACTCTCTATCTAATTTGTACTTTGAAATATCAGTTCCAAACGACAGATTCAGACTCTCGAGCAAATCATCAAGCTCAGAAAGCGATTTCTTACCGAAGTTACGGAACTTCAAGAGATCTGTCTTATTGTATTGAACGAGGTCACCCAATGTTTCAACATCAGCAGCCTTCAGACAGTTCAGAGCACGAACAGAAAGGTTCATGTCAACCAAACGTGTCTTCAACAACTGACGCATGTGAAGGATTTCCTCATCAAACTCCTGATTACCCTCGGTATCATTATTCTCAAGCATGATCTTTTCATCAGAGAACAACATAAAGTGGTAAATCAAAATCTTGGCAGCCTCTTTCAGCGCGTCTTTCGGGTGAATGGAACCATCCGTAGTTACCTCAAGCACTAACTTGTCGTAGTCGGTCTTCTGCTCAACACGATACGGCTCAACAGAGTACTTGACGTTGCGGATTGGTGTGTAAATTGAATCAATTGGAATAACGTTGACGTCTGTGCAGAATTCACGATTCTCATCAGCAGGAACATATCCACGTCCCTTATTGATAGTAAGATCCAACTGCATAGATGCCTTTGCATCTAAATGACAAATCACCAAATCTGGGTTTAACACTTCAAATCCAGTCAGATAATTGCTTATATCACCAGCTTTGAACACTGTGGTATTTTCGATGATGATACTTACTTTCTCGTTCTCGAATTCTTCTACTACTTGCTTGAAGCGTACTTGCTTCAGATTCAAGATAATGTTGGTGACATCCTCCTTGACACCAGGTACTGAAGAGAACTCATGCTCAACACCTGCGATCTTGATGGTGTTGATAGCATAACCCTCCAGCGATGAAAGAAGTATGCGGCGTAATGCATTACCAATGGTAACACCAAAACCAGATTCCAGCGGACGGAACTCAAATTTTCCGTATCTGTCGCTGGCATCCAACATTACTACTTTATCGGGTTTTTGAAATGCTAATATTGCCATTAACTTAATGATTATTTAGAGTACAACTCAACGATTAACTGCTCCTTAATATTCTCAGGGATGTCGGCACGATCTGGTTTGTGCAGATACTTGCCACTCTTGGAATTGTCATCCCATTCGATCCATGGATACTTACTGTGGTTAAAACCAGCCAGTGATGCCTCAATAACCTCGAGAGACTTAGACTTCTCGCGAACACCAACAATCTGACCAGGCTTTACCGCATATGAAGGAATATTAACCACGTTGCCATCAACCACAATATGTTTGTGGCCAACAAGCTGACGGGCAGCAGCACGCGTAGGAGCAATACCCATACGGAAAACGACGTTATCAAGACGGCTTTCCAGATTCTGAAGGAGAACCTCACCGGTGATACCATCAGCCTTAGCTGCTTTCTCAAACATATTACGGAACTGACGCTCTAACACACCATAAGTGTACTTAGCTTTCTGCTTCTCTGCCAACATGACACCATACTCCGACATTTTACGACGACGGTTATTGCCATGCTGTCCAGGAGGGAAGTTTCTCCTAGACAAAACTTTGTCTGCGCCGAAGATGGGTTCACCAAAACGGCGTGCAATTTTTGATTTCGGTCCTATATACTTTGCCATAATAATAAAAAAAATCTGTTTTAATGATTCTGATCGTGAACGAGCAACACTGTCCAATCCACATCAGAGGAAATGATATTATACGCGACGACGTTTCGGAGGACGGCAACCATTGTGTGGAAGTGGTGTAACATCGATGATCTCAGTTACCTCAATACCAGATGAATGGATAGCACGAATAGCACTCTCACGACCGTTACCCGGGCCCTTCACATAAGCCTTTACTTTACGCAAGCCAAGGTCATATGCAACCTTTGCACAATCCTCTGCTGCCATCTGTGCTGCGTACGGAGTGTTCTTCTTTGAACCACGGAATCCCATCTTACCTGCAGAAGACCAAGAAATCACCTGACCTTCGCTGTTTGCCAAAGACACAATGATGTTATTGAAAGAGCTGTGAACATGAAGCTGTCCAAGAGCATCAACCTTAACATTTCTTTTCTTTGTTGTGACTGTTTTCTTTGCCATTGTCTTCAGTTTTTTTAATTCTTAATACCTAAACTTTACTTAGTGGCCTTCTTCTTATTAGCAACAGTCTTCTTCTTACCTTTACGTGTGCGGGCATTGTTCTTAGTACTCTGTCCACGAACGGGAAGACCATTACGGTGACGTACACCACGATAGCAACCAATATCCATCAGTCGCTTGATATTCATTTGGATCTCAGAACGGAGATCACCTTCAACTTTGAATTCAGCGCCGATAATTTCACGGATCTTAGCTGCCTGATCATCAGTCCACTCGTTGACTTTCAACTCACGACTAACGCCAGCTTTGTCCAATATCTTTGCTGAACTACTTCGACCTATACCATAAATATAAGTCAATGCGATTTCGCCACGCTTATTCTGGGGCAAATCTACTCCAACAATTCTTATTGCCATTGTTAAAAATAAAAAATAATAAAGTGTTAAATTTCGAAATTTGCTAAAAAGCATGCAAAGGTAAGAAGAATTTTTTAATTTCTTACCTTTTTACGCTTATTTAACATCTTAACCCTGACGTAACTTATACTTTGGGTTCTTCTTGTTAATAACGAACAGACGACCTTTACGACGAACGATCTTACAGTCGGGAGTACGTTTTTTTAAGGATGCTCTTGTCTTCATTTTATCTCAATGTTTTACTTATATCTAAATACAATTCTACCTTTTGTCAGGTCATAAGGACTCATTTCAACCTTTACCTTATCACCTGGCAGGATTTTAATGTAATGCATTCGCATCTTGCCAGAGATATGTGCCGTAATGAGGACACCATTTTCCAACTCTACTCGGAACATTGCATTGGACAATGCCTCAACAATGGTTCCATCTTGTTCAATAGCAGATTGTTTTGCCATATAATTCAGTATAAAATTCCTTCTGTTGCTTCTATTTCTGTAAAAGAGGATAAAATCTCAGCCTGTCCACGATAGACAGCAATGGTATGCTCGAAGTGTGCTGCACACTGATGGTCGCGAGTACGAATGGTCCAGCGGTCGTTGGCATCCATGTAAACTGCTTTATCACCCATTGTTATCATTGGTTCAATTGCAATACACATACCTGCCTTCAACAACGTGCCGTTACCACGTCGACCATAATTAGGGACACAGGGATCCTCATGCATCTCACGGCCTATTCCATGACCGGTAAGTTCACGGACCACACCATAGCCATACGACTCACAGTGTTCTTGTATAGCACTTCCTATATCACCGATATGTTTTCCGGCCACTGCATTCTCGATTCCGATATACAACGACTCCTTGGTGACTTTCAGAAGTTGTTTCACCTCAGGCGACACATCTCCCACGCAGAACGTATATGCTGAGTCACCGTTAAAACCATCCAGTAATGTGCCGCAGTCTATACTGATGATATCACCGTCTTTCAAAACAGTTTTCTCATTTGGCACACCGTGCACAACGGCATCGTTTACCGAGGTGCAGATACTAGCGGGGAAGGGATTACCGTAAGGGTTAGGAAAACCTTTGAAAGTAGGAACTGCCCCGTGATCTCGGATAAACTCATCTGCAATACGATCGAGTTGCAGTGTATTTACACCTGGTTTGATATGTTTTGCTAATTCGCCGAGCGTTTTACCAACAAGTTGGTTCGCTCGACGCATTAGCTCAATTTCGTCCTCTGTTTTCAGAAATATCTTCATCAGACCTGATTAATATGCAGTAATCTGACCATGATGTGTAGAACGGATACGTCCGGAATTCAGCAGACCGTCATAATGACGCATCATCAGGTGACTCTCTATTTGTGTAAGTGTATCGATAACGACACCGACAAGAATCAAGAGTGATGTACCACCAAAGAACTGTGAGAATGCCTGTTGTACATTAAGTTGTGAGGCCAGAGCCGGCATGATTGCAATGAAAGCGATGAACAGTGATCCAGGGAAAGTGATGCGTGACATAATCGTATCGATATAGTCTGCAGTTGGTTTTCCCGGTTTCACACCCGGAATAAATCCGTTGTTACGTTTCATGTCTTCTGCCATCTGCGTTGGATTCAGTGTAATAGCAGTATAGAAATAGGTAAATGCAATGATCAATGCTGCAAATACTACATTATATAACAAACTATCACGATCCAAGAGTGCTCTGATAACAGTATTGGTAGAGTCAGAAGAATACTGAACGATAGCCAGTGGAATAAACATCAAAGCCTGAGCAAAGATAATAGGCATCACATTAGCTGCAAACAACTTCAATGGGATGTACTGACGTGCACCACCGTATTGTTTGTTACCAACAAGACGCTTTGCATACTGTACAGGAACCTTACGGACACCCTGTACCAAAAGAATCGATGCACATACCACTGCATAAAGGATAAGAAGCTCAACAATGAACATCACCAGACCACCACCTGTAATAGCAGTGAAACGAGAGGTAACCTCCTGAACGAATGCCTGCGGCAGACGAGCGATGATACCAATCATAATGATGATAGAAACACCGTTACCAATACCCTTATCTGTAATGCGCTCACCCAACCACAGGATAAACATTGAACCTGCGGCCAAGATAATTGTAGCCGGGAATATAAAGACATTCCAGTCAACACCTGTTGCCAAAGCACCAGCTGCCTGCATCTTCAGGTTCATCAGATAAGAAGGAGCCTGGAAGACAAGGATGAATACGGTAAGTACTCGGGTATACCAGGCAATCTTCTTACGGCCGCTCTCACCCTCACGCTGCATCTTCTGGAAATAAGGTACAGCAACAGCGAGAAGCTGCATTACGATAGAAGCAGAGATATATGGCATGATTCCTAATGCGAAGATTGACGCATTAGAGAATGCACCACCTGAGAACATGTCAAGAAGAGACATCAGACCACCGGCAGTCTGCTGCTGGAGGTTCTGAAGTGCTGCCGGGTTGATACCAGGCAATACTACAAATGATCCGAAACGATAAATCGCTACGAAAAGCAATGTGATAAGGATACGACTACGCAGATCCTCAATCTTCCAACAATTCTTCAGGTACTCTATTAACTTTTTCATTGACTTAAATTATTGTTGTGTTACCACCTGCGGCTTTAATAGCCTCTTCAGCTTTCTTTGAGAAGGCATTAGCCTCAACCTCAATTTTCGCGGTCAACTGACCATTACCAAGAACCTTAACCAATTCTTTACCGTTGGTAAGACCGGCAGCCACCAATTCAGCGATACCAATCTTTGTAAGATCCTTACGCTCAGCCAACTTCTGCAAAGTTGAAAGATTCACTACGAAATACTCCTTATGGTTAATATTCTTGAATCCAAACTTTGGAAGACGGCGCTGCAGAGGCATCTGTCCACCTTCAAAACCGATCTTTCTCTTGTAACCAGAACGAGCCTTAGCACCTTTATGACCACGTGTAGAAGTGCCGCCCAGACCAGAACCTGGACCACGACCGATACGACGTCTTGAATGGGTAGAGCCCTCAGCCGGTTTTAATGTATTTAATTTCATATTCAAATATCTGTTAAATGTTCGACAATTGATTAATCAACGATGGTAACCAGGTGGTGAACCTTCTGGATCATACCACGGATAGAAGGAGTGTCCTCTACTTCAACAACCTGAGAGATCTTATGAAGTCCAAGAGCCTGAAGAGTACGCTTCTGATCTACTGGATAACCGATCTTACTCCTAATCTGCTTAACTTTAATTGTTGCCATAATAACTCCTTTTATTAACCATTAAACACCTTGTTCATACTGATACCGCGCTGACCGGCGATAGTATAAGCATCACGCATCTCACTAAGAGCCAAGATTGTGGCTTTTACCAGGTTGTGAGGGTTAGAAGAACCCTTACTCTTTGCAAGCACATCCTTAACACCGGCGCTCTCAAGAACAGCACGCATAGCACCACCAGCTACAAGACCAGTACCGGCAGCTGCAGGCTTCAGGAATACATGTGCACCACCGAAACGAGCTTCATTCTCATGAGGAACAGTACCTTTGAGTACAGGAACTTTCACCAGGTTCTTCTTTGCTGCCTCGGTACCCTTCTGGATAGCAGCAGTAACTTCGCCTGCTTTACCAAGTCCCCAACCGATGACACCGTTACCGTCACCAACTACCACGATAGCTGCGAATGTGAAGGTACGTCCACCTTTTGTTACTTTGGTAACACGGTTAATAGCAACCAATCTGTCTTTCAGTTCAACGTCACTATTTATCTTTACTTTATTCATTGCCATAATTGATTAGAATTTTAGTCCACCTTTACGAGCACCGTCAGCAAGCTCCTTCACACGTCCGTGATAGAGATAACCGTTACGGTCGAACACTACCTGAGTAATACCTGCCTCAAGAGCCTTCTGTGCAATCAACTCACCAACCTTGGCAGCCTGCTCCTTCTTAGGCATGGTTTCCATTCCCAGAGAAGATGCTGATACCAAAGTATTACCTGTCAAGTCGTTGATAACCTGAACATAGATTTGCTTATTACTGCGGAAAACGCTCATACGAGGACGCTCTGCCGTACCATTGACATTCTTACGAATTCTGAACTTTATCTTGATTCGTCTTTCTATTTTCTTTGTTGTCATAATCGTAAATAATTAAAATTACTTAGCGGAAGCTGACTTACCAGACTTTCTACGAATAACCTCGCCTTTAAACAGGATACCTTTTCCTTTATAAGGTTCAGGCATACGGAAAGAACGAATTTTTGCACATATAAGACCGAGCAACTCTTTGTTGCAAGACTCTAGAATAATCTGAGGATTCTGATTTCTCTCAGACTTTGTCTCCACCTTCACTTCTTTGGGAAGCTGCATGAATATCGGGTGTGTATAACCGAGTGAGAACTCCAGAATGTTACCCTGGTTTGATACGCGGTATCCAACACCAACGAGCTCCATTTCCTTCTTGTATCCTTCACTTACACCCACCACCATATTGTTAACCAAAGCACGATACAAACCATGGAAAGCCTGCTTCTGCTTCTGGTTTACGGGGCTATTCTCATCAATTTCAAATACCAGATGACCATCCTCATTCTTAATCTTAATAGATGGATCCACCTTCTGTGAAAGTTCTCCCTTAGGACCTTTTACGCTAACAACGTTGTCCTTGATGTCGATATTTACGCCTGCAGGGATAGCGATTGGCAATTTACCTATTCTTGACATAATCTATCCTCCTTAATTAGTAAACATAGCAGAGCACCTCACCACCAATCTTCAGGTTGCTGGCTTCCTTGTCTGTCATAACACCTTGGGACGTAGAGAGTATAGCAATACCCAGTCCGTTAATAACTCTCGGCATGTCTTTATAACCAGTGTACTTACGAAGACCTGGTTTAGACACTCTTTTCAGAACCTTGATAGCGTTCTGTCTTGTTTTGGGATCATACTTCAAGGCAACCTTGATAGTACCCTGAGGTCCATCCTCGATAAACTTATAGTTCAGGATGTAACCTTTCTCGAAGAGGATCTTTGTGATTTCCTTCTTCAAGTTTGAAGCCGGTACTTCAACAACACGGTGATTAGCCATGATTGCGTTTCTCAACCTCGTTAGATAATCTGCGATTGGATCTGTCATTTTATTAAATGTTTAATTAATCGGGACTCCCCCGACAATATTAAAAAAATCTTTCTACGGAAACAGGTCTGAGGTATTACAGTGACCCATAATCCTCACACCTTACCACCTTACCAGCTTGCTTTCTTTACACCCGGAATCAAACCTGCTGAAGCCATCTCACGGAACTGAATACGAGAGAGACCGAACTGACGCATATATCCCTTTGGACGACCGGTTATCTTACAACGGTTGTGAAGACGGATCGGATTAGCATTCCTTGGGATACTCTGCAACTTACGGGCAGCCTCATATGCTTCTACGGGATCATCTGTAGTAGCGATAACCTTCTTCAGAGCAGCACGCTTCTCTGCATACTTTGCCACCAACTTAGCACGTTTCACCTCACGGGCTTTCATGGATTCTTTTGCCATATCTTAGTCTTTTTTATTGTTTTTAAAAGGAAGACCGAATGCCTTCAACAGTGCATATCCCTCTTCGTCTGTCTTGGCAGATGTCACGAATGTAATATTCATACCCTGGATACGGTCGATATTATCGATATTGATCTCAGGGAAGATGATCTGCTCCTGGATACCCAGTGAATAGTTTCCACGACCATCCAGTCTGCTCTCGATACCCTTGAAGTCACGGATACGTGGAAGAGCGATGCGGACGAGTTTCTCAAGGAACTCATACATGCGCTCACGACGCAAGGTAACCATTACACCGATAGGCATCTTCTTACGAAGCTTGAAGTTAGCGATATCCTTCTTTGAATAGGTAGCTACTGCCTTCTGACCTGTGATAGCAGTAATCTCATTGATAGCTACATCGATGATTTTCTTATCCTGAGTAGCGTCTCCAAGACCCTGGTTTACAACAATCTTCTTCAGGACAGGAATCTGCATCTTAGAAGAATAGTTGAACTCTTTCATCAACGCCGGAGCAATCTGCTCAGCATATATTTTCTTTAATTCAGCTGTATTCATTATTTAATCTCCTCTCCTGATTTTTTAGAAATACGAATAACATTCTTACCCTCATGCTTGATAGATACGCGAGTAGGCTTGCCACTCTTCGGATCGATCAGACTTAAATTAGAGATATGTATCGGAGCTTCCTGCTTGATGATACCACCCTGAGGATATTTTGCAGAAGGCTTTGTGCTCTTGGACACCATGTTCACGCCTTCAACGATAGCACGCTCTTTCTTGACCAGCATCTTGAGCACCTTACCCGTTTTGCCCTTATCTTCTCCAGCAAGAACATAAACGGTATCATTTTTTCTAATATGAAACTTAGCCATTACTTATACAATTTTATAATTAAAGTACCTCTGGTGCTAAAGAAACGACTTTCATATTCACTGCACGCAGTTCACGAGCAACAGGGCCGAAAATACGACTGCCACGGAGCTCACCTGCATTGTTCAGCAGCACACAAGCATTGTCATCGAAACGGATGTATGAACCATCAGCACGACGAATCTCTTTCTTTGTGCGTACAATCAAAGCCTTAGATACTGCACCTTTTTTTACATCACTCGTTGGGATGGCATTCTTGACTGAAACAACAATCACATCACCAACACTGGCATAACGGCGGCGGGTACCACCCAGAACACGGATGCAAAGAGCCTCACGTGCACCACTGTTATCACATACGGTAAGTCTTGATTCTGCCTGTATCATAATTACTTAGCTTTTTCAATTATTGAAACTAATCTCCATCTCTTTGTCTTTGAAAGAGGACGAGTCTCCATAATGAGTACGGTATCACCGATATTTGCCTCATTATTTTCATCATGTGCATGGTATTTCTTTGTCTTCTGAACAAATTTACCATAGATCGGGTGCTTCTCCTTAAACTTAGCTGCAATAACGATGGTTTTATCCATTTTGTTGCTGATAACGACACCCTGTCTTGTTTTTCTTAAATTTCTTGTTTCCATCTGGACCATTGTTATTTATTAAGTTCTCTCTGACGAAGTTCTGTTTTCATACGTGCTATATCACGACGAGCGGCCTTAATCTGAGATGGATTCTCCAGCGGAGTAATAGCATGGTTGAGTTTGGTCTGATGCAATTTTACAGACTCTGTCTCAATGCGCTCCTGCAAATCATTTGTAGAGAGCTCTCTTATTTCTGATATCTTCATCTTTTAAGCGTTTTTATCGTAATCACGTCTAACAACAAACTTTGTTTTCACTGGTAACTTCTGAGCGCCAAGACGCAGAGCCTCTTTGGCAACTTCAAAAGGAACACCTTCTACTTCAAACAGGATTCTACCCGGTGTGACAGGTGCTACCCAACCCATGGGATCACCCTTACCTTTACCCATACGCACATCAGCAGGCTTACGAGTGATTGGTTTGTCCGGGAAAACACGGATCCAGACCTGACCTTCACGCTGCATATAACGGTTGATAGCAACGCGGGCAGCCTCTAACTGACGGCTATCGAGCCATTTTGCATCAAGAGTCTTGATACCAAACGAGCCGAATGCCAGTTGTGTACCTCTGTGGGCATCGCCTTTATTGCCACGACCATCTTGAGGTCTTCTATATTTAACTCTTTTTGGCTGTAACATGATAGTACTTACTTTTAACGGTTATTGTTTCTCTTACGATTACGGTTAGGTTTGCCATTACCACGACCCTGCTGCTTCTCCTGTGTGAAGTTAGGAGCCAAGTCGCGCTTCTCATACACCTCACCGCGGCAGATCCATACCTTGATACCAAGAAGACCTACTTTGGTAAGAGCTTCAGCCTGACAATAATCGATGTCTGCGCGGAAAGTGTGGAGAGGAGTTCTACCTTCTTTGAACATTTCCTTACGTGCCATTTCAGCACCGTTCAGACGACCCGTAATCTGTATCTTAATACCTTCTGCACCGGCACGCATGGTATTTGCGATAGCCTGCTTGATAGCACGACGATAAGCAATCTTACCTTCAATCTGGCGAGCAACGTTGTTGGCAACGATTGTAGCATCGAGTTCAGGTTTCTTTACCTCGAAGATATTAATCTGTATCTCTTTATCATAGAGTTTCTTCAACTCTTCCTTCAGTTTATCAACATCCTGGCCACCTTTACCAATGACGATTCCCGGGCGGGCTGTGCAAATAGTAATGGTAACGAGTTTCAGTGTACGTTCGATCACAATCTTTGAAACGCTGGCCTTTGCCAAACGCTCATTAAGATACTTACGGATCTTCTGATCTTCCACCAGATTATCACCGAAATTCTTACCACCGAACCAGTTTGAGTCCCAACCGCGGATAATACCCAGACGGTTACTAATTGGATTAACTTTCTGTCCCATGCTGCTTATTAATTTTCATCGTTAGTTTTAGCGTCCACGAACAGTGTGACGTGATTTGAACGTTTACGAATGCGATAGCCACGACCCTGTGGAGCCGGCCTCATTCTTTTCATTGTTACGCCTTCATCCACGAAGACCTTAGAGATATAAAGCTCACCGTCTTCAGCCTTGCGATCATTCTTTGTTTCCCAGTTAGCAATAGCTGAGCGGAGAAGTTTCTCGACATCAGCTGCTGCTGCCTTCTTAGAGAATCTCAGCACGCCGAGAGCGCGGTTCACTTCCATACCGCGAATCATGTCTACGACATAACGCATCTTACGAGGGCTGGAGGGTACTCCGTTCAGCTTCGCAAAATACATTGTCTTACGGGCTTCTTTTCTTTTTTCAGCCGCAATATGTTTTCTTGCTCCCATTATTTCTTAATTTTTAAATGGTTCTTCCCTATTACTTTCTGTTACCGGCATGACCACCGAAGCGACGTGTAGGTGAGAACTCACCAAGCTTATGGCCTACCATATTCTCAGTAATATAAACAGGGATAAATTTGTTTCCGTTATGGACAGCTACTGTATGACCTACGAAATCAGGAGAGATCATAGAAGCGCGAGCCCATGTCTTAACTACACTCTTTTTACCACTCTCATTCATTGCAAGAATCTTCTTCTCGAGTGATACGTTGATGTACGGACCTTTTTTTAATGAACGACTCATAATTTACTTCAGTTTACTTGATTATTTATTTGCTCTTGCAATGATATACTTGTTAGACTGCTTCTTTGGTGCACGAGTCTTTAGTCCCTTAGCATACAAGCCCTTACGTGAACGTGGGTGACCACCAGACTGACGGCCTTCACCACCACCCATTGGGTGATCATGCGGATTCATAACAACACCACGGTTGTGTGGGCGACGACCCAACCAGCGAGAGCGACCAGCCTTACCAGACTGCTCCAATGCGTGGTCGGCATTACCAACAACACCTACAGTTGCCTTACAAGCAGAGAGCACCTTACGTGTTTCTCCTGAGGGGAGTTTAATCACGCAATAGCTACCTTCACGAGAAGTAAGCTGAGCAAAATTACCAGCCGAACGAACCATCTTTGCACCTTGTCCGGGACGGAGCTCGATGTTGTGAACCACCGTACCAACAGGGATGTTTGCCAGAGGAAGAGCATTACCTACCTCAGGAGCAGCATCAGCACCTGAAAGAACGGTTGTACCAACCTCTAATCCATTAGGAGCAATAATGTAACGTTTTTCACCATCAGCATAGAAAAGCAATGCGATACGAGCCGAACGGTTCGGATCATACTCGATTGTCTTTACTACTGCTGGAACACCATCCTTCTCACGTTTGAAATCAATCAAGCGATACTTTCTCTTATGACCACCACCCAAGTAGCGAACGGTCATCTTACCGGTGTTGTTGCGACCACCTGAAGAACGCTTACCGTAAACGAGAGACTTCTCTGGCACGGATGCAGTAATATCCTCGAACGTGCCAATAATCTTGTGTCTTTGACCGGGAGTTACCGGTTTTAATTTACGTACTGCCATTTTATTTAAATATTGCTATAAAAATCAATTGTCTCGCCCTCTTTAAGAGTAACGATTGCTTTCTTGAATGCATTACGCTGTCCACTGATAAGACCAGACTTGGTATAGCGGCTAGAGCGCTTACCTGCATAACGCATTGTATTCACGTCAACTACTGTAACATTGTAGAGGTCCTCGACTTCTTTCTTAATCTGGAGTTTGTTAGCCTCTGGACGAACAACAAAGCCATAGCGGTTTGCCATCTTGTCTGTCATATTGGTCATCTTCTCAGTAACCAATGGTTTGATAATAAATGCCATTTTCTAATCTCCTCTTTTTACTTTGTTAAGACACCGTCGATAATATCCAGCGACTTCTCTGTAATAACCATCACGTCAGCATTCAGGATCTTATAAGCATTGATCGTGTCTGCCATCATGACTTCTGCGCGCTGTAAGTTACGAGCCGACAAATACACATTCTTATATAAGCCTGGCATAACGAGAAGAATCTTCTTTCCGTCAACCTTCAGGTTCTTTGCCATGTTGAGGAACTCCTTAGTCTTGGGAGCCTCGAAGTCGAAATCTTCAATAACAACGATAGCATTCTCCTGTGCTTTGTATGAGAGAGCACTCTTGCGAGCGAGCACCTTTACTTTCTTATTCAGCTTTGTACGATAGTCACGTGGCTTCGGACCGAACACGCGTCCACCACCTACCAATACCGGTGAGTTGATATCACCACGACGAGCACCACCGCTACCCTTCTGGCGGATGAGCTTACGTGTAGAACCGGCATGCTCACTACGCTCCTTAGATTTAGCTGTTCCCTGACGCTGGTTGCCCAGATACTGTTTTACGTCGAGATAAAGAACATGATCATTGGGCTCAATGCCGAAGATAGATTCGTTTAACGTAACCTTTCTTCCGGTCTCCTGACCTTTGATATCTAATACGTTAACTTCCATTACTTGTTGATTAAAACGGTTGAACCTTTACATCCAGCAACACTACCCTTAACAATAATCAGGTTGTTCTCTGGGATAACTTTTAACACTCTGAGGTTCTGAGTAGTCACTCTGTCACCTCCCATTTGGCCTGCCATACGCATGCCCTTGAATACTTTTGCTGGATAAGAACAAGCACCGATAGATCCCGGCTTGCGAGCGCGGTCGTCCTGACCGTGTGTTGCCTGGCCTACACCACCAAAACCATGACGCTTCATAACGCCCTGGAATCCTTTACCCTTAGAAGTACCTACAACATCCACGAATTGTGTGTCGTTGAAGATTTCCACTGTGATAGTGTCACCAAGGTTGTACTCCTCATCAAACTTGAACTCGGCCAAGTGCTTTTTCGGTGTTGTACCTGCTTTTGCAAAGACGCCCATCATTGGTTTGGAGGTACGTTTTTCTTTAGCCTCACCAAAACCCAACTGAACAGCCTTATAACCGTCTTTCTCAACGGTCTTTACCTGAGTTACAACACAAGGACCAGCTTCGATAACAGTGCACGGTACATTCTTACCGTCGGCACTGAAAACGGATGTCATTCCGATTTTCTTTCCTAATAATCCTGGCATTTCAGTCTTTAATTTAAAAAAATAATGTATAGAATATAATTTTGTTTCTTTTTAAGTGCTATCACTCTTTCTTACACACACAAAACACTTAAAAAGAAACAAGCTCACTTCTTCGCAATTGAAGGTTAAGTTGCTCTTTACCAGTGTATTGATAGCATAGAGCCAGCGCAATACGCACTTTTGCGGATGCAAAGGTACACATTATATATGATTCCCACAAATATTTTTAAGATAATTTATACTTAGGGAAGTAATAAAAAAGGTTAAAAGTATCCATATGGAGTCTAGTACCCGAAAGATTAAGCACCGGTACCCGAGATCACCCAACCTATCTAAACAATAAAGGAGATCCCCCAAAGAGAATCTCCTTAATTCTATAATGATTGTTCAATAATCAAACTATACTTTGATCTCTACCTCAACACCACTGGGGAGCTCGAGCTTCATCAGTGCGTCAACGGTCTTAGCTGTTGAACTATAGATGTCAATCAGACGCTTGTAGTCTGACAACTGGAACTGCTCACGTGCTTTCTTGTTAACGAATGTTGAACGGTTAACGGTGTAGATGCGCTTGTGGGTTGGGAGTGGAATAGGACCACTGACGATTGCACCTGTGGCTTTAACAGCCTTCACGATTTTCTCTGCTGACTTGTCAACCAATTTGTGGTCGTAGCTCTTCAGCTTGATTCTGATTTTCTGACTCATTATTACTTTTGTTTATTAATTAATATAATAAGGTGGTATTCTAAAGAGTCATATGCTCAGAGATACCACCCTTGATTGATTATACCAAATCTGTACGTCCGCCACCTTCTTCCAGAACAGCACGAGCAATACTGGAAACAACAGGTGAATGATGATCATACTCCATAGAACTGGTAGCCCGACCAGAAGTGATGGTACGCAAAGCTGTTACATAACCGAACATCTCTGCCAGTGGAACCATTGCCTTCACGATACGGGCACCACTACGGGCGTCTTCCATTCCTTCGATCTGACCACGACGTTTGTTCAAGTCACCAATAACGTCACCCATATTCTCCTCAGGTGTCACCACCTCGAGTTTCATAACAGGCTCCATCAATACAGGACCGGCCTTGACACATGCATTTCTGTATGCAGACCGTGCCGCCAACTCGAATGACAACTGATCAGAGTCTACCGGATGATAAGAACCGTCAACCAAGGTAACTTTCAGGGAATCTACCGGATAACCACCCAGAACACCGTTCTTCATGGCATCCTCGAATCCCTTCTGCACTGCGGGAATAAACTCCTTAGGAATATTTCCACCCTTCACCTCATTGATGAACTGCAGGCCACCGTTCTCCTTAACGTTATAATCTTCGTCCACCGGACCGATATTCACGATAATATCAGCAAACTTACCACGTCCACCGGTCTGCTTCTTGTAAACCTCACGAAGGTTAACGGTCTTAGTGATAGCTTCTTTGTAGTTCACCTGTGGCTTACCCTGGTTACACTCAACCTTGAACTCACGCTTCAGACGGTCGATGATAATATCCAAGTGAAGTTCACCCATACCAGAGATAACGGTCTGACCGCTCTGCTCATCGGTACGTACAGTGAATGTAGGATCCTCTTCAGCCAACTTGGCAAGACCATTGTCGAGTTTAGCAATGTCTGCCTGACTCTTCGGCTCAACAGCAATAGAGATAACAGTGTCAGGGAATGAGATGCTCTCGAGAACGATTGGATGACCTTCCTCACAGAGTGTATCACCTGTACGGATATCCTTGAAGCCAACACCGGCACCAATATCACCAGCCTCGATAACCTCCATCGGCTGTTGTTTGTTGGAGTTCATCTGGAACAGACGACTGATACGCTCTTTCTTTCCTGAACGGGGATTATAAACGTATGAGCCAGCCTCAATCTTACCGGAATATACACGGAAGAATACCAGACGACCTACGTATGGATCGGTAGCGATCTTAAATGCCAGCGCAGCTGTCGGATCATCGTTAGACGGTTTTCTGTCTTCCTCTTCTCCTGTTTCAGGGTTCTCACCCACAATGTTTGGCGTATCCAGCGGTGAGGGAAGGAAAGCACAAACATAGTCGAGCAAAGTCTGAACACCTTTATTCTTGAAAGAACTGCCACACAGCATAGGAGTACACTTCATCTCAATCGTTCCCTTGCGGATAGCAGCGATAATCTCCTCATCTGTCAAAGACTCAGGATCATCGAAATACTTCTCCATCAAGGACTCATCGAGTTCTGCAGCGCTCTCCAAAAGCTTGTCACGCCATTCCTGGGCTTCATCCATCAGGTCAGCGGGAATATCATCAATCTCAAATTCGGCACCCTGGGTCTCATCATGCCAGATGATAGCCTTCATCTTAATAAGATCAATAATACCCTTGAATGTCTCTTCCTGACCAATAGGAACAACCAGTGAAACTGGATTAGCACCTAACACGGTGCGCATCTGTTCTAATACCTCAAAATAATTAGCCCCAGAACGGTCCATCTTGTTAACGTAACCCAGACGGGGAACATTATACTTGTCTGCCTGGCGCCAAACTGTCTCCGACTGAGGCTGCACACCACCTACTGCACAGTAGGTTGCGACAGCTCCGTCAAGGACACGCAGTGAACGCTCTACCTCAGCAGTAAAGTCGACGTGCCCCGGAGTGTCAATTAAGTTTATTTTGTATTGTTTGTCATTATAGTGCCAGTAACAGGTGGTAGCAGCAGAAGTGATCGTGATACCACGCTCCTGCTCCTGCGCCATCCAGTCCATTGTTGCAGCACCATCATGCACCTCGCCGATCTTATGCGTCTTACCCGTATAATAGAGTATACGTTCAGACGTAGTAGTCTTACCGGCATCAATGTGAGCCATGATACCGATATTGCGAGTCATATGCAGATCTTGTTTTGCCATCTATCTTTTTACCTTTTTGTATTAGAAGCGGAAATGAGCAAATGCACGGTTAGCCTCAGCCATACGGTGCATATCTTCCTTACGCTTGAATGCGCCACCCTGATTGTTGTATGCGTCCATAATCTCTGCAGCCAGACGCTCAGCCATTGACTTACCTCCGCGCTTACGTGCGAAGTTAATCATATTCTTCATTGACACGCTCTCCTTACGGTCTGGACGGATCTCGGTAGGAACCTGGAAGGTAGCACCACCGATACGACGGCTCTTCACCTCTACTTGAGGAGTGATGTTATCCAAAGCCTGCTTCCAAATCTCAAGAGCTGGCTTCTCTTCCTTAGCCATCTTAGCAGCTACGATATCAAGAGCATTGTAGAAAATCTCATAAGATGTATTCTTCTTTCCGTCATACATCAGATGATTCACAAACTTAGAGACCTTCTGGTCATTAAACTTCGGATCTGGTAAGATCACGCGTTTCTTTGGTTTTGCTTTTCTCATTTTAATTTTTTAATTAAATTCTGCATGGGGCTGTTCTATCTGTTCTTCAAGTCTCACACTCGAGTCTTTACTCAACCTTTGACAATTCTCCAGCAAAACGGTTTTTGAATTTCTTTTTTCAAGTGCAACTCAAGCCCTCACCGGCTTTAGCTGTTACTCTCCTTCTTATTTCTTCTGCTTTGGACGCTTAGCACCGTACTTTGAACGACGCTGAGTTCTGTTAGCTACACCAGCTGTATCCAATGTACCACGAACGATGTGATAACGTACACCTGGAAGATCCTTTACACGGCCGCCACGGACCAATACAATAGAGTGCTCCTGAAGGTTGTGTCCCTCTCCTGGAATGTAAGAGTTAACTTCCTTCTGGTTTGTCAAACGAACACGAGCGACTTTTCTCATCGCTGAATTAGGCTTCTTCGGGGTTGTTGTGTAAACACGAACACATACACCACGACGCTGAGGACATGAATCCAAAGCGGGTGATTTGCTCTTGTCAACAAGCACCTTTCTGCCTTTTCTTACCAATTGTGAAATTGTAGGCATTTTACTTTAATTTTTAATTTATATATTGTTTTATTTATTGTTCACAATAATGCATAGTGCGCCTTACACACACTTTTGGGCTGCAAAGGTACGAACATTTTCCGTAATAACCTAATTTAGTTGAAAAGAAAAAACCTATACTTCGCTTGATTTTGCAAAGTATAGGTTTTGTTAACAATATTTTGATATTATTTTAAGGCGAACTTATATCCAAGTGTTATTTGGAAGACACCGTTACGTATATCTGTCTCATCATCGTGGTATGTTTCTCCCATAAAAGAGTACTTACTCTTTCCTACCTTTGTGATGCCGACATTATATCTTCCCTCTATCACAAAACTATTATTGATATCATAACTGATACCTAAGGGAATAGACAAATCAAAGTCGTTGCAAGCGTCCTTCATATCTACTTCTGCCTTTACACCATCACCACTGCCAGAGACCTTTGCTCTTGTAAGATAGCCGAACTGCAAACCGGCTTTCAAGGCCAGACCCTTTGTAATATAGAAATTAGCGAGGACGGGCAGATTGATATAGTCAAGGTTCATCTTCGGATCACCCTCTCCGTCGGCTGAACATCCCTGCATAGAATAGAGCAGTCCTGCTGATAAAGCGAGATAATTATTTGCCTGATAAATCAGTTCACCACCAAAGATAGCCCCCAGTTTTGTATCTGTACCCTCAGCATCGCTACCAATAAAATTAGCGATAGTCATACCTGCCATCGGTTTCAGTGAAAGAGTTCCTACGGCATCCTGTGCGTTGGAAGCAATTGTCATCACAAAAGCAACCATCAAAAATAATAATCTTTTCATACTTATAATAATTAAAACGTTAATATGAACAGACGAGTTTACGCGTCACCCTTGCCGAAGTCGAACGGCATGGCAGTGCGCGGCTCCTGATTAGGTATCTGTATACGACCGAATTCATTCTCGTAGCGCATGATATTCTCATTCA
>JAFZPF010000225.1 GCA_017550455.1 Prevotella sp.
GAATGGCATCAAGACATCCTGCGAGCATTACAGTTAAACGTAGAGCATATCTCTGCCTATTGTCTCTCTGTGGAGGAAGGCACTGCTCTTCAACGGATGGTCGAGCAAGGAAAGATACAGCCTGCGGATGAAGAGGCTTGCCTGGCCATGTATTACGATCTCATCGAACTCCTCAAGCATGCCGGTTATGAGCATTACGAGATCAGTAACTTCGCAAAACCTGGTTATCAGTCACGTCATAACAGCGGCTACTGGGATGGCAGTCCCTATCTGGGATTAGGCGCAGCAGCACATTCGTATGACATACAGTCAAGGCAATGGAATGTCTCTGATCTAAAGACCTACATTCATCAGGTAAACGAAGGACTCATCCCTGTTGAGGAACGTGAGATCATTGACATGCCTACCCGCTACAATGATTATGTGATGACCTCCCTACGTACATGTGAAGGTATCGATATCCAGCATGTCTCCCAGCAGTTTCCACAGCAGTACCTGAGTTATCTCCGACAGCAGTCGGAGAAACATATCAGGCATCATCTGCTGGAAGCTCACGATCATCATCTACGGCTTACCAAGGCAGCACTTTTCATCAGCGATAGCATCATCAGTGACCTGATGTTCGTGTAGAAAAAGGAGAATTTTTGTCGCTTTTTGTTATTTTTTTAAGAAGAAACACTTATTTACCAAATATTTTTTATATATTTGCGAAAATTTATCAACTATTGCTTATAACTTATATCAATAAATCTTAAATCATTAATTATTAATCTATGTCAGCATTTATTTCTGTTATTCCGATTGTACTGCTCATTGTACTGATGATGGGCTTCAAGGTATCTGGCTACAAAAGTGCAGTCATTACCCTCATCGTAACTATCCTTCTGGCGCTTTTTGCAGCACCGGCCATGGGTATTCTTCCTGATAAGTTTGAAGGAGTATCTATCTATGGGATCACGCTGTGGTCAATCATCGAGGGTTTCTTGAAAGCATGTTTCCCGATTATCCTGATCATCATCTGTGCCATTTTCAGTTACAATATCCTTTGTGAGACAAAAGAGATTGATACCATTAAAACACAGTTTATCCAGATGACCTCCGACAAAGGTCTGCTCGTGCTCCTTTTGACATGGGGTCTTGGTGGTGTCCTCGAAGGTATGGCAGGTTTCGGAACTGCTGTGGCTATCCCGGCCGCTATCCTTATCGGATTGGGATTCAAGCCTATGTTCTCCGCTGTTATCTGTCTTGTTGCCAATACCGTGGCAGTAGGATTCGGAGCTGTGGGTCTTCCGGCCACTACCCTGGCTAATCAGGTGGCAGCCGAAGGTGTTGCGTCTCCTGAGATGCTTTGTGAGGTAGCAACCTTCATTATTGTACAGCTCTCGCTGATGTTCTTCATCACACCGTTCCTCATCCTGATGATGACCGACCGTAAAAAGATCGTGAAGAATATCACATTGGCTTTGTTCGTAGGTACATTCTCCATTATCGTACAGTTCTGCTGTGCACACTTTATCGGTCCTGAGACCCCGGCTATCCTCGGTTCTGTAGCAGCCATCATCGCTATGTTGATCTACAACAAGCTGTTCATCCGCAAAGAGGATCCCGCTGATGAAGTGAAGGTAGAAAAGAAGAAATTCGGTCTTAAGAAGACCTTGAAGGCTTGGAGTGTTTACGGTCTTATCATTTTCTTCATCCTTATCTCCAGTAAGATCGTTCCCGCAATCAACTCCGCACTCAACAGCACACTGGTAACACAGTTTAGCCTGCCTGTCACCGGTAATGCATTTAAGTTCGGTTGGCTCTCCAATGCCGGTCTGATGATCTTCCTCGGCGCTTTGATCGGTGGTCTTATCCAAGGTATGAGTTTCGGAAAACTGATGAAGCTGCTTGCCAAGACAACCATCAACCTGCAGAAGACCGTGGTGACTATCTGCTGCTTGGTAGCCATGGCTATGCTGATGAACAATACCGGTATGACAAACGATATCGCTAAGGGTCTCGTTGCTCTTACAGGTGCTGCTTTCCCATTCTTCGCCCCACTTATCGGTTCTATCGGAACCTTCGTAACAGGAAGTGCTACGAATGCAAATATTCTCTTTGGAAAACTGCAGGCTACTGCCGCCAGCGACCTTGGATTGGTCAACCAGTCCACCTTCTTCGGTGTTCCCGGTAATGAGACAAACTGGTTGGCTGCCGCTAACTGTGCAGGTTCTGAGGGTGGTAAACTGCTGTCACCACAGTCAATCGCCATTGCTACAGCTGCTTGTGACATGGAAGGTCAGGATGGTGAGATCATGCGTAAGACCATGCCGTTTGCTATCTTCTGGATCTTGATGAACGGTCTGATGGTTTACCTTGGACTGATGCTGTAAGCGATCTGTTTGCTAACGACTATATAACAATAAACCCCGAGAGTGAATTCATTCCCGGGGTTTATTCTTTCTAACTAATTATATTACCTATTGGTTTTTCTTCTTCAGCTTGGTAATCGCATCTTCAAGACTTTCGGTAGGCTCTATGATATTGTAATCCATCCAGAAGTCAGGATCCTCGAAGAATGCCACCTTATCATAGAAAGAGTCTCTCTGGTAGAATGACTCCCTACCTTTTATCGGGGTGATATTGTCTTCTGTCCGATCAGTTACTGCCAACTCGCTGACTGCAGTAAAACTGGTAGCAAAGAAACGTTTCTTCCAGTCACAGTTAAAACGGAAGACATTCTTCACATAACTGATGCGCGAAAATTGTCCATCGTATTTGAAGTTCACCAAAATACTCATCTCACGGGGGCGGAATCTCACTCCGGCAGGCTTACTGACCAATATCATACGGGTTGCTTTCTCTCTGTCACGCATATCCAACGACAGTTCTGCACGCGTGAAAGCCAGTGTTTCCCAATCGATGTAGAATGTACCGTAATACAAGGCATAAGGTGCCACATAACGGGGATCGAGGCGGATGACATAATGAGGGCGCTCAGCGATGAAAACTGGGTCTTCCATGATGAAGTCGTAATGCGTAAGATCTTCTGCATTCAGTATCAGATCGGTATTTTTCACGAAATCAAGATAGATAGGAGAAGTAGGACCACCCATGATCTTTACGCCCAAGGTATCACGCTGACTTGGACTGAGCAATCGCCGACCCTTCTCTATAGCCACCCTGTCACTCTTTACAGAGGCGTGATAGGATGTCTTTCGCAGACTGGCAACAGCCTCAGCTATATAGATATACCGTTGACGCTTCTGTACCGTCTCTCTGTAGAAGGTCTTGAACATATCCGTATGATTGTTGTAATTATCGGGTATCTTATCAAGGGCATCGTAGAAGATCTTCTTCGGATCACCCGACTTGACTACCACATCACTCAACAAGATGGAGTTCGAATGAAGACGAATACGCAAGTTGGTTGTCTTTCCTGTCGTTACGGGGATATGACGTGACTTATAACCGATATGTGAGACGGTGATAAAATCTGGCTGCTCGGGTGTTTTCAACGTGAAGTATCCGTCGTCATTCGTAACGACGGCAATATTCGTGGAGTCGGCCATGACATTCACATGTGACAAAGGCTTGCCATTA
>JAFZPF010000226.1 GCA_017550455.1 Prevotella sp.
CCTGAGCCAGGATCAAACTCTACATTGTAAAAATATCTTCGGCACCGCCGTCAATAAAACAGCGGCGGCCTGTTCCGTAAACTCAGTCGCTGTATCCGTAAACAAAAAAATCAGGTCTAAACGGCAAACTTCATATTCCCGATCGAAAAAAAAAGAATCGGACGGTTCGCATTTATATACCCGTACACCGCATAATGAATCAAAAAAAACATAAGCGGCGACGCTTCTTGTACTACTACTTCTCTATTCCATGTAATCCTGTCAAACAGCACTTGTTTGTTCACCAACACCCCGTTTCAGAGGCGAAAGCGGATGCAAAGGTACAACTATTTTCCGAACCGCCAAAACTTTTCAGGGAAAAATTAAGCAAAACAACGAAAAAATTTCCAAAATTGATTTATGTCAAACAAAAACAACGGAAACAAAGGGCCCACACCTTATTATATATAAGAGTGTAGAGTTTAGAGTTTAGAGTTTAAGGTTTAAAGTTTAAAGTTTAAGGTTTAGGGTTTAAGGTTTAAGGTTTAAGGTTCAGGGGTAATTGTTGGAAATGGGAAATGGAAATAGAGTGTACCGAGAAAAATAAAGTTCATATGTAGAGATTCATTGAATACCCATACTTTGAATTAAGAAAAAACGAATAATTCTTGCACATCTGACAATAATATCGTATTTTTGTAGTCTGATGTCACGTCCATGTCAGAGAAAAGATGATGATCGTCAGTGAAACTGATTTGGCATGATGTTTGTTTATCAATTAGTACACTAATATTTAAAGGATATGGATTTACAGCAATTTGAGAAATCAATACGTGAGGATGCATCATCCTCTGTAAGACAGCAAGAGATTGTGTCTTCCAGCACTTTCTCCACATTGATGCGCAAAGTATATACTTGGATGGCCTTGGCGCTTGCCATTACCGGTTTTACCGCTTATTATGTAGCCAGTTCTCCGGCAATTATGCAGGCAATCTTCTCCAACAGGATTCTGTTCTGGGGTCTGCTTATTGGAGAGCTTGCATTGGTATGGATAGTCAGTGCATCCATCAATCGTTTGTCGCTGACTACAGCCACGGCCATGTTTATTCTCTACTCCGTTTTAAACGGTGTTACACTCTCGTTTATCTTCCTGGCATACACCATGACATCGATCACTACCGTATTTTTCATTACGGCGGGCACCTTCGCCGCGATGTCTCTATACGGTTATTTTACCAAGACCGACTTATCCAAAATGGGGCAGATCATGATCATGGCATTGATAGGATTGATTATCGCCACCATCGTGAATCTCTTTGTCAAGAGCAGTGGTCTAACGATGATTCTGAGTTATGTAGGAGTTTTGATTTTCGTAGGACTGACCGCTTGGGATACCCAGAAGATCAAAGAGATGTTACAGATGGCTACCGATACCGGTGAAGCAGCTCAGAAGATCGCTTTGATGGGTGCTTTGAGTATTTATCTCGACTTTATCAACCTTTTCCTCTACCTGTTGCGTATCTTCGGAAGTAGCAGAAATTAATAGAATACACACAGAGGTCACAGAGGAAACTGAGACCACAGAGAGGATACTCTTAATAAGGAGTGCTGAAGAATGCAGAGACCTTATTGAGAGTATTTTTCTTTTGATCCACAACAGAATCTAGGCAAAACTGCAATAAATATGCAGAAATATTTGTTTGTTTGAAAAATTATGCATATCTTTGCAGCCATATTTTCAATTTTTATTCATTATGAAGGTAAAAAAGAATAGGATGGAAGCCCTGAAGATGCTGATATCGAGCATGGAGTTGGGCAGTCAGGATGAAGTACTCAAGGCTTTGGAGAAAGAAGGATTTAAGTTAACGCAGGCCACATTAAGTCGCGATCTTAAGCAACTGAAGGTTGCGAAGGCAGCGAGCATGAACGGCAAATACGTATATGTGCTCCCCAATGATACAATGTACAAGCGTATCTCCACGCCCAAAGCAGCTATGGAGATGTTGCAGACACCAGGTTTTCTGTCGATCAATTTCTCAGGAAATATCGGTGTTATCAAGACACGGCCCGGCTATGCCAGCAGTATTGCCTATAATATCGACAATGCCGCCATCACCGACATATTAGGCACGATAGCGGGTGATGATACCATACTGATAGTGATCAAACAGGGAGTAGAAGAGGAAACCATCATTGACGAGTTGAGCACGATCATCCCTAATATCAAATAATGTATAATAGGTAAAAAGATGGAAGAAATAAAGGTAATGGTGGCAGACAGGATACACGAGCAGTATATCGACACCATCCTGGAAACCATGTCTGAGGCAGCAAAAGTAAGAGGAACAGGTATTGTCAGGAGATCACATGATTACATTGCTACCAAGATGCGTGAGGCAAAGGCTGTGATTGCCTTACACGGTGACCGTTTTGCCGGCTTCAGTTATATTGAGACATGGGGTAACAAAGAATACGTAACCACTTCCGGACTCATTGTCCACCCTGACTTTCGTGGACAGGGAGTGGCTAAGCGTATCAAGGACATGACCTTTACGCTGGCTCGTATCCGTTGGCCGAAAGCAAAGATCTTTTCTTTGACGAGCGGAGCTGCCGTGATGCTGATGAACACGCAGTTAGGATACAAGCCGGTGACATTTGCCGACCTGACCGATGATGAAGCCTTTTGGCGTGGTTGTGATGGCTGTGTGAATGTTGACATCCTGAAGAGGACCAACCGCAGATATTGCATTTGCACGGGTATGCTCTTCGATCCCGCAGAACATTATCCGGCCAAGATACCGGAAGAAGTCATCAAACGTATCCGGGAGATTGATGGAACTAATGTTAAAGTATAGACAGATAATAAAAGAAATAAACAAGCATATGAAAGAAGAAAAAAAGAAAGTTGTCGTTGCCTTTTCAGGAGGTCTCGACACATCTTATACCGTTATGAAGTTGCATAACGATGGTTACGAAGTGTATGCGGCATGTGCCAATACAGGTGGTTTCAGTGAAGAACAGTTGAAAAAGAATGAAGAGAATGCTTATCGGTTAGGTGCTAAGCAGTATGTAACCTTGGATGTTACGCAAGAGTATTATGAGAAATCATTGAAATATATGATCTTCGGTAATGTGCTGCGCAACAACTGCTACCCCATCTCTGTATCTTCCGAGCGTATCTTCCAGGCTATTGCCATTGCCCGTTATGCCAAGGAGATTGGAGCAGATGCCATTGCCCACGGCAGCACAGGTGCCGGCAATGATCAGATACGTTTTGACATGACATTCCTCGTGATGGCTCCTGGCGTAGAGATTATCACACTTACCCGTGACCATAAACTGACACGAAAAGAAGAGGTGGATTACCTGAACGAGCATGGCTTTACTGCTGATTTTGCCAAACTAAAATACTCTTATAATGTAGGTATCTGGGGAACGAGCATCTGCGGTGGAGAACTTCTCGACCCGACACAGGGTCTTCCTGAAGAGGCGTACCTGAAGCATGTTACAGCCAAAGAACAGGAAAGCCTGCTGAAGATTACCTTTGAGAAAGGTGAAATCGTAGCCGTGAACGGTGAGCAGTTCGATGATAAGGTGAAGGCCATCCAAAAGATTGAGGAGATTGGTGCTTCTTATGCCATCGGCCGCGACTGCAATGTGGGTGATACCATCATCGGTATCAAAGGTCGCGTAGGTTTTGAGGCAGCCGCCCCGAAGTTGATTATTGAGGCTCACCGTCTGTTGGAGAAGTCAACCTTATCAAAATGGCAACAGTACTGGAAAGATCAGGTAGCCAACTGGTATGGCATGTTCCTACACGAGAGTCAGTATCTGGAACCCGTGATGCCCGATATGGAGGCTATGCTTACCAGCAGCCAGCGCAATGTGACGGGTACTTCCATCCTGAAACTCCGTCCTTTCGGTTTTGAGACCGTCGGCATTGATTCTGATAATGACTTGACAAAATCGAAACTCGGGGAATACGGAGAGACACAGACAGGTTGGACTGCCGACGAGGCAAAAGGGTTCATCAAGGTATCCTCTACCCCACTGAGAGTCTATTACGGTATCCATCCTAATGAAAGATAACCACCCATGATTCGCATCGGTATATTAGGAGCCGCCGGTTATACAGGTGGAGAACTGATTCGCTTGCTGTTGAACCATCCTGAAGCAGATATTGTTTTTGCCAACAGTGAGAGTAATGCCGGCAATCCGGTCAGCGACGTGCATGAGGGTCTGATAGGAGATACTCATCTCGTCTTCTCTTCAGAAACACCTTTTGATCAGATCGATGTGGTCTTCTTCTGTTTCGGTCACGGTAAGAGTGAAGCTTATCTGAAGGAGCACACGATTCCCGGTCATGTGAAGATTATCGATCTGGCACAGGATTTCAGGATAGCTGCCGACACACACGATTTCGTGTATGGTCTTCCTGAGATTCACCACTCACTTATCGCTCAAGCGAGCCATGTGGCTAATCCCGGTTGTTTTGCCACCTGCATACAGTTAGGACTGCTGCCGCTGGCAAAGGCAGGACTGTTGTATCACGATATCAGTGTGAACGCCATAACAGGATCCACCGGTGCTGGACAGAAGCCTGGTCCTACTACTCATTTCTCTTGGCGTAACAACAACATGAGCGTATATAAGGTCTTCAACCACCAACATCTGCATGAGATCTGCCAGAGTATCAACGAACTGACTCCGGCAGGAACGCCATTTGTCACCAATCCACTTATATCAGAAGGCGCCACGAATCCCGATAGCTACACCATCGACTTTATCCCTTACCGTGGTGATTTCACCCGAGGAATCTTCTGTACAGAGGTGGTTCGTTTCGACGGTGAGGAAGGATGCCCGACGAATCCTACCGGCGAACAGTTAGCATCTCTTTACAAAGCCTTCTATCAGGATGCTGTCTTCACCCACTATTCAGACAAGGCATTGGACTTGAAACAGGTGGTGAATACCAACAAAGCACTGATACATGTTGATAAGTTCAGCAATAAAGCCGTTATCACCAGTATTATCGACAATCTTCTCAAAGGCGCTGTCGGTCAGGCCGTACAGAATATGAATATCATGTTCGGACTTCCGGAGCAAAGCGGTTTACAACTAAAGGCAAGTGCTTTTTAATCATAAGCTAAGAGTCACACATGAAATTATTTGATGTATATCCCCTGTTCGACATCAATATTGTCAAGGGAAAAGGATGTAAGATCTGGGATGATAAGGGACAGGAATATCTTGATCTCTATGGCGGTCATGCAGTAATCAGCGTCGGCCATAGTCATCCCCATTATATTAATAAAGTGTCGGAACAACTCTGTAGCCTCGGGTTTTACAGTAATTCTGTCAAAAACGAGTTGCAAGTACAACTGGCTGAACGCCTCGGCAAGCTATGTAGTTATGATGACTACCAGCTGTTCTTGATCAACAGTGGAGCCGAAGCCAATGAGAATGCACTGAAGTTAGCTTCATTCACAAATGGGCGAACCCGTATCTTGGCAGCCCGGAAGGCTTTTCACGGAAGGACATCACTGGCAGTAGAGGCTACCGATAATCCAAAGATTATTGCTCCTATCAACAACAATCAACATGTTACCTATTTGCCCTTGAACGATCTTGAGGCATGGAAACAGGAGATTGAGAAAGGAGATGTGTGTGCCGTTATCTTAGAGTGTATACAAGGTGTGGGAGGTATTCGCATGGCAACAAAGGAGTTCGCACAAGGGTTATCCTCTGTATGTAAGGAGTTTGACACCTTACTTATCTGTGACGAGATACAGTGTGGCTACGGTCGCAGCGGAAAATTCTTTGCCCATCAGTGGTTGGATATCCGCCCGGACATCATCACCGTGGCCAAAGGTATTGCCAACGGTTTCCCCATGGGTGCCGTACTTATCTCACCAGCGCTCAAGCCTGTCTATGGACAATTAGGAACAACCTTCGGCGGTAATCCTTTAGCCTGCTCAGCCGCTCTGGCTGTATTGGATATCTTCGAACAGGAGCACCTCGTCGATAATGCACACCAAATAGGTGAATATCTTATCGAACAATTGAGAAATCTGCAGAAAGACTATCCCATCATCAAGGAAGTACGAGGCCGAGGAATGATGATTGGTGTAGAGTTGTCAGTGCCCTATAAGGAAATCCGTCAGCAACTTCTTTTCGAACAACACTGCTTCACGGGTTGTGCAGGCACCAATATCTTGCGCCTGCTACCGCCTCTCTGTCTGACAAAAACAGAAGCAGACGACTTTATCAGCCGTCTGAAAAAAGTGATTAAATGCTAATGATTGGGTGGTATCGACATACCAAAATCCATTCAATAGTAGGGACTTAGTGATCTATGTCCCTACTTTTGGATTCTTCTTGACATACCCGTTATTTAGTCACGCAACAACGGCATCGTCATACAGCGGGCACCGCCGCCGGCACGCGGCAGTTCTGAACCAGGGAAGGCTGCGACAAATTTCTCATTACTGTTCATCAGCGCTTTCCCACTGATGATATCCTCTGCATAAAGCACGTTGAAACCTGCTTTGTCGAGTGCATCGATAGTATGTGTGTTACGACGGTAGCCCATCACCTGACAGTCACCGAGCGAGAAGAAGTTTGCCCCACTATGCCACTGTTCGCGCAGTTGCACCCAAGAGTCACTTCCACCGCAGATAACAGGTTCCATCTCCCAGCCCAAAGACTCCAATCCCTTTAGGATGTTAGGCACGGAATGATAACTTATCTTCCCGTTGTCGATATTGATGAGTGTTGTCTCTTTTCCGGCAAAGAGGCCTTCTTTCCTCAGCATAGGTTCAAACGCCATACAGTAGTGTTCACCCAGGAAAGTAAAGACCATATCCAGATGGATAAACGACTCCGGTGTTTTCGGCAGTTCCTGTACCAAGATGTTGAAATGCTCCCGTTCTTTGGCAAAGGTCTGGGCCAAATAGTCTATACCCTTCGTATTGGTACGGATACCCTCACCCATACACAAGAGATCGGGCGATGCTATATGCACATCACCACCTTCTGTACGTGCATAATGATTCCAGGCAGCTGCATTGAGCAGTTGTACACCAAAGAAATGACTGAAAATAGCCTCATAGATCAGCGTTTCCCGTTCACGCACCTCAAAACTCATCGAATTGATCAGCACCCGATCATAGACCGTTGAGGAAGCATCACGGGTAAACATCAGGTTGTAGAGAGGTTTGAGCAGATACCGATCGTTGGAGAAACCGTCCCACTCATCTTTCTCATAACCCTCGATGAGGATCTTTGCCAGTTGCTGACTGTCGAGCTCCATAAGGTGTTGATACAGTCCGTTGACAACCTGTTGCTGCTGTGAGGTACGTCGATCATGGCGCAGACTCTCTACGACCAGGTGCTCACGGACAGCCTCATCATTGAGTACCTCAGCAAGAACATCCCTGACGTAATAGACATTTGTCCACCGTTCGAGGACGCCGCTGAACAATCCATATTCGCGGTCAACTGTCGGTTTATCAAGGATATCACCATAGAGAGCCTGGTTTGCATTGAGCGGAGTCATACGCTCAATCTCTATTCCAGGTCTTCGGAGCAGTACCGCCCGCAGGCGGCCTGTCTCCGAGCTGACATTGATTTTACAAGGTGTTATACTCATTCTTTCATGTACGAATATCGGTAATCAGTAGGTGAGACGAGCGTCTCCTTAATGACACGCGGTATGATCCATCGGATAAGATTGAACTCACCACCTGCCTTATCATTAGTACCACTGGCGCGGGCACCGCCGAACGGCTGCATTCCTACAACAGCACCCGTCGGTTTATCATTGATATAGAAGTTACCTGCTGCATAGCGCAACTGATTGGTAATCTTCTCCACGGCCAGACGATCAAGACCAAACACCGCACCGGTCAGTCCGTATGGTGAGGTGGTATCACAGAGGGCTACGGTCTCCTCCACCTTCTCATCATCATAAGGATAAACGGTGAGTACCGGACCGAAGATTTCCTCAACCATTGACTTAAACTTAGGATTAGACGTCTCGATAACGGTCGGTTCCACGAAGTATCCTACCGACTTATCACAAGTACCGCCCAATACCACTTTCGCATCGGCAGCCTCACGGGCATAGTCGATATACGACTTGATCTTGTCGAAAGATGTCTCGTCGATCACCGCATTGATGAAGTTGTCAGGATCCATCACATCGCCCATTTTCACCTCGGCAGCCATGCGCTTCATATCCTCGAGCACCTCAGGCCACATACTCTTTGGGATGTACATACGTGAAGCAGCAGAACATTTCTGTCCCTGGAACTCGAAAGCACCGCAGAAAGCAGCTGTAGCAACAGCCTTCTTATCTGCTGAAGGATGTACGAAGATAAAGTCTTTTCCACCCGTCTCACCCACCAGTCGCGGATAAGAGATATACTCACCAAGATGCTCACCTGCCTGTTTCCATAAAGAGTTGAAAGTCTGAGTAGATCCCGTAAAGTGGATGCCAGAGAAGAATCTTGACTGTGTAGCCACCTCTCCGATCAGTGCTCCACTACCCGGCAGGAAGTTAACGACGCCATCAGGCAATCCTGCTTCTTTATACAACTGCATCAGATAGTAGTTGCTCAGCAGTGCAGTGGTAGAAGGTTTCCACAAAGCCACATTACCCATAAGCACCGGTGTCATACAGAGGTTGGAGGCGATAGAGGTGAAGTTAAACGGAGTTACAGCAAGGATGAATCCTTCTAACGGACGATATTCCGTATTATTGATCTGCCCCACCCCATTCTTCGGTTGCATGCCATAGATTTTAGAAGCATAATGCACATTATAACGGAAGAAGTCGATGGTCTCACAAGCAGAGTCTATTTCTGCTTGATAGAAATTCTTACTCTGTCCGAGCATACAGGCCGCATTCATGATCGGACGGTATTTGGTTGCCAGCAACTCTGCCATCTTCATCACGATAGCGGCGCGTGTTGTCCATGGCGTGCGGCTCCAAACTTTATGAGCCTCCATGGCTGCCTCAACGGCCATCTCTATCTCTTTCTTGCCCACCTTATGGTAAGTAGCCAACACATGCTTATGATCGTGCGGACAGGTCACCTGACCGATATCACCTGTACGAATCTCCTTGCCACCGATAATAATAGGGATATCAACGACGATATTACGCTGACGCTCAAGTTCTTTCTCCAATGCCACGCGCTCAGGAGAACCTTTCAAATAAGTCTTTACCGGTTCGTTTGCCGGTAATGGGAATGTGATTACTGAATTGTCCATAATTATGTTTGTTATTAGTTTGTTATTTCAATAGATTTCTGCTATCATACAACGGGCACTGCCGCCACCCGAGGTCTCTATCGTGTGAAGGTCAGGCGCAACGATCTGTACATCCTGTTCGAGTAAGCGCAACTGACGCTCTGTAAGCGAAGCCTTTGCTGCAGCACTCATCACGAGCACTTTCTTCCCGTCTTTACCTTTCATCTCCAACATGTTACCAGCGAAATGATTCATCTGTTCGAAAGAGATATCGACAATCTCCTTTCCTGTGTTCGTGAGCATCGTTACGACAGCCTTCCGCTGTGTGGGATAGGCGATAGCATCCAGACAGACGATAGCAAAGCGGGTACCCACATGCATCATCACATTGGTATGGTAGATAGGTTGCCCGTTCTTGTCAACCCCACCGAAGAGAATATACTGATAACCCATCTCCTCCGCCCATATCTTCATGGCTTCGGGATTGGTCCGTGGAGAGACACACGCATAAGCGATATGGTTCTCTCGATCTAAGATCAGAGAACCTGTTCCCTCCAGATACTTACTCTCCTTCTCAAGAACAGATAAGTCGATCATCCTGTCAAACTTCTCTTGTGAGAGTACCTTCATCAGCTTCTCACGTTCTCTCCGCCGGTTAGGAGCATACATCGGATAAATCACCAAGGTACGCCACCATAATGACGTTCCTGGTATCTGGTCGTAATGAGTACTGAAACAGTTATTCGGGAAGATAGAATCGGGTGTAAACGGTTCTTCCGAATCCTGAAGCACCTGCACGTCAACACCCTGTTCTCTCAGCATCGCCACATAAGCATCAAACTCCTTCACGGCCACCTCCGCGACATCATCCGATGTACTCTTCTGTTGAAAGACGTTGTTGATTGCCGTCTCTTCGTTATAGGCAAAGCGAACGGGTCTGACCATCAATACTTTATCGGTTGTTTGCATAACCTTACACTATTAGTATTGTTGTTACTCCGACATCTCAGCGAATGTCTCCTTGATAATATCGATAGCCTTACGCAACTGTGCCTCTTTGATTGTCAATGGAGGAGCAAAACGGATGATATGGTCGTGGGTAGGCTTAGCCAACAGTCCCTTCTCCATCATACGGATACAGATATCCCAAGCTGTCTTGCCGTTGATGGGCTTGGTGACAATAGCATTCAGCAGTCCGCGACCGCGTACTTGTTCGATAAACGGAGAGTCGATCTTCTTAATCTCCTCACGGAAGATCTTTCCCATCTTCTCTGCATTTTCAACCAGTTTCTCACGTTTTACCACCTTCAGTGCCTCGACAGCCACACGCGCTGCCAAGGGGAATCCGCCGAAGGTTGAGCCATGCTCACCCGGCAGGATATTCAACATGATATCATCATCGGCCAGACAAGCAGATACGGGCAGCACACCACCACCAAGCGCCTTGCCCAAAACAACGATATCCGGACGCACACCATCATGCTCCGAACAAAGCATCTTTCCTGTTCGGGCAATACCTGTCTGCACCTCATCGGCAATGAAGAGCACATTATGCTGATGACAGAGATCATAGCATTTCTTCAGATAACCATCATCCGGAACGAAGACACCAGCCTCACCTTGGATAGGTTCTGCAATAAAGGCACACACTTCCTCTCCATATTTATTCAGCGCCTCCTCCAATGCCTTGGGGTCATTGTAAGGAATACGGATGAAACCGGGAGTCAGCGGTCCGTATTTGTCATACGAACTGGGGTCGTTGCTCATCGTTATCACGGTGACTGTACGACCATGGAAATTACCTTCACAACAGATAATCTTTATCTTTTCATTGGGAATGTTCTTCTTGACGTTACCCCAGCGACGGGCCAACTTCAGTGCGGTCTCCACACCCTCAGCACCTGTATTCATCGGCAGGATCCTGTCATAGCCGAAAAACTCGTGCATGAACTTCTCATACTTGCACAAAGCCTCACTATAGAAAGCACGTGATGTAAGGCACAGCTCATCAGCCTGTTCTTTCAGCACTTTCACGATACGTGGATGACAATGACCCTGGTTGACTGCGGAATAAGATGAGAGAAAATCAAAATATTTTTTCCCATCTACATCCCATACAAACACGCCCTTACCCTTCTGAAGGACAACAGGTAGTGGATGATAATTGTGGGCACCATACTTTTCTTCCAGCTGCATCATACGCTCGCTGGCTGTTTTCTTACTTTTCTGTAATTTAGTTACTGACATAGGTTAATATTGATTATAAGATTATACTATTTCGAGCAAGCATTCACATGTTTGTCTTGCTACCGCAAAAATAATGTTTTATTTTTAATAATTGCATAAAAACAGGTTAAATATTCAACCATTACTTAAGAATTATATTTATTTCACAAAAGAATACATCCCGTAGTTGGTAAAAGAACAAGGTGTGTCTATACCCGTTAAACGTTTAAGGTACATTAACGAAAAACGACAGTAAAAAGGAAAAGTCTATAATGAAAGTCTTGAAAAACCCGCAACGACATCGGACTTTTCACCGATGAAAGTCCGAAACGGAGTATAGAAAAGTCCCACGTGCTCGGGGCTGATTCTTATAAATCATTGCACGATAGCAAATAGAGGATAGTTGTGCATTTCGACAGAAGGATCGGAATGATGATATAAAAATAAGTCGGAAAGCACCATGGTATGCAAAAGATTGCGTATTTTTGCAAACAGAATTTATATTGTCGCAAATCAAAAAGAGTTCGTTTTTATGAAGGTTATCATAGCGATTGATTCATTCAAAGGCTGCATGAGTTCCACAGAGGCCAACAAGGCTGCAGCAGAAGGCGTCAGGAGCGTATGCCCCGATGCAGAAATCATACAGGTCCCTGTCAGTGATGGCGGTGAGGGATTCCTCGAAGCTTTCCGTGCCGCCATCGGTGGTGACACGGTAGAGGTTGTGGTGCATGATCCCTTGATGCGACCGGTTGTAGCGAAGTATCTGTTACAAGGCGAGACCGCAGTGATTGAGATTGCTCAAGCCAGTGGACTGACCCTACTGACGGAAGACGAACGTAACCCGCTGGTCGCTACGAGCTATGGCACAGGACAGATGGTGGCCGATGCCGTCAGACATGGAGCGAGACATCTCATCGTGGGCCTCGGCGGTAGTGCCACCAGCGACGCCGGCATGGGGATGCTTCGCGCACTTAAGGATGCTTTTGCTAAAGACGGGACATGGGACGATATCAAGGAACTGAAAGCCGTCAGCTTCACTATTGCCTCCGACGTCAAGAACCCTTTATGCGGTGAGAACGGGGCAGCTCATGTCTTCGCTCCTCAAAAGGGTGCGACGGCAGAAATGATACTCCAGCTGGATGAGCGGGCAAGGAAGTTCGCCGATAGCTCTGCCAAGCATTTCGGTTACGACCGTTCGACCCTGGAGGCGGCAGGAGCAGCTGGCGGTTTGGGTTACGCCTTCCTCGAATACCTCGATGCGTCATGCAAGTCAGGAATACAACTGTTACTAGACACCATCCGTTTCCGTGAACAGGCACACGATGCAGACTTGATTATCACTGGTGAGGGAGCTGCCGACCGTCAGACACTGATGGGCAAGCTGCCAATGGGCATCTTGGAGCATGCCGAAGGCACTCCGGTTGCCTTGATCGCTGGCCGTATCAGCGACCGAAAACGTCTGTTACAAGCCGGTTTCACCCATGTAGAATGCATCAATCCGCCAGGCATTGCACTGACGGAGGCCATGCGCAAGGAGGTGGCGGAGTGTCATATTGTCCAGACGGTGTGCCGTCTTCTGACGCATCGATAATCCTGCTTGCTGGAATTCAATGACATTGCATCGGAATCGTATTTTTACTTTTAACAATGCAAAAGGTAATGGAGAAAAAAGAAAATCCGTCGATTAATTAACAAAATCTATTAAAAAGCAGAAGAATTATTCGATAATAAAACTTTTATTACTACCTTTGCAACAAAGTTTTTAAGTATAATGTAATCCGAAAAAGGATAATAGACGTATTATTTATTAGAAAAAGAATCGTTTAATAGGTAAAAAGAACTCATATGGAAGAAGCCATCAAACAAATTGGAGAGCGACTAAAAGGTCTGCGCGAGGTATTGGATATCCCGGCACAGGATTTGGCAGATACCTGTGGTATCACATTAGATAAGTATATGAAGATAGAGAGTGGCGAGGTTGATATTACCATTAGTAATATCATGAAGATTGCCAAGAAATACGGTGTCAGTGCCGACGCGATTATGTTTGCCGAGGAGCCACGTATGCGTTCTTATTATGTCGTTCGCAAGGGACACGGTCTGAGTGTGGAACGTACCAAGGCATATAAATACCAGAGTCTGGCCAGTGGCTTTACTGACCGTAAGGCTGAGGTGTTCATCGTTACGGTAGAACCCAAGCCCAGTGCCCACACGATCTATAAGAACACCCACCCCGGACAGGAGTTTAACCTGATCTTGGAGGGTGCTATGGAACTGTATCTCAACGGTAAGACCATCGTTTTGGAAGAGGGCGACAGTATCTATTTCGACTCCACTAAGCCACACGGTATGAAGGCCATTGGTAAACAACCGGTGAGATTCCTGGCTTTCACCGTAGAGTAAGATAAAAAGGTATTAGGTATTAAGGTAAACGGTTCTTGCGAGAACCCATAAGATAATCATTATGGTAGAAAGATTTTTGAAACAGACACATTTCACGTCTGTAGAGGATTATAATAAGAATTTAGAGTTTATCATTCCGGAAAACTTCAACTTTGCCTACGATGTAGTGGATGCATGGGCAGAGGAACAACCGGACAAGTTGGCGTTGCTTTGGACCAACGATCAAGGTAAGGAGCGTCGCTTTACCTTTGGTGAGATGAAAGAGCTCACCGATAAGGCTGCCGCCTATTTCCTGAGCATCGGTATCCGTAAGGGCGATATGGTGATGATCATCTTGAAAAGACATTATGAGTTCTGGCTCACGATGATGGGACTGTCGAAGATCGGGGCCATAGCCATTCCCGCCACCCACATGCTCACCACCCACGATATTGTCTATCGTAACAACCGGGCTGGTGTAAAGGCTATCATCTGTGTGGGAGAAGCATACGTTTTAAAACAGGTTGCCGGCTCAAAAGCAGAATCCCCTACCCTCGAGACACTTGTATCTATCGGTCCTATCGTGCCCGAAGGATTCCACGATTGGCATAAGGAATGGGATCTAGCACCAAAGTTCCAGCGCCCTGAACATGTCAACACAAACGATGATACCCTGTTGATCTATTTCTCCAGTGGTACCAGCGGTGAGCCCAAGATGGCTGCTCATGATCATCTGTATGCCTTAGGACATCTGTCAACGGGTGTTTTCTGGCATAACCTCAGTGAAGACTCACTTCATCTTACCGTAGCTGACACCGGTTGGGGTAAGGCTGTTTGGGGAAAACTTTACGGTCAATGGTTTGCCGGCGCTGCCGTCTTTGTTTTCGATCATGAGAAATTCTCTGCCGATACGATGCTGCAACAGATGGCCAAGTATCATGTTACATCATTCTGTGCACCTCCGACCATCTATCGTTTTATGATTCGTGAGGATCTCTCGAAATACGATCTCTCTGCCCTCAGATATTGCTGTACGGCGGGTGAAGCACTGAATCCCGCTGTCTTCGATCATTTTAAAGAACTGACAGGTATTACTATCTTTGAGGGATTCGGACAGACAGAGACAACCATGACCTTAGGCACAATGCCGTGGATGACCCCTAAACCCGGTTCTATGGGTATGCCCAACGCACAGTACGACATCGACTTGCTGCGCGCCGACGGTACATCCTGTGAAGATGGTGAGAAGGGTGAGATTGTGGTAAGAGCCACTCCTGACCATAAACCTGTGGGATTGTTTAAGGGATATTATCGTGATGAAGAAAAGACCAAGTCTGTCTGGCATGATGGTGTTTATCACACCGGTGACATGGCTTGGCGTGATGAAGACGGTTACTACTGGTTCGAAGGGCGTATTGATGATGTCATCAAAAGTTCCGGTTACCGTATCGGTCCGTTTGAGGTGGAGAGTGCACTGATGACACACCCTGCCGTTGTGGAGTGCGCGATTACCGGTGTTCCCGACGATATCCGTGGTATGGTGGTGAAAGCAACAGTCGTGCTAGGAAAAGAATGGAAAGACAAAGGAGACGATAATCTGAAGAAAGAACTGCAGAATCATGTCAAGCGTGAGACAGCTCCTTATAAGTATCCGCGTATCATAGAATTTGTTGATGAACTGCCGAAGACCATCAGCGGCAAGATCCGCAGGGTAGAGATCCGAGAGAAAGATAACCGCAATAAACAAGAACCGAAAGCATCAGTATGAAATTTGCCATCATAGGAGCAGGAAATATCGGAGGTGCCGTCGCTTTAGGTTTGGCCAAAGGCTCACTCGTGCGAACCGAAGATATCTGCCTCAGTAACACAAGTGCCCCGAAACTGGAGGCTATCAAGAAAAAAGAACCACTCATCCGTACCACCACCGACAACCGTGAATGTGTGGCTGATGCAGATGTGGTGGTACTGGCAGTGAAACCATGGAAACTGGCACCGCTTGTGGAGCAACTGAAACCGCTGCTTGACTATCGCAAACAGATTGTCTGTTCGATGGTCGGTGGTGTGGGACTGGAAAAGTTACAACAACTTTTCTGTAAGATGGAAGCTGAGCGAGAGATAGACGCTCTGGCAACCCCTGTCTTATATTACCTTATTCCCAATACTGCCATCGCGACCTGTCAGAGCATGACATTCCTCTCATCTGTTGGAGCCACACCAGAGCAAGATGAACAACTCCTGACTATCTTCCGCGAATTGGGAGATGCCATGTTAGTGGAGGAACGCCTAATGAATGCCGGACTCGTGCTTGCCTCTTGTGGCATTGCTTATGCACTCCGTTATATCCGTGCCAACACGCAGGGAGGTGTTCTTCTTGGATTCCGCCCCGACGAGGCTCAGCGTATTGTCGCCCAAACCATGCAAGGTGCGGCAAGCCTGCTTCGTCAAAATGATTCCCATCCTGAGTCGGAGATAGACAAGGTGACAACACCTGCCGGTCTTACCATCCGTGGCCTCAATGCGATGGAACGTAACGGATTCACAAGTTCTATTATTGAGGGCCTAATGGCCTCTATGCCCAAATGAGAATTGCTGTAAAGATAGGTTCAAATGTGCTGACTCGCCCTGATGGGACACTCGATTTCACCCGGATGTCAGCATTGGTCGATCAGATAGCCGACCTGCGTAAGGCTGGCGTTGAGGTGATCCTCATCTCTTCTGGAGCTGTAGCCAGTGGTCGCAGTGAGTTACAACTACCTATCTGCGAACAGGCAGAGATGGATTCCGTAGAACAACGTCAGCTCTTCAGCGCCGTCGGACAGGCAAAACTCATGGGGCGCTACGTGGATCTGTTCCGCGATCATGGCATTCATGTGGGTCAGGTGCTGACGATGAAAGAGAATTTCGTGGATGGCCCTCATCGTCAAAACCAACAGTCGTGTATGACGGCCATGCTTAACCATGGTGTATTACCTATCGTCAACGAAAATGACACAGTAGCCATCACGGAGTTGATGTTCACCGATAATGACGAGCTCTCAGGCCTCATCGCTGAGATGATGCAATGCAAATTGCTCATTCTCCTTTCCAACATCGATGGTATCTACGATGCAGACCCTTCTCTTCCTGATGCCCGTATCATTCGTGAAGTAGAATATGGAACCGACCTCTCTTCCTACATCCAGCAGAAAAAGAGCAGTGCAGGCAGAGGGGGGATGAGTAGCAAATATCAGACAGCCTCCTCCATGGCCAAGCTGGGCATCCATGCTTATATCGCCAACGGCAAACGTGAGAATATCCTCACGGATCTGTTGTGGCATCCCGAACGCATTCCATTCACCCATTTTAAGGCAAGCAGATGAACTATTCCACCATCTTTGCGGCCGCTCGCTCTGCCGCCCGTTCTTTATTACAACTTTCTGATGATCGTCGTCAGGAGATTTTGATGACGGTAGCAGATTACATTGTTCAACAACAGGAGTTACTGCTTGAGGCTAATGCTACAGATCTGGCCCGCATGGAACCTTCTAATCCACTATATGATCGTCTTCAGTTATCGACAGAACGTCTTCGTGGCATTGCCGACGATATGCGGAATGTAGCTGTGTTACCAAGTCCATTAGGTCATGTTAGTAAGTCACGTACCTTGCCCAATCATCTCCGGCTCCATCGCGTCAGTGTTCCGTTCGGGGTGATCGGCATCATCTATGAAGCTCGTCCTAACGTCACTTTTGACGTGTTCGCTCTTTGTTTTAAAAGCGGTAATGCCTGTGTTCTGAAAGGAGGTAAGGATGCGGATAACAGCAACCGAGCAGCAGTAGCACTTATCCGGGAGGTGCTTCAGCGTTTTTCACTGCCTCCAGAGGTTATCACACTCCTGCCAGCCACCCACGAGGCAACTGCCGAGATGCTTAATGCCGTCAACCAGATTGATTTGGTTATTCCTCGTGGTGGACGTAAACTGATCGACTTTGTCCGCGATAATGCCCGTGTACCTGTCATTGAGACGGGAGCAGGAGTAGTCAATACTTATTTCGACAGCAAAGGCGATTTAGCCATGGGACGCGACATTATTTACAATGGTAAAACACGTCGAGTCAGTGTGTGTAATGCGCTCGACTGTCTCATTATCCATCGTGAGCGTCTTTCCGACCTTCCCGACCTCGTAGCGCCAATGTCCGAGAAACAGGTGCTCATCTATGCCGACGACAAGGCTTTTGATACGCTCAATGGCAAATATCCATATCTTGCACACGCTACTGAAGACGCGTTTGGAACAGAGTTTATGGACTATAAACTTGCCATTCGCACCGTGGGTTCATTAGATGATGCCCTCCAACATATCGCCCGCTACGGCAGTGGTCACAGTGAGAGTATCATCACCAACGATGAAATCACAGCAAGACGATTCCAAATGGAAGTGGATGCTGCTTGTGTCTATTGGAATGTTCCCACCAGTTTCACCGATGGAGCACAGTTCGGTCTTGGAGCAGAGATTGGTATCAGTACGCAGAAAGTGCATGCACGTGGTCCGATGGCACTGGAAGAGCTGACCACCTACAAATGGATTATTGAGGGAGAAGGACAAACACGTCCATGACATCCCTATACATTTATGTTAATAACAAATACGAAAGATATATGAAGATATTTCAACATGTGAGCGATATCGGTAACCTGCAACAGGCATTGGCCGAGGCTCAAGAGATTAAGAACGAGCGTTTTAAATATCAGCATCTGGGTAAGAACAAGACCCTGATGATGATCTTCTTTAACAACTCGTTGCGTACCCGACTGTCAACACAGAAGGCTGCCATGAATTTGGGTATGAATGTCATCGTACTCGATGTCAATGCCGGAGCATGGAAACTGGAGACAGAGCGCGGCGTCATCATGGATGGCGACAAGAGCGAACATCTGTTAGAAGCTATTCCCGTGATGGGTTGTTACTGTGACTTAATCGGTGTACGGTCGTTTGCCGGACTCACTGATCGTGAGTACGACTATGCAGAGACCGTCATGCAGCAGTTCGTTAAATACAGTGGTCGTCCGGTCTTTGCCATGGAGACAGCTACCGTTCATCCGCTGCAAGCCTTTGCCGACCTCATCACCATTGAGGAACATAAGACTGTTGAACGCCCGAAAGTAGTACTCACATGGGCCCCTCACTGCAGAGCCTTGCCACAGGCAGTACCCAACTCTTTCGCACAATGGATGAATGCGGCAGAAGATATCGACTTGGTCATCACCCATCCTGAGGGATACGAGCTCGACCCACAGTTTATCGGCAATGCCAAGGTAACCTACAATCAGCGTGAGGCTTTCGAGGGAGCCGACTTCATTTATGCGAAGAACTGGAGTTGTCCGGGTGTGACCAATCCTGCTGACTACGGTAAGATCCTTTCGAAAGACATGTCATGGACCGTTGACGAAGAGCACATGTCATGGACCAACAATGGAAAGTTCATGCACTGTCTGCCGGTACGCCGCGGACTCATCGTGACAGATGATGTCATCGAGAGCAAGAACTCTCTTGTCATCCCCGAAGCTGCAAACAGAGAGATCTCTGCCTCTGTAGTCATCAAGCGGATGCTGGAAAGCCTGTGATGATGGCCGTTATGGATTAGGATTAAGGTTTAAAGTTTAAGGTCTAAAGTCAAGTGTTTGTAAGGGCAGGATTTTTTCCTGCCCGCAAATAGATAATCAGTAGATAAACTCCTTCCGGACCTCACCCTTATAGGTATTGATTGTAAGAGATACGACATCACCTTTTTTAATATCACAGGGAAGACGGTCAAAGGGGATGCTGACATACAAACCTGCAGAATAATATTCAGGCACTCCGTTCTGTCGATGATACAGACGGAGTGCTATTACTTTATTACCGTCTTCACGCTGGATTATCGTATCGCAGAGCATACCGATTACCTGTTTTGCATCAACACCATCAGCTGTTCCCGTCTTAACCTGCAATCCGAGATTTACAAAACTGTTGTTTGTACTCTTCCATGCACTCTCAAACGTTACCGGATCGGTATATATCTTTTCCTTTATGTCGGATGTCTTACGAACTTTCGGAACAGAGACTGAGACAATAGAAACAGGCTCCACCTCTCCCTCCACCTTATTATAATATAACAAGGCACGATAGGTACTGTCACCCTTCTCCGCCCACTTCGGAGTAAGACTCTTACGCAGCGTCAACTGTTCACCCTCATCAGTAACAGCCGTAGAGATCTTCCTCTGTGCATCAGCGTAAGCCATCACGAAATCAGCACGGAGATACGATAGTTCCCCGTCACCCGACTCGTATTCCTCTGTGGTACATCCGAAGAAAAGACAGCACAGACTCAGCAACAATAACTTTTTCATTTTGCGGTCAGATGATTGATGGTTGGATTAGCATACATGGTAAGGATGCATTCCCTCAGGTATTTTTCATCCTTATTCTCCACATCAGTGATCTTCTCTAACTGTCCTTTCAGATACTTTTCAAAGGTTGCTTTATCCTTTTCTGTATATTTGTCTGCAAATGATGAAGTATCATTGAGAATGTCGAGGGCTATATAGTTGTTCGGATATAACCGGTAACAACGATGTATCTCTTGATCGATATGTGTGGCGATACGCTCATAGAGTTCATTCTTAGGCATATCAGCAGGCAGGGACTGCAGATAGTCATCAATGCAGGGCGCAAAATGATAGTGGATATTACCTTTCCAACCTAAGATGCCCGTCTTCATGCTCAGCACATCATCCTCAGCAGTTTTCTTCCAGCCCTCGATGTCTCTCTTCAGTTGGAACTCCCGTGCCTTCAGATAGTCGCATGGATCGTATTCATAAGAGATGGACAGGGGCACCAGATGCAATTGCAGTAACCGCTCGATAATACTCCCATCACCCCCTAAGGTCATCATCTTAAGAATAGCTATCTGTGTACGGTCGTTGGAATCCTTCGCACGACCCTCGCGCTGTGCAATCCACACATTATCGTTCTTCTGGTTGATCACATAATGCATGTATTCAGACAGCAGGATACTTGCCTTCATCAGTTGTAGTCGTGGAAGACTTCGACGAACGATAAAAGCTTTGTTCACACCCACTAAGTCACGTACCCAAGGACGTGAAAGCAGATTATCGCCGATGGCAATCTCACAGGTAGTGTCGCAGCCTGCATCCACCAATAGCTTATCTAAGAAAGCAGAGTCGAGCACAATATCCCGGTGATTACTGATAAATGTGAATCGTCGTGTGAGATCTATGGCCTTGGTATCCATGCTGATACCGGTGCTCGCTTTCTGCAGGAGTTGTTCCAAGAAAGTATAGCAGAACACTTTTTGGAACTCGAGGTTGGTCTTGCACGACATCATACGTGCCTTGATCATCTCCAAAGGGACTCCCGGCATGATATATCCGAGAACCATGCAAAACTCCTGATCTGCAAACATCCGTTCATAAACACCGGGAAGTTCTTCCGGCAGATAAGGACGGATATCATCAAAATCGTGCAACTCCATAACCTCTGATTATTTAAATTGGTTTTCTACTATATCTGTCAGCACCTC
>JAFZPF010000227.1 GCA_017550455.1 Prevotella sp.
ACGGATACCCACAAAGAATGCCTGATCGTGCTCATCCAACCCCAACATATAAAAACCGTCAGCAGCAATATCGTGTGTAGCACTGGCAAACGCCATCACCCAGAAGAAGAACAACGTATATTGCAACCACGAGGCAGAAGGGATGGTAAAAGCCACGCCACCCAGGGAGGCACCCACTAACAACTGCATGGCAGTGATCCACCAGCGTTTTGTCTTGATGACATCCACGAACGGACTCCATAAAGGTTTTATCACCCATGGCAGGTACAGCCATGAGGTGTATAGGGTGATATCGGCGTTACTCAGTCCTAACTGTTTGTACATCACCACGGATATCGTCATCACGATGACATAAGGCAGGCCCTCTGCGAAATACAACGAGGGCACCCATGTCCAGGGATTCTTTTTCTTCATTGACAGTAATATTTATTATTAAAAGATTGTTACTTGTATATTTTCTTTATCTCCGCATGCTGGTAGTAATGAAGGAGGATCTCATCATAGCGATAACCCTTCTCTCCCATTACAGCAGCGCCTATCTGACAGAGTCCTACGCCATGGCCCCATCCTTTTCCGTGCAATACGAAACAATCACCTTCTTTGGTTACCTCGAAAGCAGAACTGTACAGATGCGTTTCACTCAACGCACGACGGATCTCCAACTCCTTACCGATCGTGAATGTACGCTCAGAGCCCACAATCTTCAGTTTCCAGATTCGTCCGCTCTTTCCTCGCTCTAAAGGTATCAGATCAAGGATCTCACCGAACGACATCTTAAGACGTTTCTCGATGATTTCGCGTAACTCCTCTTTCGTATATCTCACCGTCCAGCGATAGAAATCGGATGTCTCCTGATCATAGTCGTTAAGCACCTGCCGGAGAATACGCTGGTCGTTTGTCTTACAGAAAGGAGCACCACCCTCGACAGCATCCTTGATAGAAACGAGATAAGGCTTGGGGGTATCCTCCCAACAATACTGGAATTCCTCCGTCACCCCACCGCAACATTTGGAGAAGCGCGCATCGCATATCTCATCGCCATACATCAGGATCTGTCCTTTCGTGGCGCGCACAGCCTCCACCACATGCACATTGTTTGCCTTGGTGATTCCCTGATAACGCTGACAGTGGTCATCAGCACATACATCAAAGATGGTATGGTCATCACGGTCATACCAACGTATCAGTTCATCATCTTTCTTCACAAACGAGAAGAAGCCGGTTTCCCGCTGTCCCTGTAAACGCCGACGCTCCATCTGGGCGAGCAACCAACTGCGGGAGATCACTGCATGGGCTTTGAGAAACTCCAATGATGAAGTGGCTTTCATCTCACTGGATATCACACTGACAAGATACTGTTCTACCGGTAACTCATTGATAGCACATATCTTATCTGCCTCAACGACGAGACGGAGAATACCTTGGAAGGTCTGTGTCTCCTTACGCTCCCAATGGAACTGCACACCGATGGTTACACCATGGATAGAGAACGAAGCATCACCCTCGTCAGGAATAAAGCGCAGTTCCTGATAACGGTTGCCATTCCAAAGGATACCGCCCTCAGAGAAAGACACTTGTTGTAACCCTGTGATGGAAGTGCCTTTGGCGGTATATGACTTATTCAGCGAGAACGATATCTCCTCAGCACTGATAATACCGACAGCCACTATAGGCTCTTTCTTTCCCGCAGAGGTGATCTTTGGTTTTTCCTGTGATCCTTTACATGTCCGGATACGTTCTTCCACCTCTGCAGTTTCCTCCTCCGAGAGGCTCACCTCCCTGAGAATGTCCACTGCCTGTTCGGGTGTCAGCCGTTCAAAATCCTCTTTTCGAGGGGTGATGATCAATCCTGCCATATCCAAAGCACCCGGTGAAACCATCATTTGCTCATCACCGTCAGCCGTATAACAGTCCGGACGATGCCGTTTACGGAGGAAGACAACCGACAGGTATATATCCTGCTGACGCCAAGCGAGAATATTCATCATGGGTTCAGGCTCAGTCATCGGCAATGCCTGATAGATCTTGGTAAACAACTGTTTGTCAGTCTTTTCACTCTTACTCTTGATCACCAAGACAGGAACGGGATAGTCGGCCAACCGGTAGATACCCTCCTCCTCATTCACCCGATAAACCTCTGTGAGATGACGACACAACCGCTGCCACTGTTTCTGTAGAGGAACGATACCGTTTGACCCGGCCTGGAAGTGCAAATGGTCGGGCGCACTGGCCCCGCAGGCCGGGCCATTGTAGAACACCATTAAATCGGGGTAGCCCTCCAACAGTCGGTGCATCTCTTCGTAATGCTCAAGGATACGCTGCGGCTGATGTGTCTGATGCGGGATCGTATAGTGCTCGGGTAATATCGGGAAGGGATTCACCAACAGTTCATAATCATCGTTCACCACCTTCTTGATCTGAGTCTCCGGACGGTTATGGGCACAGAGGAAACAAGGTCGCTTCGTTATTGTCTTCTTATCGATCTTTGCTCCGGTAGAAACCATACGGGCAGGATTATACTGAGCCTGTAAGGTCATCTCACCATAGGGCAGTTCCTTTACCAATACCTGATGTAACTCCCGGTAATGGTCGCGTGCTTCCGCCCATGTCTCCATCTGACGGTTGAAGAAACGCGACAGACTATCCGTATGCTCTTTGTCGGCATGAACAAGATGCATCTGCTGTCGGGCACTGATCTCCATCGTACGTAAACGGTCCTTGTAGAGATTGTTGGCATTGATTTTTTCTACCGACAAGGCAGCATCACTGTTTCCGCCCCAACGACGACAGAGATACAACTCGTCATAAATCCTGCCGATCTTATAACAACGACTGAACGCCAGTCCGAGGGCATAGTCTTCTCCATAACTGGTATTGGGGAAGCATATCTGACGAAGTAATGGTGTAAAGAAGGCACGGGGAGCACCTAATCCATTGATACGAAGGGCATTGTTAGGACCATTGTCATCTGTCCACTCCGCATGACTGATGAGTCCCGGCGGCAACGTGTTCAGGTGGAAGTCACACATCCTGTAACTGCCGATGATCATCGCTGCCTGCTGCTGATGGAAAGCATCGACGATTGTCTGTAACGTATGAGGAGAAGAATACAAGTCATCTGAATCGAGCTGTACGGCAAAGCGTCCACAATGCTGATCGTTGACAGCCATATTCCAACAGCCTCCGATACCCAAGTCGTATCTGTCGGGAATGATAAGAATCAGTCGCTCATCTTCTTTTCGGAGGGTATCGAGGATGGATGTGGTCTGGTCGGTGGAATGATTATCCACCACAATGACATTATAAGGGAAGGTTGTCTTTTGTGACAACGCACTCTTCACGGCATCGGCAATGGTTTTCTCACGGTTGAATACCGGAATAATGACAGATGCCTCGTAGGAAAAGTCCTGTTCAGAGAAATCGGGCACCTTATAGTCACTCACGTTTACCATGGCTCCGATAGCCTGCAGATGTACGGTGGCTGCCTTCTCCATCTCTATCTGCACCTCACGGTTGGCAGGATTCACATAGTCAAACTGTTTCTCCCCACTGGCTCGTAAGTCGCGTTCCTCTTCCGTATAAAGGAACTCATTCAGATGAAACAAGGTGCCTTGCCTACTCAAGAACAGGCGCAGGGCATACCAACCGGCATAGCGGTAGTCGGCAACAGGCATCTCCTCAGCCCACTGATGAAGCAATGAGGTACGTATCAGCAACAGACTGCCGAAATCGAAATCATCACGGATACTTCCTGTCTGGTAATCGATGACAGGATGTTTCACCACCTGTCCCTTCTCTATGCTGTAACGGTCACCATATACCATCGCAGCATGAGTATCCTCTGCCACACGAACCATCCGTCGGGTGGTATATAACCCCAGTGTAAGAGGTAAGTCCTTAGTATATAATAAGGTGTATGCCGCCGTAGCCTGTTGTGCCATCTTACGCATGGTTGCCTCCGACTGGATACGGTCCATGGTTATAAATGTGATATCCGAGGGCACTTCAGCAGGTACATCATCCTCATTCACCAAGAGAAATATTCTGTTTATCATCCTTGCTCCCCGTAACTGACGGAGGGTGGAATCCATCTCATCAAAGTTACTGCAGGGCAAGAAGCAATCAATCTTTTCTTTCATGCTATTTAATTATATAGCCACAAAGATAGTACAAATAGGTGAAAGGGCCAAACAAGTAATCATTTTTCTTTGTTTTTCCCTTTTCTCTTCGACAAGTAGAAAAAAAATAGTATCTTTGCAACATGAACGAAAAGAAAGCGTTGTTAGGACTGACGCTCGAAGAGTTGAAAGCCGTTGCCAAAGAGATGGGGATGCCTGCCTTTACCGGTGGGCAGATGGCTCAATGGCTCTACAACCAGAAGGTGACGACAATCGATGAGATGACGAATATCTCTAAGGCTAACCGCGAAAAACTGAAAGCCGGATATACCATTGGTTGTCAACCACCGGTGGATTGTCAGCGTTCTAAAGACGGCACGGTCAAATACCTCTTCCCCGCCGGTGGAAGATACGTAGAGACCGTGTTTATCCCGGATAAAGACAGGGCCACCCTCTGTGTATCCTGTCAGATAGGCTGTAAGATGAACTGCTTGTTCTGCCAGACGGGAAAACAAGGCTTCGAAGGGCAGCTTACCCCAACGGAGATCCTTAATCAGATCTATTCCCTACCCGAGCGCGAACAACTCACGAATATCGTGTTTATGGGACAGGGAGAACCCATGGATAACCTTGATGCGGTGCTTCGTGCTACGGAAATTCTGACGGATGCTAACGGTTTTGCCTGGAGTCCTCGAAGGATCACTGTCAGCAGTGTGGGTATCAAGAACAAGCTCAAACGTTTTCTCGACGAGAGTGAGTGTCATGTGGCTATATCCCTGCATCATCCCCTCCATGCACAGCGCGCAGAACTGATGCCTGCAGAAAAGGCCATGCCTATCAAAGAAGTTGTTGAACTGCTACGGCAATACGACTTCTCCCACCAGCGTCGGTTATCTTTCGAGTATATTGTCTTTCAAGGGGTTAACGACAGCATCATACATGCAAAGGAGATCCTCCGGTTGTTGCAAGGACTCGACTGTCGCATCAACCTCATCCGTTTCCACCAGATTCCCGACGTGCCGCTGAAAGGTGTTGACGACAGGAAGATGGAGGAGTTGAGAGACTACCTCACCGGTCATGGTATCTTCACTACGATCCGAGCCAGCCGTGGACAGGATATCTACGCGGCATGCGGTCTGCTGAATACGAAATACAAAGAGAAGATGTCTTAGTCTATAAGACGATACGAAAACAATCCACGGTTGAAAAGCCGTTCTACATACTTTCACTTATAAATATACCATTATGAGTAATAAAAAGATTCGCGTGGCAATCACGCACGGAGATACCAACAGTGTTAATTATGAGCTTTTATTCAAGGCCTTTGCTGAGCAGGCCATGACGGAGTTGTTCACCCCTATCATCTACGGCTCGCCGAAGATCGTGGCATACTACCGTAATGTGCTCAACACCCCAACCAGTTTTGTCACCATCAACAAGGCGGAAGATGCTTACGAAGGGAAGGTAAACCTGCTCACTGCCTTTGATGAAGAGGTAAAGGTGGAGGTGGGAAAGGCAACAGCCGATTCCTCCAAGGCTGCATGGAAAGCACTGGCAAGGGCTATGAACGACTATAAGAAAGGACTCTTCGACGTTTTGGTAACCCTTCCCATCAACACGGATACCACCTTAAACGAGAAATATCCTTATCACTGTCAGTCGGCATATATCATCAGTCAGTTGAAGGAAAACGTTGAACCCATGACGATGTTAGTCAACGAACAACTGCGTATAGCCCTGGCTACCACACAGATGCCTATCAAAGAGGTGTCGGCAGCCATCACCAAAGAAAAGCTTGAAGAGAAGATTTCACTCCTATGGTTTTCTTTGAAACGCGACTTCCTGTTGTCGAATCCCCGCATCGCCGTGCTGGCACTGAATCCAGAGGGGGCAAAGAAAGAAAATGAAGATGCTACGGTCATCCTGCCCACCATCCAAAAGATGACAGAACAGGGCAAACAGGTATTCGGCCCCTACCCTGCCGAGAGTTTCTTCGGTAAAGAAATGTTTTCTTCTTTCGATGGCATCCTGGCAATGTATCACGACCAGGGATGGGGACCGTTCAACACTATAGATATCGGTGAGGGTGTGAGGGTTCTTGCCGGTCTTCCTTTCGTATGTACAGCGCCTCTGCAGGGTCCGGAGTTTGATATTGCAGGAAAGGATCTGGCCGACCCGATGTCTTTCCGTCATGCCATCTATCAGGCTATAGATATTTTCCGCCATCGCTGTGATTACGATGAAGCCACACGCAACCCACTTCCTAAACTCTATCATGAGAAAAAAGATGACAGTGAGAAGGTGAGATTCGCCATCCCCAAATCGAAGCACGAACAAAAGACGGAGGAATGAAAAAGAAATACCAGAACGGTTTCTTTATCTTCGGTCTTGCCGTGCTCATCATCATGGTTACACAGCTTGACTTCCACGAGGTATGGCAAGGACTGCGAAGGGCCGGCTACTGGTTCTTTGCCGTCATCGCTTTGTGGGGAATCCTCTATATCTTCAATACCAAAGCATGGATGATCATCATCCGTGGATTACAGAAAGACACACCCGACAGCCACATCTCCTTCTGGTGGTTGTATAAGATGACGATATCGGGCTTCGCCCTTAACTATGCCACACCCGGGGGACTGATGGGTGGAGAACCTTACCGCATACTGGCACTCTCACCCAAGATAGGCGCCGAGAAAGCCACAGCCTCGGTCATCCTCTATGTGATGACACATATCTACAGTCATATATGGTTCTGGTTCCTGTCGGTTATCCTCTATGTGATCACCATGCCCGTCAATGTCTTTATGGGCACCCTGCTCACCACCGTGACCGTCTTCTGCCTTTTCTGTTTCTGGTTTTTCAATAAAGCATACAAGAACGGTTTGGCGATGCCCATCATGAAAATACTCCAGCATCTGCCAGGGTTGAAGAAATGGGCACACCGACTGATGGAGAAACACCACGACCGTATCACCCTTATCGACCAACATACGACGATCCTCAGACAACAGAAACCCATCAGGTATATCGGGGCAGTACTCGTGGAACTCTTCACGCGCTTTGCCTCTGCCCTGGAGATCATGTTTGTGCTACTGCTTATCATGCCGGATGTCAACTTCATACAGTGTGTGCTCATCCTCGCCTTTACCTCGCTCTTCGCAAACATGCTCTTCTTCATGCCCCTTCAGTTGGGTGGTCGTGAAGGTGGATTCCTGATGTCAGTGAACGGTCTGGGCATGTCGGCAAGCGCCGGAATCTTCGTGGCGTTGATCATCCGAATACGTGAATTGATATGGACCACCCTCGGTCTGTTGTTGATCAAACTGGAGAAGAAAAGCAAATAATCGCAAAAAATCTGCCAAAATTGCAGCATTTCCAAATAAAATGTGTAATTTTGTCACCCCAATGAATACCAGTGAATTGCAGAAGCTCAAACAACGGTATAATATCGTAGGTAACAGCAACGATCTAAACCGTGCACTGGATGTTGCCATACAGGTAGCACCCACAGACCTCAGTGTGCTCATCGTCGGCGAGAGTGGCGTAGGAAAAGAGATTATCCCACGTGTCATTCACGACAACTCTCCACGTCGCAGAGAGAAGTATTTCGCCATCAACTGCGGATCTATCCCTGAGGGAACGATAGACAGTGAGTTGTTCGGGCATGAGAAAGGCTCATTCACAGGAGCTATCGGCGACAGCGAGGGTTATTTCGGTGTTGCCAACAAGGGTACTATCTTCCTCGATGAGGTGGGAGAACTGCCGCTGGCTACACAAGCTCGTCTGCTGCGTGTCCTCGAGACAGGTGAGTATATCCGTGTGGGAGGCACGAAGGTGATGAAGACGGATGTACGTATCGTCGCCGCTACGAATATCAACATGCAGAAGGCTATCAGCGAAGGACGATTCCGTGAAGACCTTTACTATCGTCTGAACACCATCCCCATCCAGATGCCTCCATTAAGGGAAAGAGGTGAAGATATCATCCTGCTGTTCCGCCTCTTTGCCATGCAGATGGCTGAGAAATACCGTCTGCCGCGTATCACCCTCACGGATGAAGCCAAGGAAATCATGCTTCATTACAAATGGCCGGGGAATGTACGTCAACTGAAGAATATCACCGAACAGATGTCGGTGCTCAGCAAAGAACGTATCATCACACCAGAATTGCTGCGGCATTTCATTCCTCAGGATACAGAGAGCACCATGCTCACCACCATCTCTCACAACGGTAGTCATTCTTATGAAAACGAGCGGGAGATACTGTATAAGATTCTCTACGAGTTGCGGGGTAATGTCAGTGATCTCAAACGCGACATGAACAGTCTTAGAAAGCAACTGGAAGAGGCGCGCGAGCGACAGGTGATCACCAGCCAGCCGGTATCTGCCGTCATCAAGAGTGATACGCCGAGACCAGTCACCACCGTGCAGGATGCTGAGGCAGAGGAGATCTCCGACCTTGAGACACTGAACCTCGGCGATATCGGTCGTCAGATGATTGAGAAAGCACTCGACCGTAACAACGGTAACAGAAAGAAGGCGGCACAGGAGCTGGGCATCAGCGACCGTACCCTTTACCGCCGTATCAAACAGTTCGGTCTTGACAAGAAATAATATGAATAAGATCAAAAGACATACAGCATATCTCTTTGTGCTACTGCTCACGATGTTGACCGTGGCCTGCTCCGTTTCATATAAGTTCAACGGAGCAAGCATCGATTATACGAAGACGAAGACCATCACCATCGCCGACTTCCCGATCCGCTCCAACTACGTATGGGGACCGATGGCAAGCATCTTCAACAACCAGTTGAAAGATATGTACGCCAGTCATACCAAACTGATTCAAGTGAAACGCAACGGCGACCTGGTCATCGAAGGAGAGATCACACAGTATCAGCAACGTAACAAATCCGTGACCGCCGAAGGGCATTCCGCACAGACGGAGTTGTCGATGACGGTTAATGTGAGATTCACCAATAATATCAATCACCAGGAAGATTTCGAACGGCAGTTTACAGCCACCTCGAGCTACGAGACGACTCAGAGTCTCAACAGTGTGCAGGAAGAACTCGTCACTCAGATGGTAAAAAACATTACCGATCAGATCTTCAACGCCACCGTGGCCAACTGGTAATCAATCGTATCATATGGATTTAGTACAGCTTATCAACCACCCCGAACAGATGGATAAGGAAACGCTCTACGAACTGCGTTCCCTGCTGGCACTCTATCCATACTATCAGACAGCACGCATACTCATGCTGCAAAACCTCTTCCTGCTCCACGACCCTACCTTCGATGAGGAACTGCGCAGGGCATCCATCTATATCACCGACAGAAAGATACTCTTCCAAATGATAGAGGCAGCCCACTACCGACTGCGTAACCTGCCTAAGGAAAAACCTCTGACGGAGAAAGACGGTAAGGACGAGAACCGAACGGTTGACCTCATCAACGGGTTCCTGGAAACCATTCCCGAGGAGAAACCGAAGGAGAAACGCAAGCCCACCCCCGCCGATGCTGCCGTCGACTATGTGGCTTATCTCCTCGAGACAGAGAGTGAGATGGACATAACACCTGAGGAACCCGCGATGAAGGGACAGGAACTCATCGATAATTTCATCAACAACGATCATGGGATGATCCGTCTGAAAGAAAATCCTGAATATCTCCCCGAGGACGCCAATGAGGGCGATAATGATGAGAAACCGATCGATGAAGGCTATTTTACCGAGACTTTAGCCCGAATTTACATCAAACAGGGCAATTATTCGAAGGCTTTGGAAATTATTAAGCGTTTAAATTTGAATTATCCAAAAAAAAATGCTTACTTTGCAGACCAAATTCGATTTTTAGAAAAATTGATTATAAATAATAATAAAAAATAAAAGAAAAAGATGTACACATTATTCGTTATTTTGATTGTGATTGCCGCTATTCTGATGATCGGCATCGTGCTCATTCAGGAATCTAAGGGAGGCGGTCTTTCATCCAACTTCCAATCATCCAACGCTTTCATGGGTGTTCGTAAGACCACCGACTTCGTGGAGAAAGCCACTTGGACACTTGCTGCTGCCATGGTAGTGCTCAGCGTTATCTGCGCTTATGTAGCACCCACAGCAACTAATTCAGAGAGTGTTCTCGAGAATACAGCTACTCAGACACAGCAGACCAATCCTAACACCATGCCTGGATTCGGAGCCAGCCAGACAAAAGAGCAGGCACCTGCTGCAGCTCCTGCACAAGAGCAAGCACCTGCCAAACCAGCTACTCCGGCAAAATAATTATTGAAAAAAAACGGGATTTATTTGGTTTATTCAAATAATTCCCGTACCTTTGCATCCGCTTTCCAATAATAAATCGTTTGTAAACGAAAGGAAAGTGGCATATGGTGCCCGTAGTTCAGTTGGTTAGAGCGTCAGATTGTGGTTCTGAATGTCGTGGGTTCGAGTCCCACCGGGCACCCAAAGGAAAAGAAGACATCGCCGATAGGCAATGTCTTTTTTTGTAAGTAGTGCGTCAGCACACTCACAAAAAAGTGGCTGATATCAGTCACTTTTTTTA